>JALHRK010000199.1 GCA_022841505.1 Saprospiraceae bacterium | reverse complement strand
GCAACGTATTTTCTGTTTCTAACAAAGCTTTTTTCAGGCAATGAAAAAACCAGTTCAACCATTCTGTAATATCGCCGGTGCTATGCTGAACCTGTTGTAACACCTCATAATATCGTTTTCTTTCTATCAGGATTTGATTGGACAAACTGTAAAATCGCTCCCGACTTCGTTCAGCCCGGGCAAGTAATAAATCTGAAACCGCACGTGCAATCCTGCCATTGCCATCATCAAAAGGGTGGATGATAATGAACCAAGAGTGGGCAATTGCAGCTTTCAATACCGGGTCTATTTTGGCATCTCTTAACTTTTCTTGCGGCAAATATAGGGATTAATTGCCGCAAAAATGCGGTGAATAGACGAGGTTTTCGCCGCAAAGGAAGGAAGGAAGAGTGTTATGCTGTGAGTGGGGATTGGTATGCTTGCTCGTTGTGAGTGTTGTGCCGTTGTGTAAAACCAAAGTCGTAGGGGGGTAAAGAACAGATTTGCGCTGTAATTGCTTCGGGTAAAACCCGAAAAATAGTACACGCGAGGCGGAACTTCGACTTCGCTCAGTTGCCGCCTCAGCGCGAGCGTTGTATCTTTATCGCTTCGCGCAAAACCCTTCACCTACTAAACCCAATTTGCAATGTCTTCCAAAACACACGACATGCTTTTGCTGTGTTTAATTTGCTGCACGGCAATTACCCTGACCGCCCAGAACAACCCGCCCTGGCGCAGGCCGCTAATGACAGCAACTTCCACCGACGGCGTCACCTTCGATGTGCCCGTCATTTTTCAGGATTCATCGGGTGTGCCTTCCATGATCAAATGGAAAGGGGATACGCTTGTTTGCGTGTTTCAGTGGTTTCGGTTGCCGGTCGGTTCCCCGAGCTGGGATCGCGTGGCGGTCAAATATTCGTACGACAACGGGTTGACCTGGACGCCGCCTCAGCCCATACAACTGCTCAATTTTCCTGTCGGCTACCAACGGCCTTTCGACCCAACACTGGCCGTACTTTCTGCCGATAGCCTGCGCATCTACTTTTCTTCCAGTGTTGGCTCGCCCCCCATAGGGCTCGACGCCAGCGTCAATACCTATTCTGCGGTAAGCACTGACGGTCTGCATTATGTCTTTGAGCCCAATGCAAGGGTAGATGTGGCCGACAACAGAGTTATTGATCCCGCAGTGATTGAATTTGGCCAGGGCTGGCACTACACGGCGCCGATTGGCGCACCGCAGGAAGGTGCTTACCACTTTGTATCGCCCGACGGGGTCCACTTTTCGCAGGTTGCCAGCATCCCTTCCGACAACACCCACAACTGGACGGGCAATTTAATGCTCAACAACGAAAACGAACTTCGCTTCTACGGCAGTGGCCCAATGATTTGGTACAAAGCCTCGCCAAATGGCGGCGTTTGGAGCGGGTTTGTGGCCACCAACCTGAACGGCGGCGACCCTTCCGTAGTTCGGGTTGCACCCAATCTATACCGGATTGTATTCGTCGGCGCGCAATACATCACCAGCCTTTCGGAGGTTGCAAAGCGAAAAGGGCCTTTCTTTTTTCCAAACCCGGTTTTAGATGAATTGATCCTCCAAATCCCGGCAGGATTTACAAGCGCTTTGTTTTTTGATGTTTCAGGAAAACAGGTTAAAACGCATGACGGACTTGCTCCTGGTACCCAAAGGGTTGATTGCCGGGATTTGCCGAACGGCATTTATGTCGTTCACCTGTTTGGGGCAGATGGGATGCGGAGTGAGGTGATGGTGAAACAGTGATTTATCCTTTTTCACCGCAATCCCCCCAGATCTACCACGGGCTGTACCTTCCCAGCTGGCCGGGTAAACTCCTGATCCAATGGTGTAAAAGCATTAAAAAAGCCGCAGTTCTTCAAATAAAACCGACCATTGTCTACCCCGCCTGCATAGTCTTTGCGGAAGTTTTTTCTGGCGGTTTCATCTCCGGTAAAGGTAATTTGGGTCAACTCCGTCCATCGGCCATTGGCATCTGCGACCCATTGGTTGCCATAAAGGGCCATCCTTTGTATGTTGCCGGTTTCGGGAATGAAATTTTCCAGAAACGAGTACAAATCAGTCAGGTAAGTATTCGTTTTGGGGCGTTTGAAGCTGGCAATCAAGCGCCAGTTCTGGTCTTCGGGTGCATAAAAATAAGCCGTATAAACCGTAGCGTTTTGGGCTTCTGGTTTTCCGTGTAGAAGAAACCGATAGGTGTTGCCTGCCTTCCAGGGATACACCAGGTAGCTCTGACCGCCGGAGCCTTCATTGCCAAACTCGCCTGTATTTACATTTTCTCCTTTTTTTAACAAGACAATTTTATCTTCCTGCGGGATGTTACCCGGATCGTCTGTTTCGAAAGGGCTCCACACCGAAAAAAGGATGCGACGCTCCTTGTCTGAATTGACCTGCATGCCAAAATAACCTCCGTTAAAGCCGTTGGCCATGAAATAAGAACCCATCACATCGTTGCCTTTTGGAACGGTAACCTCACTGTAAAACCATTCGATGTTGTCCAGTTTCCGGGTATTGTAATTCAAATGAACAGATGGGCCGCGACGCCCCCAATAGAAATAATCACCCTCGTTGGAACGTACGAAGCTGAGTTCTGGACTAACCGCCCCACCGCTTACCACAATGGCAGACAAGACACCGAAGGATTTCCCGAACCTGGAAATGCCCTGAACAGAAATTGGAATATACCCGGGTTCAGTTACCTGCCATTCGCCGGCAAAAAACTCCTTTTGCGTATTGCCTTCAACCGCCACTGTCTTACTGTTATTAAAAAGGCTTACTTTAAGGTTGGTTTTGCCTGCCTGTGGGTGGAGCAGTAGGGAAATTTTTAGCATTCCTGGTTTGGTGATCCGCATGTAGATGGTACAAACGGTTTGCGGATCTGACCAATCTGCCAGGCCAGTCTCAGAAAGTATGCCGCCATTATCCATCCAGGCATTGCCGCCTACGGGAATGGTCTGTTTGTTGGAATCGTGAAAGGCCCCGCTGTTGCCCGGATCGGGTGCCGGACGAATCTGCTTGCTATTGTTACAACAGTAAAGCATAACGATAAACACCCAAAATATTGGGTAAGTATGCAGGAATAAACGCATTGTTTTGGTTTTACTTGACAAACTATAAATGATCATACAGGCAATATAGCCTGTTATCGCGAACGCCTAAGCATTCCCCATAAGGGCTCAATAATAGTTGTTATCTTTCAGATTATCAGCTTTTTGAAATGCTTAATCTTCAGAATTTGTCCCACTATGGCGGTTTTTTTTAATCTTTAAATCTCCAGATACTCAATTTTTTCACTGTTTTACTTTATCATAATTTCCCTTCATTATAGTGGTATTCCCCCTCTTTTCGCATCCCTACTTTTAGCAATGTTAGTATTTGCCGTTCGTCGAAACGTAGTCCTACTGATCGGTTAAATGAACCTTTCGGTCTAAGTGTGGTTCCGAATTCGGCGGATGCGATGCAACTTGCGTCCGTATTTGACATTGAGATGACATTTAATTATTTTTCAAACACCCGACTGTGATGTTACAAAAATTACTCTTGTCAGCAGCCCTGCTGGCATTGGGCCTGTCCGCTGCGACAGCCCAGAAAATTAGCGGCAAAGCCTTGTTGCCAGACGGCAAACCTGCTGAATTTGCAACAGTAATGCTGATGAACGCCGCTGATTCCACCCTTGCAAAAGGCGCTGTTGCAGAACTGGATGGCGCTTACGAATTGCCCAACCCAAAAGCAGGCGAGTATTACCTACATGTCAGCCTGATTGGCTATGATAAGTACTTCAGCCCTGTGTTTAACTATAATGGCGGCGAAATGACCCTCGACCTGGTAAAGCTGGGCATCCAGGCAACGGAATTAAGCACGGTTACGGTTGCTGCCAAAAAGCCGCTGATCGAAGTGAAAGCCGACCGCACCATTTTCAACGTGGAAGCGAGTATCACGGCAGCCGGCTCGAACGGACTGGAACTGTTGCGCAAAACTCCGGGTGTGGTCATTGATAACAATGAAAATATCCAGTTGCGCGGCAAAAACGGGGTGGAAGTCTACCTTGACGGCAAGCGCTCGTACATGAGCCCGCAAGAATTGGCCAACCTGCTCAAAGGTATGAACGCCAGCGACATCGAAGCCATTGAAGTCATCACCAACCCTTCCGCCAAGTTTGACGCATCTGGCAATGCCGGCATCGTCAACATCCGCCTCAAGAAAAATAAAAACTTCGGCACCAACGGCTCCGTCAACCTCAGCGGCGCTTATGGCGAAGGTCCGAAAGCCAATGCTTCCCTTAACCTCAACCACCGCAACAAATCGGTAAACATCTTTGGCAACGCAAGCGGCGGCTATGACGAATGGTACAATAGTATGAATTTGTACCGCATTCAGAACGATAAAGTGTTCGATCAGCGCCAGAAACAAGTGAGCGAAGGAAGCCCTTTTAATGCGAAAATCGGCGCCGACCTTTCGGTGGGCACGAAGCATACCTTTGGTGTGCTGGCGAACCTCAATACCAATTTCATGAATCGTTCATGGGACAGCAACAGCCGGACGTTGATTTCACCGGCTGCAAACCCTTCTGCCATTGATTCCATCCTGATTGCTTCCAATTTGATTACTGGAAACAACACCAATGCAAACTTCAACTTCAACTACCGTTTTGCGGATACGCTGGGCAATGAGTTTACGTTTGACGCAGACCGCGGATTTTTCCGCTCGACCAACGAAAGTTTCCAACCCAACTTTTACAAAAATGCCGACGAAAGCGAAATGCTCTCCATGCGAGCTTTCGCAACCGACACCCCTTCTGACATTGACATCTGGACGGTGAAGGGTGACTACGAGCGCAAATTGGGCAAGCAAAAAGCGACCACCCTCGGTGTGGGCTTCAAAATTGCAAATGTAAAAACCGACAACACGTTCGACTTTTTCAATGTAGTGGACAATCAAAACGTACGCGACATCGAACAAAGCAACCATTTTACGTACACGGAGCAGGTGAATGCAGGGTATGTCAACTTTTTTACGCCGCTTTCTGCAAAATGGTCTGTGCAAGCCGGCCTTCGGATGGAAAATACCCATTCGATTGGCGACCTCGAACGTGACCCATCCATTCCGGCAAAACCGGAAGATTATGTGGAACGCGATTACATTGACTGGTTCCCAAGCGCAGCGCTGACGTACCAACTCCACCCGATGCACACGCTTAACCTGACTTACAGCCGTCGGATTGACCGACCGAGCTACCAGGATTTGAACCCGTTTGAGTGGCGCCTGGATGAGTTAACGTTCCGCAAAGGCAGCCCTTTCCTCAAGCCGCAGTACGCCGACAGCTATGAATTGAAATATACCGCCATGCAAATGGCCACCCTGAGTGTGAATTACTCCCGCACGACGGATTTGATTACCGACATCGTAGAATTTGACGCGAGTCAACCGAACAGAAGCTTCATCAATTACCGCAACTTAGCTTCGCAGGACAACTACGCCATCAGCATAGCCAGTCCGACCCCCATCAAAAAATGGTGGAATGGCTACGTGAACGTCACGATGTACAAATCCATTTATAAGGCTAATTTCCCGGAATACCAGTTTGAAGCGGAAACACCGATCGCCTGGAATTTTTACGCCGAGCAAACATTCAATTTGCCGAAAGGCTTTACTTATGAAATCTCGGGTTGGTTCAACTCCGCATCCATCTGGGGCGGAAGCTGGTTGAGCGAGCCGCAGGGATCTTTGGACATGGGAATCCAGCGGGGCGTACTGAAAGGGCAAGGTACCCTAAAACTGAGCATAACCGACATCTTGCTGACAGCGCCCTGGCGGAGCTACAGCGACGCCATCCCGGGCCTGGTCATCAGGGGTTCCGGCAACTGGGAATCGCGCCAGATCAAGCTGAACTTTAACTACCGCTTTGGAAACCAGAACGTGAAAGGCGCACGTCGCCGGGCAACGGGTCTGGAAGACGAAAGCAAGCGGGTGAAAAACTAGATCAGATTCATATATTCAGCACATGAGTCATTCCGGATTTTCGGGGTGGCTCATGTCTTTTTAGGTAGAAAGTAAAAAGTAGAGCGTAGAAAGAAGGATAAAGGTTAAAGGGAAGTAAGGAATATCGTCAGGATGCGTGGTTCCTGCTTTATCCTTTCTACTTTATCCTTTAACCTTTAACTTATGCTTCCTTCCGGAAAACGCTACTCTTTCCCTCCCGTCAGGTCTTCCACACTGGCCTGAGGGGCTGTGGTCATTACCGACTGGATGCCATTTTCCATGGTCGCTTTTGAAGCGTACATCTGGCTGGAGCCAACGACTTGCTTGTTGGCGGCCAGTAAATTGAAGTGGAACTTTCCGTTGGCGGCTTCTTTGCGTTCGAAGTTAGCATCGCTGGCCGCGTTGGTTTTTACGGATTCCACACCATTTTTACAGCTGGCTTTGCTGGCATAAGCCTGGCTGGACAGAATGATCTGGCCATTGCCCGCTTTGAGTCGGAAGTAGAATTTGTCGCTGGTTTCGCTTTGAAAAATCTCAAACTTCATCCTAAACAGGTTTTTGATGAATAATAATATACCTCGCGCCGTCAGGCCCGGCAAATTTCATTGATGCCTGAAAAATGGCCGTCTGGCTGCTCTATATGCTAGAGCATCGCATAAAAATAGGCAAAGGTCGAAGAATGTCAAATGTTTTGTGCGCATAATGTGTGAACCCCTTATTTTTGTAAGAAAATTACCCGTATGAAATACCTGAATTTTTGCTTGCTTTTTTTGCTCGCCATCCCTGTGGCCAAGGCCCAGGAAACGGATAGCGGCAATCCCTGGCGCGTTTACCTGAACGGTAACTTCCAATTGGGGATTCCCCAGCAGGATTTTAAAGAAAACCTCGACCGGATCGGCATTGGCGGCGGCGGACTGCTGTTGTTCCAACTTGGCACAATGCCTTTGTACGCCGGCGCAGAATTTTCCGGAATGTCTTATGACCGCGAATCCATTGATTACACCGTTAATGTCGGCGGCTTTTTGAGAGATTACGAACTGCGCACCAGCAACAGCATTTTTATGATGCACGGCATGTTGCGTATCCAGCCCAATATCAATGGCCCGGTTCGGCCTTACCTCGATGGCATGGTGGGAACCAAAAACCTGTTCACCCGCACCCGCCTCATTGAAGACGACAACGACGGCGACCCCGACAATAATGATGAAGAAAGCCGGATAGAAACTGGTGACTGGGCCTTCAGCTATGGCGGCGCATTGGGCATCCAATTTGATATTTCGCGCTCCCAGGGCATTTTGCTTGACCTGCGTTGTGCTTTTCTGCCCGGCGCAAATGCCAGCTACTTAGTTCGCAAACCCGGCGATAATGTCAACTACGACGAACCCATTGATGCGTTTGAGGAAAAATCTTCTCCCACGACTTTACTGATGCCGCAAATCGGCCTCACCTTTTTATTGAGCAACTTTTCAGACAGTGGAAGCAGTGATTTTTAAGATGGAATGGATACCCGAAAACATAAAGCGCACCATACTTGCATGGTGCGCTTTATGCGTTTTTTCTGGCAGCGTATTTGGCCAGGCTGATTCTGTAAAGTTGAAAATCTCCCACCTTACCGGCGATTTTTATGTGTATACCACCTGGAATAAATACCGGGGGATTGCGGTTCCTGCCAACAGCATGTACGTGGTGACGGAGGCAGGGGTTGTCATGATTGATATCCCCTGGGATCCTGCCCAACGAACACCTTTGCTCGACAGCATTCAGGCGCGTCATCAAAAAAAGGTTGTCCTATGTCTTTCCACCCATTTTCACGACGACCGAACTGGCGGATTAAACTGGTTTCGGGAACAGGGCATCGCAACCTGGAGTTCAAAGGAAACGTTAGACTCCTGCAGGGCGCGTGGCGAACAGCAGGCTGAGTTTTATTTTGAAAAAGACACCCTGTTCCAGATCGGGCAACACCGTTTTAAAACCATTTACCCCGGCGGCGGCCACACGAAAGACAACATCGTCGTTTGGTTCGAACAGGAAAAGGTGTTGTATGGCGGGTGTTTTGTGAAAAGTACGGAAAGCGAAGGCTTGGGCAATATTGCCGATGCCGTGCTGGACGAGTGGGGAATTTCGATCAGGCGGGTTATGAAAGTTTGCCGCAAACCGAAATACGTCATTCCCGGACACGGGGGATGGGCCAGCAACAAAGGATTAAAGCATACTTTAAGGTTGTTGCGCGAGCAATAAAGGGCATGTTGAAAATTTCTCTGTTTCCCGTATGTCCGAAAAACTTAGCTTTGCGTTATTGCAGTATTCAATCCAATCTTCACCCTCTTTTATGAAGTGGCAACAGCAACTAAAAGTAGCAGGACAAAAAACACGCGCAGCATGGGAATACGTCTGGGGGCCGTGGCGGCGTTTTGAAAAAAAATGGCCGCGGCTGTCAAAATGGATTGCCTGGCCTACGCGGGTATTCAGCGTTTTGGTCGGCCTGCTCATTTTGTTTTGGATGGGCATTGCGCTATCTGTCCCTTCTGTACGCGAACTGCGCGAGGTGCAAACCCAGATTGCTTCGGAAATATATTCTGCGGACGGCGTGTTGTTGGGCAGGTACTTCAACCAATACCGCACCGTTGTCAAATACGAGGATATCCCGAAACACACCATCCAGGCTTTGGTGGCAACGGAAGACGAACGCTTCTTCAGGCACAAAGGCATAGACTATCGCAGTTGGGGTCGGGTACTTTTCCGCACCATTTTGCGCCGCGACGATTCCGGCGGCGGGGGCAGTACCATCAGCCAACAATTGGCTAAGAACCTTTTCCAGCGCAAAAACTATATGGTGCTTTCTCTGCCCATCAATAAAATCAGTGAAATCATTACCGCCCGCCGGCTGGAACGCGCCTACAATAAAGAGCAATTGCTGGCGCTCTACCTGAATACCGTGCCATTCAGCGAAAACATTTACGGGCTCGATGTGGCTTCCCGGCGCTTTTTCAACAAAGCTCCGGCTGAGTTGACGATTGAAGAAGGCGCCACGTTGATCGGCTCCCTGAAAGCGACCTCAACGTACAACCCCGAAAAAGCGCCGGATCGGACCAAACAACGCCGGAACGTAGTGCTTTCGCAAATGCTGAAAAACAACTACCTCAGCAAACCCCTTTGCGATTCTTTGCAGCAACTGCCTTTGGTCACCAATTACAATCCGGTGGTCAACAACCAGGGCGTTGCGCCGTATTTTCGGGAGTTTGTACGCCAGGAAGCGTTGCAACTGCTGTCGGAAATGCGCAAGCCCAACGGCGACCCCTACGATCTTTATAAAGATGGTTTGAAAATCCATACCACCCTGAATTCTGACATTCAGCGCATTGCGGAAGAAGCGGTGAAAGAACAAATGAGCCAGTTGCAAAGCACGTTCGACCGCCACTGGCGCGGCCAGAAACCCTGGGGCGACGACGCTGTTATTGATCAGGCCGTACGGGCGTCGAAGCGCTACAAGCAACACGTGGAGGAAGGCCTGTCGGAGGCCGAGATTATGGCAAAATTTGAAGAAAAAATTCCGATGACCATTTTTAGCTGGGAAGGAGACACTGAGGTGGAAATGAGTCCGTTAGACTCTGTTCGCTACCATTTTGCGTTGCTTCAGGTGGGCTTTATGGCCATGGAACCCTATACGGGTTACATCCGTGCCTGGGTGGGCGGTATTGACTACGATCATTTTCAGTACGACCACGTCCGCGCACAGCGGCAAACCGGTTCCGTTTACAAACCCATTATTTACGCGCAGGCTTTGCGCAGCGGCATTCCCCCCTGCGAACAATTGCCGAATCGCCTGACGGTTTATCACGAATACGCAAAAGGCGACTGGGCCATCAAAGACCCGCGCCGGGATGACCCGGATCCGCACATCAGCCCGGAAGGAAAAGACGAGGACGATTGGGTGCCACAAAATTCCGACGGCAAATACGGCGGTTCCTACTCCATGCAGGGCGCGCTGACCAATTCCGTGAATACCATTTCTGTTTCCCTCATCATGCGCACGGGCGTGCAACCGGTGATTGATTTGTCGCGCCGCTTAGGCATTACTGGCGAAATTCCGGAAGAGCCCTCCATCGCTTTGGGCACCGCCGAAGTGTCGCTCTACGACATGGTTGGCGCGTTTGGCGCCATTGCCAGTCGGGGCCGGAAAACCAAACCAATCGTCATCAGCCGCATCGAAACGCACGACGGGAAAATATTGGCCCGTTTTGACCAGGGGCAGCCGGAGCAAATCCTGACCGAAACCCAGGCCGATATGGTGACGCACATGCTCCAGTCGGTGGCCTCTTACGGCACTGCCAGCCGCCTGAAATGGAAATATGGATTGTATAATTATGCGATTGCCGGGAAAACCGGCACCACCCAAAACCAGGCAGATGGCTGGTTCATTGGCTTTACGCCAAATCTGGTTGCCGGCGCGTGGGTAGGGGGCGATTCTCCCTTGGTGCGTTTCCGCAATTTTGAGTATGGTCAGGGCGCAGCGACCGCTTTGCCGGTTTGGGGATTTTTTATGAAAAAACTATTGGAAGACCCGGCTTTTGCGGATTGGAAAGAATCAAAATTCCCGGAGCTCCCGCCCGAGATTTCCCGCGAATTGGAATGTACCATGCGGATCAAATCAGCAGAAGAATTGATGGCCGATTCGCTGGCAGCGGATACCTTGCTGCCGATAGATTTTCCGGCGCTCGATTCTTTGAATACGTTTTTTTGAGCATTAGGGCTTCGGCAAAATCTCCGTCTGCTCACCAAAATACTGCACAAACCGTTGCATATCCGCGGCAAGCGCCTGATTCTGAGTCGCTTTGTGGTAGGTGTCTGCCATGGCGCGCAGGGTTTGGAAAAAGAAACGATCCATTTCCACCACCTGCATTTCTTTTGTCCAAAGGTCAATTTTGAGGGTATCCTTCGTCGTTTCGTCGAACAGGGAAAGCAACATGGCTTTGCAGGCTTGTAGTTCCTGGCCTTCGGCTTGCCATTCCATTTTAGCCGGGATGCCGCTTTCGTCTAAGCTGACGATGATGTTGATTTGCGCAGTTTTTTTAATCGAGCTCATGGCGTTGAGATGTAAGATATTAGACAAAAGATAGTAGACGAAAGTCATTATGCGATGATGTCAAATTGCAATTTTGCGAGGGCATTGTAAGCGCCATCTTCAATCGAAGAAAGTTCATCGTGGGTGCCTTTTTCCACAATTTGGCCCCCGTCAATGACATAGATGCAGTCTACGTCCCGGATTGTAGCCAACCGGTGTGCGATGATGATGG
>JALHRK010000198.1 GCA_022841505.1 Saprospiraceae bacterium | reverse complement strand
GGAAATCGATGTGCCAAACAAAAAAGGAGTCACGCCATCTGACGCAACTCCTCTTCTTGTAAAGTGATCCCAACTGGGGTCGAACCAGTAACCGCTTGCTTAGAAGGCAAGTGCTCTATTCTTATCGCTCATATTTTACCGTATCAAATAGTACTGATAATCAAGCAAATGTAAAATATTTTGTCTTGATGTTTATGGTTATTCATGGTTTATTCGTTTCTTTGTGTAAACCATTATGTAAACCGTAAACCAATACGCAATGATTCAAGACGCTACCATCCGGGTTACCCTTTACAAATCTAAAATACTTTCCAACGGGGAACACCCCTTAATGCTCGTTGTAACGAAGGATGGAAAGCGTAAATATTCGGCGTTGGGTATCAGTTGCCATGCGGACAAATGGAACTTCCAGAAAAACGAGCCGAAGAAGAACCACCCGGACAAACTGAAAATTGAAACGATTGTCGCCAAACGTATTGCCGAACTCCAAAACAAGGCTTTAGACCTGAAACTATACGAACAGGCTTTTACCTCCGACAGCCTGGTTTCAAGTGTAAAAAAGCCCAAAGGGAAAAACGATGTGTTCGCATATATGGACGCGCTGATTGCAGAATTCATCCAAAAAGAGAAGATCGGTAACGCTAATGTATATAAGGACATTAAACAGGCTTTGCAGCGATTTACAGACAAAAGTGAAACCCTGCCTTTCTTCAATGTGAACGAGGATTTCCTGAACCGCTGGGAAACATATTGCAGAGAACGAAACATGGCCGAAACTTCGATTTCGGTTTACTTCCGTACCCTTCGGGCGGTTTTCAACCACGCTATCAGAAAAAAGGTAATTAGCAAGGGTCTTTACCCCTTCAACGATTTCAAAATTTCAAAATTTGAAACTGAAACCCGAAAAAGAGCAATCAGCAGGGAAGACATTCGCAAGATCGAGGCACTCGACGTTTCCAAACAATTTCAGGTACAATTGGCAAAAGACGTGTTTGTTTTCAGTTTCTATAATCAGGGTATAAACCTGATCGACATAGCGCGTTTGCGTTGGTCTCAGATCGAACAAGACCGGCTTCGGTACACCCGTTCCAAAACGGGCAAGAGGTTCAATCTGAAACTATTAGAACCTGCCATTCAGATTTTGGAACGTTACAGGGCATTATCGGGCAGCAATCCCAACAACTACGTTTTCCCGATACTATTCACCGACCGACACATTACTCCTATCCAGATAGATAACCGCATCCAGGCACTAACGAGCCGCATTAACAAGAATTTGAAAGAAATCGGCAAAATGGCCGGTATTGAAACGCCGCTTACCACCTACGTAGCACGGCATAGTTATGCAACGGTTTTGAAAATGCAAGGTAATTCAACGGCTGTCATTAGCGAGGCAATGGGGCACGAATCCGAATCCGTTACCCAAATCTACCTGGACGCATTCGAGAACAGCGTGATTGAAGAAGCCAACAAGGGTTTGTTGTAATGCTAACTTCGTCGAAAACAAACAGCAGGGACAATACTAACACATTGCATTTTTCATAATATAACTTAACCAAACGCCTAATGTAAAATATGGGAGCGGAAGTAGTACAACCAAAATTTGAACCACCTGAAAAGAAAAAGACAAACCTGTTACCCTTTGTCATTGCTGCTGCCGTCCTGATTGTATGCGCACTCAAATGGCGCGACGTGGTAGAATATGTCAACGGCGAAGCACAACTAACTGCCAAACACCGGAAAGAACTACAAAGCCACCTCGACGAAGCCGACGAAGCGGAACAATACGCTTTAATAGCGCTTACGGACGGCTGGTACACCTGCGTACACAGTGGCTTAGCGTTATACTTTTTGAAAGCCGGTGAAGTTTGGAAATACGGGACAACGACAAAAGGTGAGCAAGGGCGTTATGACTATAAATTTCTCAGAAGCAACAGAGTTAGCTACATCGTTCAATTTCGGGGAACGTTACACGAATGCCTCAAAGAAGAAAAGAAGAAAATTTACATGTACCCTTTGCTTCCTGAAAATCTTGTCAGGGAAGAAGAACTAAGGCTCATAAGACCGCCTTACAATCCGATACGCCGGTAGGGATTGCTTTTTTACTCAAATCCCCTAACTTTGCAAAAAAACTTATCCCTTGGTCACAGTCACAAAAATTGTCGAACAGGATGTAGCCGATAAAGTAGATACCTCCTTTATCGCTTCCAAACTTAACCACCTAAAGAAAGATGTGGGTATTACCTATGTCTGTACCAACGATGATCGGGGCGACGACGATTGGGTCGAAGAAGGTGTGCGCTACATCGTCATTAAACTGCCATACGAAGAAGTGAAACGGTCGGCAGATATTCGGGTTATGATGTTGGCGAAGTTGCGGGAGCGGCTTGGTGAGGTGGCGTAGGGCATTTTTCCGGCTTAAATTCGCCCCCCCCCTCAAATCGGACTCACCACCACTTCCGTATCCACAAACCCCGTACCCGGCAAACCCCGCACAATTCCGACCGTCTCCACACTCAACCGAATAACCGACAACAGCAAATCCAAAATATACCGCTCATTGCCCACCTCAGCCGCCCAATCGTTCGGGTCGTTCTTAATGCCGCTGTCCTTGTGTGTCGTGACCGCGTAGCGTTCCATGACCCATTCAATGGCTGATTTCCCGTTGACCTGGTATTCGTAAGCCAGGGCCGGGATATTTTCCACCACGATTTGACTATTGAAAAGGATTGTGCTTTTGTTGTCTTTCGAGGGGAAGCGCATTTTTTCTACCCGGAAATGCCCGCTTTCCGCACCACGTACTACCACTCCGATAGGTTCAGCAGTGGGCGCAATACTAAAATTATCGTATTCCAGGTGCAGTTTGGCAAGGTCGCGGCCTGCCTTGCTGAATGCCCAAAAGTCCTTCGGAGCCTCTACCAAAGGCAGCCGGGGCAACATCTTTTTTAAGTCGCTCGAAAAGCGGGTACGGTAGTCGGGACTGTGCAGAAATCCATACACATAGTAAAAAACATCTTCTTTGGTCACGCGCTCACCATAGCGCGACCGCGCTTGTGCAAGGATGAAATCAGAAACCCCATCGCGGCGGACATGTTCGTTTTCATTGGCTGCATCGAACAGCGAAGGGGAGGCTTTAGCGCGTTCTTCGTAGTAGTAGAGGGGGAAACATTGGCCGTTGAATTGCATTTGCAAATCAGGAATGCAATCACTCATCAAAGGCGAAAAATCCTTACTTGCACCCACGCCGGAGACACAGATGACCCGATTTTCGGCGGTGGGGGTGGGGAAAATTTTAGGAATTTGGTAAACACGATGGATAAGACGTTGTGAGAAATAAAGTTTTTGTTTGAAAAATGGACGGTACATCGCTTCAGCAAGGCATTTTTCATCAAACATATACTCTACTCTTCTTCCGGCATCACGAATCCAAGTATCTGTCCAATTGCCTTTTGTAGAATCAAAAGTCAAAAACTCTTCGATTTTTAAATTTGGCTGTTCGATTTTCCTTTTGTCAAATTCAGCCCGCTGTTCATTGTAATTGGCAAGTGTTTTCTGGATATTGGATTTCAGTTGGTGAATAGAACTCTGGTAGCACCAAGCATCTCGATTCGTCCCAACTCCAAGTGAATTAGTTGTAAAAAATGATTTTGAGGAGGAATCATATTTCTTCTCTGGTTCCAATGGCAAAAACTCCCCAAATACATCATCCCGTTGATTCAGCCAATCGCCATGCTCGTTGGGTTGCAGAATTTGCCAAGCTATTTCCGGGTGTTCTACCGAGCCGAATTTTTGGACGATGCCAAGTTTTTCTTCCCGGTTGAGATAGTCCCCAATGTCATAGTAATGAATCGTAGCTGGGACGGTGGCGGCTTTGGGGTTTCTCACCAAAAAAGTAATGGCAATGGGTGTACGTGAACCGGAGCCGAAAATTTTGCCGCCTTCTTTTCTGGAAAGTTCGCCACTTGTGCGCTGGTTGCCCCGCAAATTGAAAACGTAAATAGAAGAAAATTCCTTTTCCAACCATTTGCGGAAGCCGTCAGTACTGTTGCCGTCGAGCCATGCACCGTTACTGACAAAAGCGATAATACCCCCATTTTTTGGATCGAGACGGTCGGTTGACCAACGGAAGGCTTTGATATAGGCATCGTACAACGATTTATTCAGCCCGGCATTGGAAGCGGCGGCGTAGGTTTTTGCAATGCGCTCATCTAATTTCGGATATTCCTGATTTTGCGCGTTGTCGTTTGCGGATTTCTGTCCAATGGAATACGGCGGGTTGCCAATAATAACCCGAAGCGGCGCTTTTTTTTGTGCCTGTACCCGCTCGCTGTTTTGCGGAAACATGCTGGAAAATAGTTTCTCGCTTTCGTCGCTTTCGCCCAACTGGAAAGTGTCGGTTAATACAATGCCTTCAAAGGGAATATACTTGTCTTTGCCGATGCCGTCGTCCGGGTCGGGCGTAGCATCGTGGAACGCATTTTCGATATTGATGGCTGCGATATAATAAGCCAGCAAAACGATTTCATTGGCGTGCATTTCCTGCGTGTACTTGCGGTAGAGGTCTTCGGGGCGTATCAGGCCACTTTGCAGCAGTCGGGTTATAAAAGTACCCGTACCCGTGAAAGGGTCGAGGATATGGATATTTTCGTCGCTGAGCGAACGGCCAAATTCTTTTCGCAGCAGCGCATCGGTCGAACGGATAATGAAATCCACCACTTCGACAGGCGTGTAAACGATGCCAAGTTTTTCCACCATTTTGGGGAAAGCGGTCTTGAAAAACTTGTCGTACAGTTCTACAATGATGCGCTGTTTCCCGGCGGCATTATCAATCCCGGCAGCGCGGGTGCGCACAGATTCATAAAACTTTTGCAGAATTTCCGCATCCTTTTCCAAAGCCTGTCCTTCCAAAAGGTCGAGCATGGTTTGCATGGATACCGAAATCGGGTTATTTTTTACAAAAGAATAGCCTTCAAAAAGTGCCTCGAAAACGGGTTTGGTAATGAGGTGTTGCGCAAGCATTTCCACCGCTTCGGCTTCCGTAATGGCAGGGTTGATGTTTTTCTGCAAACCGGCGAGGAAATCGGCAAAAGCGCGGGCGTGTTGGCTGCCGTCTTTTATCAGGCGGTTAATGCGCTCCATGTGCCGTTCGGCGATTTGGGCCACATCTTTTGCCCATTGTTCCCAATAGCGGCGGTCGCCCACTTTTTGCACCATGCGGGCAAACAGGACGCTTTGCAGTTGCTCGAATTGGATGGAAAGTTGGCGGCTGAAGATTTCGCCCGCACGGTGGTAGGCAGCCGACGTAGGGTCTTGCACATCGCCTTTTTTGGCGTATTCGGTGTCGTCGCCTTGTCGATTATCGAGTCTACCAACAAGGATTTGTTCGGGACGGCTTTTGTTGAGTTCTATTTTATTAACGGTGGCATTGAAACGGTCGTCGTGGGCGCGTAGGGCATTCAGGACCGTCCAAACCACTTTGAAACGGTCGTTGTCATTCAAGGCTTTATCAGGTTCAACATCGACCGGAACAACAACGGGAATAATGATATAGCCGTATTTTTTCCCAGGTGCGCGACGCATGACCCGACCGACGGATTGCACCACATCCACCTGCGAATTTCGGGCGGAAAGGAACAACACCGCATCTAAGGAAGGTACGTCCACACCTTCCGACAGGCAGCGGACGTTTGTTAGGATTCGGCATTCGCGGGCATCGTCCGACTTGGCTTTGAGCCAGGCAAGTTTTTCGTCGCGGGTAGGCGTGTTCATGCTGCCGTCGATGTGTTGCGCGTTCACACTAACCAGTTCTTCGCGGGTTTCGGCGGGTAGGCTCTCAAAATAGACGTGTTTAGTTTCGTTGAACGTGCGGGTAGTTTTTTCCGAAACTTTGATGTTTTGGCAAAAAGCGACGGCGCGGCGCATGGGTTCGGGGTCGCTTTCTTTTAAAATGCCTGCGTCGCCAAGTATCTTTTTACTGAGGGCATTTATGCAGCCAATGAGTTTGGAAGCGTCGTCGGCATTGATTTCGTTGGTACTATCCGCGACCATTTTTTGTACGGGCGCGGTCATGTCGTCTTCGCTAACCGTAAGAATCAGCACTTTGTAATCGGAAAGCAAACCCTGGTTGACGGCTTCACCAAAACCGATGCGGTAGATTTCGGGGCCGTAAATATTTTCCTTATCCATGCTGTATGTCTCCGCTTTGGCTTGGGCTGCTTTCAATTTTGCATCGTCGCTGAACAGGCGCGGCGTAGCAGTCATATAAAGCCGCTTTTTAGCCTTCAAAAAGTCGTTGTTGTGGACTTTTACAAATGCCGATTCGTCGTCGTCGGCCAATGTAACGCCGGTGGTGCGGTGGGCTTCGTCGCAAATAATCAGGTCAAAAACGCCGAAGGGATTTTCGGCGCTTTGTTGTTTTCCAATCAAAGCGGACTGCGCATCGGCAATAACTTCAATGGATTGATAGGTCGAAAAAACAACGGTTAAAGGATGGCTTCCGGCGTGTTGGATTTGTTCAAACTGTTTCAGGATGCCTTTTACATCGGTGGAGGCGGGCAATGCCAAATCCACCACCGAAAAGCCGTCGGAGTCTTCGTTTTTGGAGCGTTTGCGGCTCACATTTGAATCGGAGCAAATACAAATGGCATTGAAGGCGTGTTGGGCATCGGCTGTCCATTCGCGCAAGGTTTGCCCCAAAAGCGCAATGGATGGAATGAGAAACAGCACAACACCTTTGCCGTCGGTTTCTTTTTCTGCAATTTGTAAGGAGGTGAACGTTTTGCCCGTACCGCAAGCCATGATAAGTTTGCCGCGTTCCGATGTTTTAAAGTGTTCGTGTGCGGCGGCTATTGCGGTGACCTGATGCGGCATCGGGGATTTTTTCGGAGCGCGGGAGGCTTCGCCGGACAAGCCATCGGACAGTTTTCCCCAATCGACCGGCGCATTGTCGAGGTCATGCAAGCCGAGGCGCGAAACGGGAAGATTTAGGTTGTGGAGAGTCGTCTCGGCATTGCCGCCCCAACGATTTGTCGTTGAAATCCAAAGCCTATGTGCAAAGCCAATGGTTCGCAGTTGATCGTCTTTAAAGTTCTTGCTGGAAGTTGAAAGGAAGGAATCAACGGCAGACTTGTCGATTACCGCACTTTCCTGGTAACATTTACATTGAATAGCCCAATAATCGCCGGAGGTAGTGCGGGCAACGAGGTCGATACCTAAATCTTTTCCGCCGAAATCCTGGCGGGCGGGAAACTCATTCCAAAGCCAGACATTGGTAAACAAGGCTGCATAGCGCGGGTCTGTCTGCAAATAGGCTTGCATAAGCCGCTCGAATTTATCGCCTTTATCGCGTTCGGAGTGGGCAAACTTGCGGAAATGGGACAGAATGGAATGAAACGGGCTTTGGCTCATTTTTTCAGGATAGGTAAATGCAAAGGCGAAAGTATAAAAATAACTGTCTTGCCGATTATCGTCCTGATACACAGACTGTTTGAAAGAAGCGCTAACAGTCACATTGTCTTTAAAAACGCTTCTGTTTGGATTGTTTTTGAGTGTACATTTATACCACAAAAAGAGTTTTATTCCGACAATTTTGATTTAAAAAATGGGTTTTTCAAAACAATACCGTCTATTTTTTTATATTTTATAATATTTTGTTTGTATTAAAATTTGTTTAAATCGACAAAGTGCGTATATCTTTGCGCTGTTAATTATTATTACTTAAACAGCACATGTAGAATATGAATTTGACTGAGGAATTAATGGGCGGACTACTCCATCCAAATTATGAATACCCGGATGATCCAGCATGGATTTGTCAACTTATAAATGATGATCCGGTACGAGGACAAAAGTTCATTGATTCACAGGTAGGAAGTTTAGAGACCTACGCAGAGAAAATGAAGTTTTTGTATGGTATAAAAGTGTGTTTTGAATATACGATTAAGGACTTACAAAATCGTTTGGAGGACGAACTTTACCCTGTTAGTTGCTGCTCAGGAGATGCCATAGAAGATGCAGAAAATGTCATTCGGCGCTACACAAGTGCGCTGTTAAAAGTTGACAGCGCCATATGCTTTGAAACTGATTGCAATAAAATCCCGTGTGAAACTCAGCCGAAAGGCAGAGGACTGAATTTAACGCCCCATCAATGGGCGCTGTCGTTTCATATTTTTTTCAAGGTCCTGGGAATTGAAACTACAAACGGCGGACAGATCAACCAGATTTTGCTTGCACGTTTTGCCCATCTCATTTCCGGCGAAGAATGCCCCGCGATTATTAACAACTCCAAATTTTTAGACTATCTGAAAACCGCCCCTCATTTTGATCGAACAATCGGTCGGAAAACGGTGCAAGATTTAGAAACCGTGCGGATACACTTTGAACGGGTAGGCATTTCGGAAGCATTACAAATAATTGACACGTTAATTTTGCAGTTCAAAAAGATAAAATAAAGTAGTAACCCTAAATTTTAGGGTAACCCCACGGGCGACCCTCGCCCTTTTTCGGTTAAAATATTTGTACCAACAATCACAAAACAAGTTGGTACACATGAATAACCCATTTATTGAAATTGACCAAAGGCTTACTACCATTGAAAGCCTTTTACACGAACTCAAAACCGATCTTTCCCAACCCAAACCCGAAGTCCGGGGAATCCCTGTCAACATCGACAGAGTGAGCGCTTTGTCGAACCTTGCCAAACCGACCATTTACGGCCTGGTTGCTGCAAAAAAAATTCCGCACGCCAAGCAGGGCAAAAAATTGTACTTCTTCGAGGATGAAATTATCGCCTGGATTCGACAGGGCAAGCGCAAAACTTTGTCCGAAATAGAAGCGGAAGCCGATGCGCATATTGAAAACCGCCGCGCAAAAAAAGCGTGATCAGCCTATCATTGTCAACGAACAGCGAGATGATAGACGGAATCAAATGCACGGTTCACGGCGTTGACGCTAATTCCCTGAAGCAGAAGTTTGACTTCTTTACGCCCGTCAACGAAAACACCGGCGAAGCGCAACCGTACAGTTCTGCCCGATGGGATAATTTACGTTTGACGCTCCATCAAAAGGGGACCTGTTCAGTTAGAGGCAGTTTGCATAAACTTGCGCATGGCGGGTTGAACAGTACAGATTTTAGTTACCCTGAACTGGTTGCATGTATCGGGTTAATGGCTGATACATTTGAAGCACGGCCGGAAAATTTCGTCTTGCATAACGTCGAATTTGGCGTTAACCTCGATTATTCACCGGCCGAAATCATTGACAATCTATTGCTGTATGGTTTCAACGCTTTTGTGCCGATGTCAACCAAACGGCGGCAATTAGCGGGCATGGTGTGCGAACTATCAAAGTATAGCCTGAAAGTGTACGGCAAAAACCAGGCATTACTTCGGCTCGAAACGCACGTCAGTCGCATGCAACAGTTACAATCAATTTCAGGGAGTGGCCTAACCTTCGATAACCTCCAGGATAAAACGATATTAGCCGGACTGGGAGGCAGCCTATTGGAAACATGGGATAAAGTATTGATCAGGGAGGAAATTGATTGGAATGGATTGAAATCGAGGGAACGCGACGTTTTAACAATGGGCCGCTACCCGCATTTCTGGACGGACCTACAAAAATCTAACCCCGGAAATTACAAAAAGAAGCGGGAGCGATTTTTTGAACTTCAACAACTCCATCAAACGACAACCCGGAAAGATGATGTTGCGAGGCTGACCGGCGAAAAGTGGGGCGCACTATTACAGGCATAAACTTTACCCTTTTGTCAACGTAGATAAGTAGTACATTCGGGTAAAGTAACGAATAAAACAGTCATTACAGATTGGACAATTAACAGGCATCTTCTCAAAAGATTTAGGCTATTACAACGGTTTCGCAATGGGAAGAAGATCTAACTACCCAATCATTTTTGATGAACTCAAAATCGTAACCATTACCGACTTGAAAAAGTTTGGTTACCTGAAAACCGGGAATCGAAAAGGTAATTTACGATGGAAGTGCCGGGGAGAATATACCGGCGATGTAGATATTATTGTTTGGTTATCTGAAACAGATCGTCGCGGTAGTCTGCAATTCATCTACACTTACAACAAGGAAAAGCACTACCATTATTTTGTGGATTTGATTGCTGTACCGACCAACCTTGGAATCGGGTTGAGGTGGTACTTTCTTTGCCACGTTACGGGTGAACGCTGCACAAAATTGCATCTTGCCAATGGCTATTTCCAGCATCGCAGCGGCATAAAGGGCGCGTTTTATGAAACTCAAACCCGCTCCAGGTATTCCCGGTTAGATGACCGTTATTGGCGTTCGCAGGAACAAATCTTTACTCCATATCTGAAAAGCCATTACCGGGGCAGGCCGACAAAACGCTTTCTCAGATGTTTTCAGGCATACAAGCGAAGTAAAGGTTGGGAAGATTTCCTGCTCAATAGATGGGCATAAGTAGAACTTCTTTTAAAAGTGCTGAAATGCCATTGAACCAGTGGCAACGGGAGAGCATGGGTTAATTTTTGACTTCTTCCGCAAGCATTATCTCATATACTATTCGAGCATTTTCATTTGGAAGAAACGTTTGTTTCACTTCCATAATCTTGAATACTGTACCGGGATTGAATATCGTCTCTTTTCCGTCTATTTCATGAATGACAGAGAGGTCACTAATGTCTACGCCTGTATAATGAGAGACAATGGAAAATAAGACCATTGTGTGTGTTTCCTCTGGGTCTTCATGTTGATCCATTACCACGAACCGTTTTGCATCATCAAGACTATCGGTTGTGGACAAGAAAGCATCATCAAAATAATTTCCAGATTGAATGACCTTCTCAAAAATTGAGTTGGGCAAGCGCGTTCCTCGATAGAGTATTTTCCCAGGATTTACTCCTTTGTTTCTGTTGATATAATCACATATAGCTAAAATACCTGTCTCATAAACATCTTCATAAGGCGGGCGCTGATTTCTCATATATGCACAAAGATCATATGAATGACTAACAAATGCCTTTAACGCTGCAAACTCTACATGAGAGTATTTGCTTTCATCAACATACTCATCTGCCATATACTGATTGAATTGCCAAATGAATTCCTGACTCATATTTTAAATTCAATTATCAAAAAAATATTCTGAAAAGGCACTTTTAGAAGCAAAACAGGCTGCAATGTAAACCATGCTGTAAACCGATAAAAAAAGGAGCCATGCAAATGCGCATAACTCCTTGATAATCAAGTGATCCCAACTGGGGTCGAACCAGTAACCGCTTGCTTAGAAGGCAAGTGCTCTATCCATTGAGCTATGGGACCGAAGCCGCAAAAGTAAGAACTTTCGCGCACTCCAATGCGGGAG
>JALHRK010000197.1 GCA_022841505.1 Saprospiraceae bacterium | reverse complement strand
TTACCTGCCGGCTGTGTCTTGTGAAGCCATGTACGACAACAGCATCAATGCCCGAACGGCTGGGATGTGGGTGGAAGTGAATGCGCCGAAGAATATTTAGTGTCTTTGTGGATAGTGAGGGCGTCATTTGAAATGACACCCTCACTATCCACAAAGATATTTTGATTCTGGTGAATGAATATGCTTTGCTATTCGGTTGTGTGTGTGTTTCATCCGCCGAATCGGAGTTCGGCGGTACAGCGCTACCGCACCACACTCACCTTCCCGCTCCCAGCCGGCTGCCCTTCCAAAAACACCCGGTAAAAATACATACCCGGCGGCAATGACGATACTTCTATCTCATAAGTAGACCTGCCTGCCTGCAAAAGCTGCCGCAGTGCCAAGCGCCCGTCGGCATGGAACAACTGCCACTCGCCAATAGCAGGAGTTTCTATGTAGAGCGTGAGCTGCCCGGAAGCGGGGTTGGGGAAGACTTTTATCGCCGGCTCCGGCGTGGGCAGTGGCTCCTCCGTGCGTACGATGGGCGAGCAAGGCGGAGCGGGTGTTTCGCCTGGGATGAGGGGGCCGAGGCGGTAGTTGGGGAAGTGAGGGAGGGCACGGCCATAGTTGAATGGAAGCTGGACGGCATGCTGCTCTACATTGCACGTAATACCTGGCTCATCCGGATTGTGGATGACATGGAGGACATCAACTGTATTGAATGAGCTAATATAAAGTTTACAATCTGGCGCCAACTGCACTTGAGAGAAAATCGTAGGAAAAGGAGATAGATATCCGTCGTATTCGGCGACTTCAATTTGCGAGGCAACAATGTCTGCCGCCTGAAGGTCATACTGGAAAACATGAGTATCCGTAGTAACATACAAATATCTGGAATTGGGCGATACACCTACTCCGCCGGTAAAGGTTTCTTCGGGCGTTGGGATATGCCTGAAATTACTAAGCTGGCCTGTTGCCCGGTCGAAATCAAAAAGGAAAACACCGTCCGGACTGCCATATCGGATGTATTTTGTTCCGTCGGGTGAAAAATTGGCCTGCCCCCCTCTCGATCCGTTATAACTGGATGGCATACCAATGTTTTGAACTTCATAAGGTTGGAGTATTCCATTAGATAAAAGTATTTTGTAGTAAGTATTGTTGGAATCTCCACCTGTAATAATCCACCAATCATGGCCATTCGCATGTTTTACGGCCGTGAGTTGGCCGTAAGTAATGTCTTCTTCAATATGGGAGATGTTTTTTTCAATAATTCTTCCCCTACCTTTATTTAAAGACATATCTATGAGAGTATAGTATAACGGATTAGTACCTCCTTGGAATATAGTACCTTCGTTATAAAATATTCCTTTATGGAATAAATAAAAAATTGATGTATTGTTTTTTGGTAAAATCAAACAGCTTTGAATTCCCGCAGTATAACCGGTTGTACATTGAATATCATGCACTTCTCCAGGATTTAACCCGTCTCCATTTTCAATTATTTCATTTGAAGAATTGATTATAGAACATCCGTTGGTATAAAATAACAACTGTCCTGAAGAATCACTCATGCAACCTAAAGTAACGCGCATCCAAATGGGTATGGGAGAGTAGCTAACTGAAAGTGGCGTTTGATTGAAATTCATAAAAATCCCTTCTTTATCAGGAAATCCTAAATGACTGTCGTAGCCCATGACCCAGTTGTAGTCGTGTTTTTGAGCGAAGGAAAAACCTGCAACCCAGATAAAATACCACAATAGAAATATCCTTTTCATAGGGATATGAAATAGGATACCGGAGTAGGTTCAAGCATGAACCTACTCCGGTATCAGGTGAAGCAAACTTATTTCAGGATAACAATCTTGCGAGTACCCAGATCCTGTCCATTCAGGCTCAGTCGGCAGAAGTAAAGGCCATCTTTCAGGTTGTCAGTTTGAATCCAAAATTGGCCGTCTATCAGATTATGTAACTGTTTGTGAACCTGATAGCCCGACACATGGAAAATTTCAAGTAGTATAGGCTCGTTCAAAGACTGGTCTAATTTAAAAGCCAATATTTCTTTGGCCGGGTTCGGATAAACCTGGAATTTGGCGACAAGCTGTTCTGCTACTTCCTGCACAGGTCGTTGAAATGGCTGTGGTTCGCTGCACAAAACCAGGTCATTATAAGTTGCGTCAGGGTCAATCAGGGCATACAGGCTTCTAGCATGGTACACACCATCACCGCCTTCCAAAGGGCATTGGTTAGCGATGTTCCATAGTGTGTTTTTCTGTGCGGTGGTAAAGGTATCTGCTTCTATAGAGGCGATGAACAAACTATTGTAGTCTTTTTCGTTGACTTCGTAGACCTCAGTGGCGGATACCGAGTTGTTCACCGTTTGGGCGGTAGCGATGTTGTCAAGCAGTTCGTCGTACAAATCAGCAGACAAAGTATCCGCCATTCCTATTGTTGCGGCGAGGTCAGCTAAAATAGCTGTCCGATCAGCGAGTAAGGCCGTGATGCCGGTAGCGCTGGTATCTGTTTTCATCATGGTAAGGTTTTGGATAAAATAATTGGTTGAATATTGAGGCTTTAAGATAGGCTTTTTGCGTAAGCGGAAGGAACATTTTTTGTAAAATGTCAGGAAGCAGGCAAAGGCATGAACTCTGGAAAAACGGAAGAGAGCGGGGCGTTTAGAGATTGCAAATGTAAGGTATAGGGCAGCCTGAAAAGTCCAGAAAGAACAGTAGCGCTATGACTTGAAGCCAAATTTCTTAACAAAAAAAGGGGGCAAAAACGCCCCCCGGAAAAACACCTAAAACCCATATTAAATCATGAAAACCTTCTGATCTGTCTTTTTGTTCGCGAACTCCCCTCACTTTCATTCTTCTACAACATTCGCGACATACTAATAGACGGCACTCCATTAAAAAGTAACAGGTGCGGCAATTTTTTTTTGTCCCATCCACAAAAATGATCGTTGCCCTGGTGGGCGTTCCTTATCTTTGTGCTTTCCTCCCCTGTTTTTGACTCCCCGTTTATTTTTAAACATGTCAGGTTTTGAATAAAAAACTGCTGCAACAATCCGCGCTGGATTGTCTAAAACAGTGCGAATTTGCTGAAGAACCAGCACATAATGCCCCCGGTCATGCCGTCTGGCTCGCGCTTGCGTTTTCGCGGTTAGATGAAAACAAAGCCCTGCAATGGCTGAAAGATGCGCTTTCGAGTCAGGGTGTTCTGACTGCGGTGCCGCACCCTTCGGAATTGCCCCTTTATGGCTGGGTGCTGGGACACCTGCACCAAACCTCGAAAGGCAAACCTGCTTTTCTGAAGGAAATCCAGCCCGTTTATGAGGAAATTTTTGCATTGCACCAACAGCTCTATACCAATTACGACCTTAGCGGCGACGGGTTGGTTGCAACGGCGCATGGGGCGGAAACAAGTGAGGGCGTGACGCTAAGTCACACCCTCACTCATTGCATTGAAGACCCTTTTTACAACGCCATGCTGATTTGGTCAAACGAACACCTGATCCGGATTGGCGGATTACTGCGGGAAGATGTTCAGGAAATCATCGAATGGTACGATCTCGCAATTTGGAGCATGAATGAAAAATTGTGGGATGAAAACGCCGGTCGCTACCTGGCTTTTGACCTCAAGGGGCAATCCACAATTGCGACAACTTCCGTAAATGGCTTTTTACCAATGGCGGCAGGTATCCCAACCCAGGAGCAGGCGGAAGTTATGCACGAAGCCGTACTACTACAAGCGCTGGATCCTCACGATTGGACGCTGAACTGGTTGTTGTACAAAGGTTTGCTCCGATACGGCATGCGGGAGACCGCCGCTGATTTGAAGCGGGAAACGCTCGAAGCAGCCCTCTCCCACCCTGTTAATACGGTGGAAAAAGCAACCATTGCGCTGGAATGGTTGTGTGCGAATCGGTAACTTGACTTTTTAGTCGGTGTCTGCTCTTTAGAGTTCGAGAGCAAGGCACGTGAAAGCCGGGAAATCGGAGTTTACTCGCGTAAATGACGATTTTCCGGCTTTCACGTAACGCAGCTATCGGACTATAAAGACAGACACAACTACTTCTTGCCCATCGCAATGCGATACACAACCCAACCCATAAAGGCGAAAAACACGACGCCCAATACATGGTAGCCAAATTCGCCCATTACACCGGTGAGGGCGTGTTCGGCATTGATTCCGCCAAGGAAACTGGAGACCGAAGGAATCACCGCAAGCAGTGCCACGATCACCCCGGCTAAAGCGCCGCCTGCGACCAAACCGGTTGCAAACAAGCTACCTTTACCCAATTCAGCGTCTTCCGTTTCTTCGCCGCGTTTTTTCAATTTCCAGTCTACCAGGCCTTTGATGGCGCCACCGGCAAAAATCGGCAGGGTCGTAGACAACGGCAGGTAAGCGCCCACCGCGAAAGACAGTGATTTTACGCCGCACAATTCAAGCGTAACTGCAAGGAAAACGCCAACCAAAACAAACTGCCAGTCTAAGTTAAAAGACAAAATGCCGCGGATCAGGGTCGCCATCAAAGTGCCCTGCGGCGCAGGATATTTGTCGGTTCCAATCGCGTGGGTAATGCCCTGAGCAGCCTGTTCGGCAGTAGGCGTATCCAACAGTTGAACGGTTAAGCCAATTACAATAGAAGAAACAATGGCGCCAACAAACAGCGCGATTTGCTGATTTCTCGGCGTTGCGCCAACGATATAGCCCGTTTTTAAATCCTGAGAGGTTGCTCCCGCGTTTGCCGCAGCGATGCAGATCATACCGCCGACTACAAGCGCCATCGGCTCAAAAACCTGCCCTGTCCAGCCGATGCCAATGAAAATGAGGCAAGTTCCCATCAACGTGGCTATGGTCATACCTGAAATCGGGTTGTTGCTCGATCCAATCAACCCCACAATGCGGCTGGAAACAGTGACGAAAAAAGCGCCGAAAACAATCACCAGCAAGCCAAGTAATAATTTACTAAAAATACTTTCGCCGGGAACCTGTGGCAACAACGCCATGATGACCACGAGGCCAAGGCTGCCGTAAATGACCACTTTAAAGGATAAATCCCGGTCGGTGCGCTCCACCGTGCTGCCTTCAACTTTGTCTTTCAGCGAGCCAATACTGTCGCGGAAAGAAGAGATGATGGTGGGAATGGTTTTGATCAGGGTAATAAACCCTCCGGCTGCCACTGCGCCTGCGCCAATCTGTCGGATATAAGCTCGATAGATGGCCGCAGCGTAATCGCCAAAAGTACGGGTCGCCGGATCCCAGCCACCGGGGCCGCCGGCAACATCGAGTCCGCCCAGGTAACCCAATTTCACCAATTGAGCCGCGGTTACTTCAGCAGGAACCAGGGTGGCCATCAACGGAATTAACCCCAACCAGGCCAATACCCCACCGGCAACCAAAACACCGGAGATGCGTGGCCCAATGATGTAGCCCACCCCAAGGTATTCCGGCGTGATTTCACCGCTCACTACGGCTGAAGGGAAAAACCGGTTGGCCTGTTCCGTTGCAAAACGCGGAACTTCAGCGATGACGTGGAAGATTTTTTGCAGCATCGCATACGCGAAAGCAAAACCCAAGCCCAGAAATGCAGTTCGGGCAAAATCGCCGCCGCGCTCTCCGGCCACCAGCACCGACCCACAAGCCGTCCCTTCCGGATAAGGCAGGGTATCGTGCTCTTTCACAATGAGCGAGCGCCGCAACGGAATCATCATCAGCGTACCGAGGATACCACCCAAAACAGCTAAGACAAAAATGGTCCAGTAATTGAAATAGGCTTCGCCGATGCTTTTACCATCGGCGCCCCCGGAAAGAAACAGGAAACCAGGCAAGGTGAACACGACCCCCGCAGCAATAGATTCGCCCGCCGATCCAGTCGTTTGTATAATGTTATTTTCTAAAATATTGGTCTTAAAAAACCGCCGTCCCAGCGAAATGGCCAATACGGCAATCGGAATGGAAGCTGAAACCGTCAAACCCGCTTTGAGGGCCAAATAAACGGTGGCAGCGCCAAAAATGATGCCCGCCAGCGCCCCCAGCAGAATGGATTTGAGCGTCAGTTCCGGCATCGTCAGGCCAGGCGACACATACGGCTTAAACTTGTTTTGTTCGTTGGTATTCATGAATGTTTCGGATTTGAATTAAGGGTAAACGATTTGGCGGAAGAAAGGTAGTGGTTTGTTGGAATATTTTCTGGAAATTTTGATTACCTGGGTGACATCTTGCTGCGAACTATAGTCGCGAGCCGGCGGCAGCAGGTGTCATCCCGCATTCGTGTTTCCTGATCCCGAGACGACACCTGCCCAAGCGCGCAAAACCAGCCCACGGCGAGATGTCGCCTCCTCAGGCAAGGGGTGACATCTCGCTGCGAAGTATAGCCCGCGCGCAGGCTGCAGCAGGTGTCATCCCGTTTCCCGATTCCAAACCTTGAGAGGACACCTGCCACTAATCTTCTATAAGATAATTGGCTAAACTTTGAATGTCATGCACTTCTTTATGAAAGGCGATAAATTTTTCTTTCCCACCAAACCATGCTAAAACTTCTGCCCTTTCTAATAACGTAGGTTTTTCAGATAGAAAAGCCTGATAGGAACTCCAGGAGTATTTAGTAAAATCTTTAAAAATTTTATGCTTTTCAGGATTGCTGTGAATGTAGTATATCAATCCAGTGAAGTGCACCTCATTCTTAATGGCTACCCGTTTAAAAGGGCGATAAAATAAGTTACCACTTCTTTTCCACTTGGTGTTAAAGTACATCGCATACGAAGTAAAGAGCCGGGTAAACTGTCTTTCAATTACTTCATGAACAGATCGATTGTCTTCTGGCATTTGTAAAAATTTTCGATGTGCCGCAGTCAGCTCTTTTTTTGCAATATCCTGAACCAATTCCAAAATTGCTACTTCACTTTTCACTCTAATCAACAAATGGAAATGATTATCCAATAAACAATAGTTTAATGTATATACATAAGGTGCAACATGAATCTTATACTGTTTTAAAAAATACAATCGGTCATTATCGTCCCGAAATAGGGTTTCTCTATTGTTTGTGCGATTATAAACATGAAAAGTATGATCAGCATAAAGCGCTGCCAGATAATCAGGCTGTCTTTTATGTTTCCTCATACGGCTTGGGTTTTGAATGCGATAATATCTACCATTCTTATACTGAGACGACACCTGCCGCTCACGCACAAAGGCCACCCCTGGCGAGATGTCGCCTCAGCCCCCCACAGCTTTCCCAATCCCCCTCAACCCTTCCGGGTCGCAGAAGTAGCTGATGTGGTCGCAGCCAACCGTAATTTCTACCGGTGGATAAGTGCGGTTTTCTTTACCCGGAATGCCATAAATACTCGTCGTAGCCACAGCAATATCGTTTGCTTCTTTGAACAACAGCGCGTCGAGGGCGTCGTAATGGCCGCGTGATTTAAACCGGGCAATCATCCGTTTCATCAGATTCTTCTGATCCTGTTCATTTTTAGTGGGAATGAGTTGCGTATTGCCCGCAACAATGGTGTAGCGAATGCCAGGGTCGGCGCCGTCGTTCAATTGCTTGAGGAAAGATCCGTCCGGATCCATTTGCTGGAGCGTGATGAATAAATTCCCGGCTAATTTTCCCAAAAGCGAAAGCGGAAGAATGTAAGGTTTCAAAAATACCGCCCCATTCACCGCGCGCGACATCAACATGCTGGTCATTTCGTACAAATCAGACCAGGCCGAGCCAGAATTGGGCGTTCCCACCTGGATCAGGTGCGTAACCACCTGGTTGCCGCCTTCTTTTTCAATAAACCAGCGCGACACCAAACCGCCCATCGAGTGTGCGATGATGGTGAGTTTTTTGCCGTGTCCGGCTTTCAGACCAACTGCTTCCAATCTTTTTTTGAATTCAACCGCCGTTTCGTTAATCTCCGTTTTCAGGTTTTCATAATCGAAAGTCAGCGCCAGATCAAATTTCCGGTCAATGAGTTCATTCGTTGTCTGCACTTTGGCGCGCCGCATGCATTTGGCCATATCTAAGGTATCGCCAATGATGCCGTGCATGAACAGGACAATATTGCTCGCCTTGCCCACCGCTGCTTTGATTTTAGCCACATCGGTGACGTAATCGTAGTCTTCGACATCCGTTGACTTAAACGCCGCCATGGACAACTGCGGGTGTTTGTACTCAAATCCAAGTTTGGACAAAACGACTTTATAAAAGAAAATTTTAATGGAGCCGCCGAGGCTGCGCGTGCCCGAAGCGCTTTCATCGGGCAGCGTTTCAATGCTCACCACCCCCGATGAGTCAGACATCCCGACGAAGTAGTACAATCCCGATGTTTCGTCGAACGCCAGCGGGGCAACAAATTCATCCTGACCCAGGGCATGCCCCAGGTTAACCTTCAGCGGGTTATCTGCCGATATCCCCTCTTTGCCGGTCACATTCCGGAGTTCCAGCACGCTTGGCGCCGGCGACAGGTTATTGCCTTGGGTAAAAGCATAGGCTTGTGTTTCTTTTTGGGCGCCCCAAAGGCGTTCCGGCGATTTGTCGTATTTGGCGGCATCGGCTTCGTTCAGGCCCCGGGTAGCTTCTGGCGCAGAAGTCAGCGAAATGTTTGCAGACATGCCTTCAGGCGCTTCCACTGTGACCGCATCCAACAGGGAAACCGATCTGCCGGAAGCCAGCAGGGCCTGTTCCATCGGGCGCACAATCGTAACGACAATATCCTTTGTTGTCCAGTCCGGAACGGCAGGATGCGTTTTTTCATTGCGACCTGCCCCTCTTGGAGAGAAATTTGGCGGCACATCCAATTCGAGACCATCCTGGTTGTAGCGATCCGTGTTTAAGGCCGGGTCTGTAGAAATAAACAATTTAATGTTCTCCCTGATTTCAGTGACGCCCCAGGCATGGTATTTTTCATCTACTTCCAGCGGAATAGATTTGTACTGGGTTCCATCCGAAGTGGTATCCAGAAACCAGGCCTCTGTGCCGGGCGCTAATTCGGCTTTCGACAGGAATTTATTGTTCACCCCGCCCGTATCGCCGATATATAAGCCACTGACATAAAAAGTGCGCAGGCCTTTATTCTTTATTTTTAACTGAAAATAAGGCTGTTTCCATTCTCCGTCGGCCTGTTCATAACGGTAAACCACCGGTTTTTTCCAATCTGTCAATTCCTTCTCCGCATTATCGGCATCGTTGCCAATATCAGTGATGCGATAGAGTTCGATCTCAAACTCTTCATCTCTGATTGTTGTGCGCGGATTCGACAAAACAAGGAGGTTGTTGCGGCGGGCAATGGTTTGTACATCATCCAGAAATATGTGTGCTTTGGCATCTTTCAGTTCCGGCACCCTACGAAAAACAGGCCGTATTTCGCCGGGTAAAGTCAATTGAAAAGCTTTGCCCCCTGTTCTGATCAGATAAGCGGCGTCCTTTTCGTCAGTGACCAGTTCCACTAAGGGAAACTTTTCAGTTTTTAGAGCTTTCCGAATTGCCGTATCTCCCGCGCGGTCCACGCCTTTGGCGAAAGCAACTTTCAATTTCCGAACCTCCAGGTCTTTCACAACCGCTTTGTAACTTTTATTGGTGTCTTTGGCGGCAAGCCCGTCCACTTCTGAATAATTGGGCAGCACTTTGGTGATGCGCACCGTTTCGCCGCCGTCTTTCAGCGTCAACAGTCCGCCACTTTCCGGAATACCGTGGATTGCACCGACATCTACCGTCCATTTTCCGCTGCGGTAGGTGAGCAGGTACTCGGAGGAAGCTTTTTCCACTGCGCCCCCGAGGAAAAAATTGTTTTTATCCTGTGCCTCTACACTGTCCAACTGCGGCGTTTGGGAGACCACCCGATTGCCAACTTTTACCCCGATGATGTGCATCAAATCGGCATAACTAATCTGTCCGCCGTTTAGCTCCAGCGTTTCAATGAGGGTATAGGTGAATACGCCCCTGGTTTTGTTGTCAATGCGTAGTTCTTTTGCTGTTTCGTTCGCTTTGGCGGCAGCTAAGTGGATGTGATTGCCACGCGGCGGGCTGACTTCCACAACCTTGCCTGCGGTGGCCCGTTTGTACGCCTTGTACCCGTGGTAGTCTTCCAGGGTAGCCGGCACCGGGCTGGGCTCGGCCATACGGGGCGTAACATTCGCATCGGCATTGCGGGTATTGGAACCGGCGTGGCAACAGTCAAAAATAGCAGCGAAGTGGACTTTTTTGCCAAAGGTTGCTTTCCAGATCAGGTATGACAATTCTTTGTCCATCAAATCTTTACCATTGGGAATGCGGCTATCCCAACAAACAACCGATTCGTTCATCCGGTCTGGGTCAAGGTGCCAGAATTCAGGCGGAGCGGGCGCCTGCGAGCCGTGGCCACTGAAATAAAGCAGGCAAATATCGCCGTCTTTGGCTTTGCTGAAATGCGAAAACCCGGCGATGATATTTGCTTTCGTCGCTTCTTTATCAGTCAGTGTTTTGATGTCGAGTTTGATGTTTTTTTGCGCGCCAATGCGCTGTTCGATGTAATCTTTCAGGGCGTCGCGGTCGTTTACACAGCCATTGAGGCGATGGCGTTCGATGGGGTAAGCATCAATGGCGACCATCAGGGCGTAAAGGGTTTTGGTGGTTGCTGCGGGCATGTTGAATGCGGTTTTAAGTTGTGAACAGGAATCATAGGAATTAAGCTGCCAAAATAATGACTTTTACGTTATCTTTGTATAAATTGATTTTGATATGGCGAATACTGTTGAACGCATCCTGCAACGACCAGACGCAATTCAGGTAGCTGAACAATTACAGGCTGCCCTGGCGGAAGAAGTCCGGCGCAGGCGCGCTTTCCGCGAATGGGTGGACGACAGCGTCAAAGCAGAGTTCATCAACGGCGAAACGATTTAACCGGAAACTTTCCTCAATTTATTTAGGTTTGCACCTTGTCAGCCGGACAAAGCGGCTTGGCAAACACCAGATGCACCCATTAAAATCCTGGCCCACCCATTTCAAAGAAACCATTCTATTGTCCGTGCCAGTCGTCATCGGCCAGTTGGGCAATTTAATGATGAATATTACCGACAACGTCATGGTCGGCAATGTCAGTTACCTCCACCTTTCGGCAGCATCGCTTGCCACCAGCACTTACATGATGGCGGCCATTCTGGGCATTGGTTCCATGAATGTCATCGCGCCTTTGGTGGCAGAAACCGTGGGGGCAAAAAACAAGACTGCAACGGGCGATTTTTTATGGCAAAGTTTATTGGCAGGGCTCATTGCCGGACTTGCCACAGGGCTGCTGACCGCCTTAGCGGCAATGCTCCTGCCCTGGATGGGGCAACCGGAAAACGAGGTCGCCATGGCGCAGAAATTTCTCTACATTCTTGCAATTTCCAACCTCCCCATGCTGCTTTTTATTAGCGGCAAGCAATACTGCGATGGCTTATCGCTCACGCGTGTGGGGATGATTGTTACCATCGCCGGCGTCGTGCTCAACATCTTCCTGAATTGGTTGCTCATATTTGGCAACTGGGGATTCCCGAGACTGGAACTGGCAGGATCAGGCTATGCAACATTGATTT
>JALHRK010000196.1 GCA_022841505.1 Saprospiraceae bacterium | reverse complement strand
CCGACCTCGATCCGGCCAACGTTTATTTGGCCAATCCGGGAACCGACATTCCCCGGCCGGCGACCAACGACAACAACCGCAACAACCGCATGTCGGACCGCTTCATTGAGGACGGTTCTTACCTGCGCATTCAAAACCTGCTGTTGGGTTATACCCTCCCGGTTCGGCTGACGCAAAAATACCGGGTGCAAAAACTGCGCTTGTACGTGAATGCCCAGAACCTCTACACATTCACGAAGTACACTGGTTACGATCCCGAAATTGGCTCGTTCAACCAGGATCCTTTGATGCAAAACATTGATATGGGGCGCTATCCGACACCCCGGGTAGTTACTTTCGGGATTGATGTTGATTTCTAAACCGAATTGCCTTCACATTAAAAACTAAGTTCATGAAAAAGTATTTTCAATATAGCATTGCGTTGGGTCTGACTTTGTTGTTCAGTGTATCCTGCTCCAAAGATTTTTTGGACATTGAGCCGCAAGACCGTTTAACAGCTGATAATTTTTACAAAAACGCAGCCCAGATCGAGTCTGCGACAGCCTCTCTGTACGGCTTGCCCTGGTTCGATTTTGACGATAAATTTTTCTGGCTTGCAGGCGACGTATTGTCTGGCAATATGTACTACACCTACGACCAGGAAGGGCAGTTTTTCTTTGCCTCCTACAACGCAGGGAACGCCCACCTCTCCACAGGCTGGAAAGGGTTGTTCCGGGTAGTTTCCTACGCCAATTCGATCATCAACGACATGCCGGCTGCAGCAGCGGGTAATGTTCCCGATGTGGTCATTGCGGAAGCAGTGGGCGAGGCCCGGTTCATCCGGGGCGTTGCTTACTACATGCTCAGCGAATACTGGGGCGAGGTGCCCATCGTTGAAAACTCTACGGAGCTGGTCGCAGCCAACCAGTTGCAATTGCCGAAAAACACCCGTTCCAGCGTGTACGAGTTCGTGCGCCGGGACCTGGCTTTTGCCGCTGAAAACCTGCCTACTGCTGCCATTCCGGGTCGGGTAGACAAATGGGCCGCCAAAGGCATGCTGGCTAAATTGCACCTCACCATGGCGCAAAACCTCAGCGACAGCAAATCGGCGGAAAACTTCGCGGCGGCCAGAACCTTGGCAGAAGAAGTGATCACCAGCGGCGGCCATGCATTGTTGAGCAATTATGCCGACCTTTTCAAAATTGACAACAACAACAATTCGGAGTCCCTTTTCGCCCTGCAGTGGATGGAAGGTTCTTATGCGGTTGGAAACAGCCGCCAGGCCAACTGGGCGCGCAGCAGCCTCATCACCGGCAACAGCGAGTGCTGGGGCGGCGGAAAGTCGGCTTCTTACGATTTTGTACAAAGCATCGAACCGGGCGACAAACGCCGTTCTTCCATTTTTATGGCGTCGGGCGATTATTATCCTGAGATCAACAAAAGCACAGGCGGTTATACCTACTACATCGTGCGCCGCGATCCTGCCGATCCGGGCAGGTCATTGGAAGACCCGGCGCCGGTTTTGAACAACATTAAAAAGTACATCGTTGGCAGCGCAGAAGATACGGGCGGACGGGTATCCACCGGTCAGGCAACGGCAATCAACCAGTATGTCCTGCGTCTTGCTGATGTCTACCTGATTTATGCGGAAGCAGCCCTCGGCGCAGGCGCTTCCACCAGCGACAGCAAAGCGCTCCAGTATTTCAACGCCATCCGCGACCGCGCAGATTTGCCGGCTGTTTCCAGCATCTCTTTTACCGATATCCTGAAAGAACGCAGGGTGGAATTTGGCATGGAAAGCAGCTTCTGGTTCGACGTCAAGCGCTACTACTACCGCGATCCGTCAGCCGCCCTTGCTTTCCTGAATGGCCAGGAACGGGAAATTACTTACACCCGCATCACGACGCCAAACGCACCGGACGAAAATACCGTTGCCGGATACCAGATTGTGCCGCCGGTGAGCCCGATTGTAATCACAGACTCCCGGATGTTCATGCCCATCCCGGCTTCAGAGGTGGTCACCAACTCGCTTCTGGCGCCCGACGCTCCGGCGGTGGATTATGAGTTTTGACGGTAGACGATTGACGGTAGACGGTAGACGGCACGACAGCCCGTCCACCTTCCACCGTCCACCGTCCACCGCTTTTTTTCAAAATCGTTAAATCAACATACGATGAACGCATTTAAAAAATTTCTGATCTTCCTGATGTTACCTGCGACGTTAGCCGGGGTGATGTCTTGCGAAAAGGAGGAAAACCCGCAAGCGAGCGATGGTCCTCCGGTCGTACACTATATCCGGTCCACAGATCCGGCCTTGTCCGATTCGCTGTTGGTGGGCACTTTTATGGGCAGCCTGATTGCCATTGTGGGCGATAACCTGGGCGAAACCCGGGAACTTTGGTTCAACGACCAACGCGCAACGCTGAATCCTACTTATGTTACCAAAAAAAGCATTTTGGTGAACGTGCCCAGCACGGTGCCGGTGGTGGTGAACAATAAAATGCGTTTCGTCTTTGCCGACGGCAGCGAACTGCTGCACGATTTCTCGGTCAATGTGCCGGCGCCTACCCTATCTGGCATCAAATCCGAATACGTACCCGACGGCGAAACGATTGTGCTGGAAGGCGACTTTTTCTTTGAACCAAAAGTCTTCTTCCCCGATAATGTAGAGGCGGTCATCACTTCATTTACCAAAACGCAGATCGAAGCCATTGTACCAACAGGCGCCACGCCCGGGCAGATTAGTGTAAAAACAACGTTTGGCACGGCCAAATCTAAGTTTTTCTTCCGCGACAACCGGAATACCCTGCTCGATTACGACACCAAATCGCACGAAACCTGGACGGCGCCCATCCGAAATTCCGCTGCTACACCGGAAGTTCCGGAATGTTCCGGGAATTACGCCCTGTTCAAAAGCGCTTCGCATGGCGCCTGGCAGTGGGTGAATGAAATGACCATGCAATACTGGGCGCCACGAGGCCGGGGCAATGTTCCGGTCGCAACCGGCGCGGTCAGCGATCTCGTCCTCAAATTTGAAGCCAACGTGCCCATAGAATGGAAAGGCGTCCGGATGGAAATCTTCTTCGGGCCTTTTGCGGAAGACCACGGCCGCGATGTCGCCGGAACGGTATTCGCACGCTGGAGACCCTGGAAAAATGGGCCTTACAAAACCGACGGCTGGGAAACCATTTCCATCCCGCTGTCGGAATTCAAGTATGGCAAAGACGATCCGGAAGACAGCGAAATTGGCTCAACGGCCCTCACCAACCTGTCTTCGCTGACGAACGTCACCATGATGTTGTTTGGGCCGGCAGACGCTGCCAACCCAATCGAGATTGCCATTGACAACGTTCGCATTGTTCAAAACTAACTTTAAACTGACCACTCATGTTACGTACATTTAATATAAAACCGTGGTTGCTGCTGAGCCTGATGGCCATAGCAATCCTGTCTGACTCCTGCAAAAAGGACGACGACGACGGCGGCGTCGGAACTGCTGTCCAGCTGCTGAGTTTCGGACCTTCCCCGGCACTTCGGGGCGGCAACCTGAGCTTCATCGGCCACAACCTCGATCAGGTCTCTTCGATCGTGCTTTCCAACAATGTTTCGGTGAGTACATTTGTCACCAAAACAGCGGAATTGATCGTCATCACCGTGCCCGAAGAAACGGTAGACGGTTTAGTTGTGTTGAAAACGCCTTCAGGAGACATCACAACAAAAACCATCCTCACCATTTCGGAACCGATCAAACTGACTTCATTCAGCCCGGAAAATGCGCGGCCGGGGGCAGTCGTAACGATCGAAGGCGATTACCTGAACCTGATCAAAGAAGTGATTTTCAACAACCGGAAATCGGTGTTGGATACCGGATTTATCAGCCAGTCAAAAACAAAAATTGAAGTCCGCATCCCGGATGACGCCCAAACCGGAAAAATCGTCATCTCCAACGGCATGCCCGATCCGATCCTCGTAGAATCCGAGACCGAACTCGGGGTGGTGTTGCCTTCGGTTACCCAATTGTCGCCCAACCCGGTCAAAGCCGGAACAGCGCTCACGATCACCGGCGCGGATCTCGACCTGACACAGGAAGTCATTTTCAGCGGCGGAGAACGGGTTTCTGCTTTTACCAGCGCTTCCGCTACGGAATTGGTGCTGAACGTTCCTGCCAACGCGAAAGACGGGGCCATCAAATTGGTAGCCAAATCCTTAGTGGAAGTTGAAACCGCAGAATCGCTGACCATGGTGGTGCCGACCATCACCGGCATTTCGCCCAACCCGGCGAAAAACGGAGCAAACATTACGGTCACCGGCACGAACCTCGATCTGATTGTACGCGCAGTTTTTGGCGGTGATAAGCAGGGAACGTTGCTGGGCGGCTCGGCTACTTCTATCCAGGTGCAGGTGCCTGTTGATGCAACGGAAGGCACGGTTACCTTCGTTACAGCAGCGGATAAATCGGTGGTTTCCGGCAATACGCTGACCCTTGTGAAACCCGTGATTGCGTCATTTGCGCCGCAGGACATTCAGTTCACCAACGAGCTGACCATCACCGGCAACCACCTGGATCTGGTGGCAACGGTTAAATTCAGTGGCGGCACGGAAGTAGCGGTCAGCAATGCCACCCTGACGGAAATCAAAGTGAATGTACCAGTAGGTACAACTTCCGGCCCGATCACCGTAGTCGCCCGCAACGGCGAATCGGTCACTTCCAGCCAATCGCTCACGATTTTGCCGTCTACTTCGGCTACCATCACCAGCATGCCTTCGATGGCCAAGCCGGGTGAGATGATCAGCATTGTTGGAGTAAACCTGGATGAAATTACCGAGGTGATTTTCCCGGGCAATGTGCCTGCGACGATGTTCGGGCAAAAAACGGCAACCCTGATTGAGGTATTTATCCCGCTTAACGTGGCGCGGGGTGTGGGCGTCATCACCCTGATTACCATCAATGGCGAAATGATTCTCTCCCCGCCCATCAATATCCAGGGGGTAGATCCGGTGGCCGACCTTGGTTTGGTTTTCTTTAATTTTGACGGCCTCAACGCCTGGTGGGGTGATGCCGGCGGGATAGAAAACGACCCCGATCTGACGCTGGACGGTTCCAGCTATTTCCGCGTCAACCAGGGTTGTAATGGCTGGACCGGCTTTTTCTGGCGCAATGGCCAGAATAATTTTCCCGGCAATACCATTGGTACCAACGTCGCCAATTACGTGATGAAGTTCGATGTCAACGTCATTGATCCCATCACCGGCGGAGAATTTGCCTGGCGCCTGAAAGGTACTGCCGGAGACTTCTGGTATTACTGGAAACCCTGGGAAACGGAAGGTCCGTATCAAACCAACGGCTGGATCACCATTACGATTCCGCTGACCGATTTTTATGCAGGCGGCGTTCAGTTGAGCGACCTTTCTACAATTACAGAAGACTTTGGCGTTGCGTTTAACAACGGCAGCTCTACGGTGAACGCATGCATTGACAACGTTCGGTTCGAAGCATTGTAACAAACATTTCATAAACCTGTGTTGATCGCCCGGGGTTGTGTAATAAGGTCTTGCCTCTTTACACAACTCCGGGACAAACTTCCTTTTTTCCATCCTTAAACGTACCATACTGCCATGGCTATTCTTAAATTGCGGAGCCTGCCGGCGCTGGCCCTGCTGGTGATTCCTTTGCTTAATTTTGCACAGACCATGCAGACTGCTGACACGAAAGCAACGAAACGCACCCGGGCACTTTTTTACAACCTGCAACAAATGGCGTTGGCGGGGAAAACGCTCTTTGGCCACGAAGACGCAGTTGCTTACGGCATCGGCTGGAAAAAGGTGGAAGGCGCGTCCGATGTCAAAACCATCTGCGGTTCCCACCCGGCGGTTTATGGTTGGGATCTTGGGGAAATCGGCGCCCGGCCAACCAATATTGATACCGTTGATTTTGAGGACATGAAACGTTGGACCAGAGAAGCGTACAAACGCGGCGGTGTTCACACCATCAGTTGGCACATGCGCAATCCGCTCACCGGCGGGGATTCCTGGGACACGACCTCTGCGGTAAAAACCATCCTGCCTGGTGGTAGCCGGCACGAATTTTTTAAAACCCAATTAGACCACGTTGCCGAATATCTGGGCAGTCTCAAATCGAAAGGGTTGTTCGGACACGCCATTCCCGTCATCTTCCGGCCCTGGCACGAAATGAACGGCCGCTGGTTCTGGTGGGGACGCACGCATTGTACGCCGGAGGAATACAAAGCGCTTTTCCGTTTTACGGTAGACTACCTCCGTCATGAAAAAGACCTGCACAATATTTTGTTTGCTTATGCGCCCGACGTTTGCGCATCTGCAGAAGAATACCTGCTTTATTACCCTGGTGATGACTATACAGACCTGATGGGCATTGATATTTACGAGTTTCAGAATCGTCCCGTTGCGGCAATGGCCAACCTGATCGGCATGGTGGTAGAATTAGCGGAAGCGCGCGGCAAAATTCCGGCTTTTACGGAAACAGGGTTTGAAGGCATTCCCAAATCCGATTGGTGGACAAACGGTTTGCTAAACCCCATCAAAAAACATCCGCTGGCCAACCGCATTGCCTACCTGCTCGTTTGGCGCAACGCCAGGGAAAACCATTGTTTTGGCCCTTACCCCGGCCATCCCAGTGAGCGCAATTTTTTGGATTTTGTGAATGATCCTAACATCCTGCTGGAAAGCGACCTTCCGGATATGTACCGCATGCCCAAAAAGGCAAAAGGGGGGACGCCGGCAGTTCCAGCCATTACAAACGCCGATTCAAAAAATCAATAGTGTCTGTCTTTATAGTCCGATAGCTGCGTTATGCGAAGGCCCAAAAGTGGTCATTTACGCGTGTAAACTCCCATTTTTGGGCCTTCGCATGCCTTGCTCTCGAACTCTAAAGAACAGACACTGACTAAATGAACAGATACTAATTAGAAAAAACAAAACGATGAGCAACACAACTGCCGGCTCGTACCGGCTCCGCTTTTCTGAAAAATTGGCTTACAGCTTTGGCGACTTTGCCTCTTCCATGTTTTGGAAGCTGTTTTCCATGTTCCTGCTGTTTTTTTATACGGACATTTTTGGCCTGTCGGCAGCAGCAGTGGGTACGATGTTTTTGGTAACCCGCATTTGGGATGCGCTCAACGACCCGATGATGGGCATGATCGCCGACCGAACCCACACGCGCTGGGGCAAATTCCGGCCTTACCTGCTTTTTGTCGCCGTGCCATTCGCCATCATCGGCATCCTGACGTTTACGGTGCCCGACCTGGATGCGAACGGAAAACTCATTTACGCCTACGTCACCTACACCCTGATGATGATGGTTTATACGGCGGTGAATGTGCCTTACGCATCGCTCATGGGCGTGATGACTGCCGATTCCGGCGAACGCACTTCTTTGGCATCCTACCGCTTCATCGGCGCTTTTTCGGGCGGGCTTTTTGTGACCGCCACCGCCAATTATTTAGTGGATTATTTTGGAAAAAGTGGGGGGCAGGCTTCAGGCTACCAGTGGACTGTTGCCGTGTATGCCATTTTAGCTGCGGTTTTCTTCATGCTCACGTTCTCCGGCACCCGGGAGCGCCTGAAACCATCACAGGATCAGCAATCCACTCTAAAAGAAGACCTTCGCGACATTCTCCGGAACCGCCCCTGGTTCATCATGCTTGGAGCAGCCATTTCCGTACTGATTTTTAATTCGCTCCGTGACGGCTCCATTTTGTTTTATTTCAAATATTACATTCAGGATCAACAGGTTAATCTATTTGGACAAACGTATACTTTCACACAGGGCGAACTGGCGTCGTACTACATGAGCATCTGGTTGGGCACGAACATCCTTGGAGTTTTATTGGCCAAGCCGGTTACGGCGCGCATTGGCAAAAAGAAGACCTTTTTGCTCTCGGTTGTCTTGTCTGCGTTGCTGAGCTTCGCGCTGTTTTTTCTGCAACCGCACCAGCTGGGCCTGATCTTCCTGTTGAATGTGCTGATTGGGATTTCCGCAGGCATCGTTTTGCCCATCATCTGGTCTATGTACGCCGACATTGCCGATTATTCTGAATGGAAAACCGGACGCAGGGCAACCGGACTGATCTTTTCTTCTTCGTCCATGTCTCAAAAATTTGGTTGGACCCTCGGCGGCGCCCTGAGCGGCTGGTTGCTGGCGGCTTATGGCTTTCAGGCCAATGTTGCGCAAAGCGAAGAAGCTTTGCTGGGCATCCGCCTGATGATGAGCGTTTTCGCCGGCCTCGGGGCGTTATTGGCCGCAGGATTTATTTATTTTTATCGTTTGGATGAAGACCTGATGAAACAGGTGGGCGCTGAATTAGAACAGCGTCGCGGAACAGAAATTTAAATATTTGATTGTTATTCACCACATAGTTTTTTTACCACATAGTTCACAATAGAGGTTTTCACATAGAGCACATAGCCGTTCTGCTCTTTTCAGGGAATACTAAGCTCTATGTGCCCTATTGTGAAAACAACTATGTGCCCTATGTGGTAAAAAAAAAAGACATGCACCCATTTCACGAAAAAAAAGCGGCACTGATCGCTGAACACGAAGCGCTCATCACCCGCCCGAACGAAGCCCGGCAATCGGGCAATGGCATTTATTCCCGCTGGAAATACCCGGTGCTCACCGCTGCGCATGCACCCATTTTCTGGCGCTACGACCTGAATGAACAAAGGAATCCACACCTGATGGAGCGCCTGGGGGTGAATGCAACTTTCAATTCGGGCGCCATTTATCTCGATGGGCGCTACCTGTTGGTGGTGCGGGTGGAAGGCAACGACCGCAAATCATTTTTTGCCATGGCAGAAAGTCCGAACGGAACCGATCAATTCCGTTTTTGGGACTACCCCATTGAGTTGCCGGAAACGGAAGACCCGGATACAAACGTATACGACATGCGCCTGACGCAACACGCCGATGGTTGGATTTACGGGCTTTTTTGCACCGAAAGAAAAGACCAAAGCCGTCCGAACGATACCTCTGCGGCAGTGGCAAATTGCGGAATCGCCCGGACGCGTGACCTGAAAACCTGGGAACGCCTTCCCGATCTGATTTCCTACTCCGGCCAACAGCGCAATGTGGTGCTGCATCCCGAATTTGTCAACGGGAAATACGCCCTCTACACCCGCCCGCAAGACGGGTTCATTGACGTAGGCAGCGGCGGTGGTATCGGCTGGGGCTTGACGGACAGCATGGAAAAGGCCGAAGTGAAAGACGAGTTAGTCATAGATGCCAAAGTTTACCACACCATCAAAGAAGTAAAAAACGGGCAGGGCCCCACGCCCATCAAAACGCCCCGGGGCTGGCTGCACCTGGCTCACGGCGTTCGGAATACGGCGGCCGGGCTGCGCTACGTGTTGTACCTCTTTCTCACGGATCTTCAGGAACCCTGGCGTGTCACGCATTTGCCGGGCGGGCATTTCATTGCGCCGGAAGGCGAAGAACGGGTGGGCGACGTTTCCAATGTAACCTTCAGCAACGGCTGGTTGGTCAATGAACGCGGGGAAGTGTTTATCTACTATGGTTCTTCCGATACCCGCATGCATGTGGCCACGACAACGGTGGAAAAACTGCTCGATTATGCGCTCAATACGCCGCCCGACGGCCTGCGATCGGCGGCCAGTGTTGCCCGGCGTATCGCACTAATCCGCCAAAACTTATCGGGTGCCTGACTTTAGCGTCCGATAGCTGCGTTATGCTCGACCCCAAAAACGGTCATTTACGCGAGTAGACTCCCGCTTTTGGGGTCTTCGCATGCCTTGCTCTCGAACACTAAAGCTCAGCCACCCGGAAAAGCTGTTCAACAATCATCAGAACTATTCAACCATGAACCAGACTGCAAATCCTCATACGCTCACCCGCGCGAATTTTCAACGCGAATTGGTTAATATACTTGACTGGTGGATGGCCCATGTGCCCGATCACGAGCAGGGTGGCTTCATCGGGCGCATGGACGGGCAGGGGCAAATTCACCCGCATGCCGAAAAAGGAATTATCCTGAATACGCGTATTTTGTGGACGTTTTCAGCTGCGGCGCGCTTGATGCCGCACCCGGAATACCGCCGCATGGCCGACCGGGCTTACGATTACCTGCTCCGGAATTTTTGGGACAAAGAGGAAGGTGGTTTTTTTTGGACGCTGGACTACTCCGGATTGCCCCACGAGACAAAAAAACAGGTGTATGCTCAGGCTTTTGGTATATATTCGCTTTCGGAATATTTTTTGCTGACCGGCGAAACATCGGCGCTGAACAAAGCTTCGGAAACCTTCGCGCTGCTCGAACGCTTCAGCAGGGATCGCGAAAAAGCGGGCTACCTCGAAGCATACAGCCGCGACTGGTTTTTGTTGACTGACCTTCGCCTCAGCGAAAAAGACGCCAACGAAGCCAAAACGATGAATACGCACCTCCATGTGCTGGAGGCTTATACGAACCTGCTGCGCGCAAATCCTGCCGACAAGCTGGTACACCAGGCTTTAAAAGATTTGATTGCCCTTTTTTTAGAAAAATTTATTGATCCCGAAACAGCCAGGATGCACCTTTTTTTCGATGTGGACTGGCAGTTGAAATCGCACGAAATTTCATTCGGCCACGATATTGAATGCAGTTGGTTGCTGACAGAAGCCGCCGAAGTGCTGGGGGATGAAGATTTGATTGCGCAGGCAAACCGCCTTTCAGTGCGAATGGCCGACGCGGTATTAAAAAATGGTTTGGATTCAGATGGCGGGATTCTGAATGAAGCCGGTCCGGGTGGCCTTACCGATACAGACAAGCATTGGTGGCCGCAAGCCGAAGGGGTCGTCGGTTTTTTAAATGCCTGGCGCCTTAGCGGTGACCCGCTGTTTTATGATGCAGCCGTAGCCGTGTGGCAATTCATTGAACGGATCATGAAAGACCCGGTGCTGGGCGAATGGTACTGGCGGGTGAATCGCCAGGGGCACCCCATCACCAAAGAAGACAAAGTGAGCCAGTGGAAATGTCCGTACCACAATGGCCGCGCCTGCATGGAAGCCATGCGACGTTTAACTCGATGAAACGATTGTGCTGCATATTATTCGGGGTATCGTTTTTTGCCCATTGCCTGATGGCGCAATCCGAAACCTTTCGGTTTGAGCAAATCAAAGCGGAACTGGGTTTGGATCAGGGCACCATCACTGCAATTTTGCAGGACCGGAAAGGGTTTATGTGGTTTGGCACCTGGCTGGGATTGGCCAGATACGATGGCTACGAAGTGCGCTTTTTCAAGCAATCATCCGAAACCGGCTTAGGCAGCAACAAAATAGCTGCATTGCTGGAAGACCGAAAAGGCCGGCTTTGGGTCGGCACCAGCAATGCCGGATTATACCTTTTCGACCGGGAAAAAGAACGCTTTATTGCCTGCCAAAGGGAGCCTGACAACGCCAACAGCCTCAGTAACAACAACGTATGGGCGCTGTGTGAAGACGACGAAGGGTTCATCTGGATCGGCACAGACAAAGGCTTGAACCGGTTTGACCCCGAGCAACGCCGGTTTTCCCATTTCT
>JALHRK010000195.1 GCA_022841505.1 Saprospiraceae bacterium | reverse complement strand
GGAGGTAGTTGGAGAACAGCGTCAACGCAGAAGTATAGGCGAAGCGATCTTCGAGGTATTTGCCGGTGTAGTTCATGCGCAGCAGCGACCCCAGTTGGGAAGACGTATTTTCAAAACCAACGATGTTGCCGCCTGCGTCTTTGGTAACCGGGTTGCCGTGGATACCGCGGGCTGCGATGATGTCGTCGGTGACGATGATGAATTTTCCGCCAATGGGCGAGTAATAGAAAGACAGATTTTTGGTCGGCTTGAAATCAATCCCCGCTGAAATGGTGATGGTGGCCGGCGAAAACAGTTTGGATAACGGCGTCGCGTTCGTACCGGAAATATCGGAGAGGAAATTGCCGGGAAAATCGTCCGTACCGATATAGGTCGGTGTCAACTGGCTCAGCAGCGACAGGTCGCCTGCGTAAAAAAACTTGGAGTTCTCTGTGACTTTGTAGCCAATTTTTGAGTTAATCCTAAGCTCGTCAATCGCTTTCTGGAAAGGAATTTTGGTATCAGACCCTTGCGCGATAACGCCCGAGCCGAGGCGCTGCACGCCAAACTGCCAGGAGCCGAGGTTGTCCCAGGCGACGCGCCCTTTGCGATAATTGCCAAAAATGTTGATAGAGCCCCCCAGGCCGAGGCGGTTCTGGCCTGCGCCCTGACGGGGGTTGATTTGGAGCAATTGCGCAAAATCCAGGCCAATTCCGGCTCCTTTCGTCCAGACAGGCGGTTCTTCCGCTGGCGCGGGTGCAGCCGCAGGAGCGTCCTGGGCACAGAGGTTTACAGCCATCATCATCAAAATCAGAGACAATAGCGGGGAGTAAACTGTTCTCTTCATATTCGTTTTGTTGAAAGTAAAAAATTGATTTATCTGACTTAGTGCGACAGAGGTCATCGCAGCACGACAAGTTTATTCTTCAAAGATCTCAAACGTTTCCGAATCCAATTTGCTTAACGGCACCACAACTTTCCGGTCTCTCGTTTGCAGGATCATAGAGGTATTGTCCATTTCCAGCACCTTGCCTTTGATGCCGCCAATTCCGATGATATCGCCGGGTTTTACTTTTTCTTTGTTGTAAAAAGAGGACAGGAAACTGGCTACAATATTGCGCGAAGCAAAACCGTATCCGATGGCAAACGCCAATACCACGCCACCGAGGATGATGGAGAGGTTGTCCTGAATGAAGTCTGTATTGATTTTGGCCTGCGTCAGCGCAATCATGGTCACGTTCAGAAACAGGAAATAAAATACGATGTTGGAAATGAGTCCTGCAGCCGGAATGGCTAAGGAATTACAGGTGGTAAGGACGATGTTTTTGATAAAATCGGCCACTAAAACGCCGACGATAAACACAAAAAATGCCGACAAAAGATGCGGCATGTAGGCCAGCAAATTCGTCATCAGGTCAGACACCGATTGCATGCCCAATACGTCCGTTGCCGCAATGAAGACAATAAACATGATGAAGTAATACAACAACTTAGAGAGCAGCGTACTGGGAACAATTTTGAAATTGGCTTTGGAAAACAAATCAATATCGTTCAATTTATCTGCCAGCTTATCAACCTTGCTTTTTTGCAGAATGCGTTTAACACCCTTTGCGACCAATTTGGCAACCAACCAACCCACCAGGATTACCGCCAGTGCGCCTGCCAAATTAGGAACTATAGCGGCTAATTGTCTGAATTGTGCTGCAATGATTTCCCAAATTGATTGGGTATTGGGAACAGAAGTCTCCTGGAAAAGTAAAATCATGTGTATGTTGGTTTTAGCTGTTCTACAAATAAATTTACCGCGCCATCAGGCAGGGCGGTCATCCAGTTCGGGGCCGGGTGCAAAATTGCTGCGCTCCGCATCCGGGCCGCTTGTCGCGGGGTCGGAATGGTGCTTTTTTGAGCCATGGGCAACACTGCCTCCTGCCGTAACAATGAATACATCTACCACCCTCGGCAGGTAAATATCCACCAACTGCCCGACAAAACGCAGAAAGCCAAGCGTTCCGGCCACGCCCGATATGACGCGCCGTTCATGAGACTCCTGGTATCTGGCCTCATCCTCTTCCTGCATTCTTTTGAAATTGTTCATATGCTTTCTTTAAATAATTCCCGCTTTACACGCTGCGCTTTTTCTTTCGCCCTCATGATTTTCATCTTGATGGCGCTTTCCGAATTGTCGAGAATTTCGGCAATGTCGCGGATCGAAAGATCGTCCTGATATTTCATCAGCAATACAGCCCGGTCGCCGGCTGGAAGATGATCCAGCACCGTACGCAATTGCATCACTTCCATTTCAAGCAAGGCTTCATCGGGCACTTCATCTGCGCGATCCGGCGCTTTTTCAATTTCAGCGGTAAACAAAGCAACCTGCTTCTTTTTCCGCCGGATAAAGTCAATACAGTAGTTATAGGTGATGGAGTAGATCCATGTTGAAAATTTTGCTTTCTCTCCAAAAGTGGAGAGGTTGAGGAAAATTTTCGTGAAAATTTCCTGGGTCGCATCCTGTGCAAGGGCTTCGTCGCGGAGCATCGAAATACACTTGGCGTATATTTTGGAGGCGTACCGGCTATACAATAGACTAAAACACAACGAGGCCTGCGTTTCGAGGTAACTATGGATCACCTCGGAATCTTTCATCTGTTTATTACAATCCTGTTTCAAAGCGCTCGGGTAGTTGATTAACTCGGATACTTTATCGAAGGGAGAAGAATTGTTCTCACTTTTCAGCTCAAAGATAAAATATCTAAGCAAATACCTTGAAACAAGCATTCATCAGGCAAAGTCCTTGCGACGCAGGAATGACCGTTTGGCCACATGTTTTTTAACATAATTTTTAGAAATTATCTGTTAAGCCTGGATGAGATGTGACAAATCTTCGAGATTTGTCACATCTGTACCGGACAAAATACCACGGTAGCACGAAACCGATCGCAATAATTTATCTTTACGCCGCCGACAGTCCGGTATACCAGGATATGAACACTGAAAAAAAACGCATCTACTTCGCTTCCGATTTCCACCTCGGCACCGACGCGCGCCTCAGCAGCGCCGAGCGCGAACGGCAGATCGTGCGCTGGCTGAATCAAATTGCCCACGACGCCGAAGCCCTTTATTTAGTGGGCGATGTTTTTGATTTTTGGTTTGAATACCGCACCGTGATTCCCAAAGGGTATACGCGCCTGTTGGGTAAATTAGCGGAATTGCGCGATCAGGGGCTGCCTATCTATTTTTTCACCGGCAACCACGACATGTGGGTTTTCCGTTATTTTGAAGAAGAATTGGGCATTCCAACCTACCGCAAACCCATTGTGCGCGAACTGCACGGAAAAACTTTCTTCATCGGTCACGGAGATGGCCTGGGCCCCGGCGATTACGGCTACAAATTCATCAAAAAAGTATTTGCCAATCCGGTTTGCCAGTGGCTTTTTGCGCGGTTACACCCCAATTTCGCAATCGGCATGGCCAATTTTTGGTCGGGACGCAGTCGGGCTGCTAATCCGGAAGCCCGCCATTTTTTGGGAGAAGACCACGAATGGCTCCTGCAATACGCCAACCGAAAACTCGATACGGTTCCGGCTGATTATTTCATTTTTGGCCATCGCCACCTGCCCATTGACTGCCTTTTAAAAAACAATAAAAGCCGGTATCTTAACCTCGGCGAATGGATGCACTACAATTCCTACGCCGTATTCGACGGAGAAACCCTGAAGATTGAGTTTTTTGAAAATGAAAACGGGCAGATTTTCGGTAAATAACATCATTTCACAAAACAAAACCACATGCAACGCTCCACCGCCATCGTGCTCACCCACGGCTTGCTCGACGGGCCTACGGCCAAAACCTGTCACGGCCTCCTGCGCGGCACTGAACGCTTCGATATTCGCGGCGTCATTGATTACCGCTTTGCCGGGCAGGATGCAGGCACGGTCATGGATGGCCGTCCCAGAGGCATTCCAGTCTACGCTTCCGTAGCGGATTACCTCGCCGGCGGACAGGAACGCCCGCAATGGTGTGTAGTCGGCGTGGCGCTGCACGGCGGCATCTTGCCAGACGACTTTCGGGGCGAACTGCGGCATGCGGTCGAAAACGGCATTTCGATTGTGTGCGGCCTGCATACTTTTCTCAGTGAAGATGCGGAATTCAGTGCCTTGGCGGCAAAATACGGGGTGCAACTCGTGGACGTGCGCAAACCGCGCCCCCGCAGCGAACTGAAATTCTGGACCGGCGAAATTTTTACGGTCAAAGCGCCGCGCATTGCGGTTTTGGGCACCGATTGCGCTTTGGGCAAACGCACCACCTGCCGTTTTTTGATGGAAATGTGCCGCAAAAACGGCATTGCAGCAGAAATGATCTACACCGGCCAAACGGGGTGGATGCAAGGCTACCGGCATGGTTTCGTTTTTGACACAACGATCAATGATTTCATCAGCGGCGAAATAGAACGAGCCATTGTGGAATGCGATCGCGAAAGCAAACCCGACCTCATCCTCATCGAAGGGCAGTCGGCCCTACGCAACCCCAACGGCCCCTGCGGCAGCGAGTTTTTGTTGTCCGGCGATGTAAAAGGCGTCATTCTCCAACACGCCCCGGGCCGCCGTTGCTTCGACGACACGGATATTCCGATTCCTTCCGTGGCCAGTGAAGTGGCGTTGATCGGCGTGTACGGCGCAAAAGTGCTGGCGGTTACCCTCAATGAAGAAAATCTCGATGAGGAAGCGGCTGAAATGCATCGGCGGGCATTGCAGGAGGAGTTGGGCATTCCGGTGGTAAGACCTTTAAAGGAAGGGGTTGAGGGGTTGTTGGCGGTGGTGAAGGGGTATTTATCATAAGTCCGCTCGCGCGGCGGCTCCGCCCCGCGTGTACTATTCCCCGGGCTCTGCCCGGTTTGCATACTTACTTTTCGCTATTAAAGGTCTACCACCTGAAGGTGGTGACCACTTCTTCCCGCTTTTTAGGGCATTCATCCCCCGAAACGGGCGCTTGAGTCATCTCTGATTTGCCTTGCGGCAGCATTCAACCATAACTTTGGGGCATCATTTAACAAAAAGAAATCACCCGAACGTTATGAAAAAGAAGGTAAGCACTTTGGTTTTTTTGCTGACTTTGATGGTCAGTATTTTACCCGGTTTCGCTCAGGCACAGCATTCACTCGCACCAAGCGCAACACAGCACAGAAACACCTTTCCGGAAAAAGTCGAACGGCTGCTGAATAAAGCGGGCTTTGATGCACAAATCCAACCCGGCAACCAGCCAATGCAGCCCCGATTCACCGCGCTGCAATTGGACTCGACCAAAACCTTTTACGGTTACGACCTGAACCAACCCGGCGACAGCACCCCGTTGCTCAGAACGGTGTACACCTATCCGGAGGCGAATATTAAGGTAGAAATTAATTCCCAACTGGAAATGGACGAATGGGCGCCACTGAACCGCATCACATCGGTTTACGATAATCAGGATCGCCTGGTTGAAGTGATTGCTCAGGCATACGACCCGTTTGAAGGGGCGTTCGTCCAGGATTCAAAAATCGAAACTTTTTACCACGGAAATTCAGCAACACTCCTTGATTCGTTTGCCGTATCGCAGTGGAGTCCGGATCTGATGGATTGGGTGGTGCAATTGACCTCCTGGAATGTTTACGACAACGCCGATAAGCTCTTGGAAAGCTACTCGTCCCTCGGCTTCCTTGGCGAACCGGTTCTGTTCAAAGATACCTATTTCTACGATGCCAATGGAGACAACCACCTCATTGAAAGCACTGCAATCTTTGAGGGAGAGGAGTTGCCCAGCGGCCGGACGGAAAACACCTATACGAATCATTTGCTTACTGCTGCCGTGGTCTACTCATCCGATGGCTTCAATTTTTTCCCTGATAGCCGGGAAACGTTTCTTTACGCGCCTTTTGGCCAGCTTGCACGGCACAGCATTATGGAGTGGAATGTAGAAATTGAAAATTGGCAATTGGCGCTAACTACTGATTACCAATACGATGAAGAACAGCGCATCTCCGAAAAATTCATCACTTTTTATGAGAATGGAGCCGCAGCAGATGCCGAACGTCCGACTTATGAATATGTGGAAGGACAAAATTTAGCTTTGGAAACGCTGTACCTCTATGACGCTGCCAGCGAAACCTGGTCGCTGGACAGCAAAAAGTACTACTACTACGATGGCCTGACTGCAACTCCGAATGAGCCAAGCCCGGTGCTTGCGCTGCCTTTGGCGCCGAATCCAACGACAGGAATGGTCAAAGTAGGAATAGAACAAACTTTGGCAGTCCAATTGTTTGACGCAACCGGCAGGATGATTACCGCACAATTGCTGCAACCTGGCCAAATGATGGACATCAGTTCGCTTCCAGCCGGAATTTACCAACTCGTTGCCCAAAACGAGACCAGTTTTTACGGCGGAAGGATCGTTAAACAGTAAAGTAAGTTTTGCATATACCCGACTAACGGGGCTGTCTCAGCGCTTATGATTCAGCCCCTTTTATTTCATCTCCAATCAATATTGCCGATTGTGCGGCGCAGCACAAACAACGGGCAAACACTGGTGATGCAATATCTGTATTAAACCCGGTTGTTATGGTCCACACCCTGTCTTTAGTGCTGATTTATGGCATAATACTTCTGTTCAAAAGAAATTCGTCAAAATTGACTATACCATGATTACTTACAACGTTATTCCCAAAATACTGGGCCTTCTTTTTATTTTTTTCATGGCGGTCCCAGCCGGCAATTCCCAGCAATGGCAACGTGTGGAAGCTTTACCTGCGAGCGAAATTTCCGCGCTATTTTCATCCGGCGATACCCTGATAGCGGCCGGCATCAACCGAATCTATTTTTCCTACGACAGCGGCGATACCTGGTCGGAAAGCAACCCTGTCTTCTCCGATCCCGGCTTCGTCACCGGGCTGCAACACGCCAATGGCCGCGTTTATGTGGGCGATCTTGATCACGGGGTGTCCAGTACCTCCAATGGCGGCCAAACCTGGCAACCTGAAAATACCGGACTTTCAGGGCTTGGCGCGCAGGACATCATCAGTTTGGTCGTACGGGGTGATCAACTTTACGCGGGTACGGTGGGTTCCGGTGTTTTTGTAAAAAACCTGATTGGCAACCACGCCTGGACGAGTTACAACACGGGCATGCCCTGGTTCAATATTTTTAGTTTGAACCAGTTGGACGGCAACCTGTATGCAGGCGCAGGCGGCAATGCAACTTTTTCGGTACAAACGCCCCCCGGAAACGCCTGGGTTGAAAAGCCTTTCGCCACGTTTGCCGGCGAACTGGATTTTTTCCTGGACATCACGCGGCAAGGCGACCTCCTGTTTGGCACGGCCTCTTCTGGGATTTTCCGAAGCACCGATCAGGGCGAGACCTGGACCCGATACAACCCTGGCGTTGGATTCCTTGAACGGGCGCTGCTTGTGGTAGCAGGCAATCGGGTCATCGCCAGCCTGTCCAGGTCATCCGGTCAAAGTTTTTTGAAAGTAACAGACGATCAGGGTGCGAGCTGGCAAGATTTTGAGCCGGCTTTTCCCCCAGGATCCATTGCCTACGACCTGGCCCTTTGCAACAACCAGCTTTTTTCGGCACGCAGCAATGGACTCTGGCGCCTTGCACTCACAACAGGGGTCAACGAGCCGGAAACTCCGGTGGCGACCCTGGGTCAGAACTTCCCCAATCCGGTCTCTGGTTTGACCCGCATTCCGGTAACACTGCACCAAAACAGCACGACGTCATTGTCGGTATTCGGCGCCAACGGAACCCTGGTGAAGGAGTTGTGGAATGGCAACCAAGCCGCAGGTGATTACGAAATCCCCTTTGATGCAGGTAATTTGCCTGCGGGGCTCTATATTTATCGCCTGTTTACGGAATCAGAAATTGTTGCTAAACGCATGGTGGTTGTCCGGTAAATGTTTAAATTTATTCCGATGCAAACGATCATTATCGAAGACGAAAACCTGACCGCTCTACGCTTAGAGGGGATGCTGAAAAAATACGACGGGCATATCGAGGTATTGGCTATCCTGCCTTCGGTAGCCGAGGCAGTGCAATGGCTGCGTCAACACGATTCGCCCGACCTTGTATTTATGGACATCCATTTGGAAGATGACCTCTGTTTCAAAATTTTTGAGCTGGCGCCGCTCACTGCTCCGGTGATTTTCACTACGGCATACGACGAATACATGATCAAAGCCTTCAAGGTCAACAGCATAGATTATTTGCTAAAACCGGTGAATGCGGCAGAACTTGCAGCGGCAGTGGATAAATACAAAGCCCTGAAAGCGCAGTTTTCCAAGCCCGATATGGATACCCTGCTGCAATACCTTGGCCACCGAACGCCGGAGTACAAAACGCGGTTTATGATTACGGTGGGCGCCAAAATCCGCAGCATTGAGGTAAGTGAGATCGCGTATTTTTATTCGTCGGAAAAATTCACCTTTCTGGTGACGAAAGAAGGACAAAACCTGCCCATAGATTTTAGTTTGGATAAACTGACCTCCCTGCTCGACCCCAAGGTGTTTTTTCGCATCAGCCGGCAATTTTTGGTCAGTTTTTCTGCCATACAAGCCGTGCATACCCATTTCAAAGGCAAAATGAAATTGGATTTGGTTCCAAAAACCAAATTGGACGCCTTTGTCAGCGGCGACCGCATGTCGGAATTCAAAGACTGGCTGGGGCGTTAAAAGCATCCCAAACAAGCGCTAAAAATCCATCCTCAATCTCAGGTTGATCCGTCGCGAAGTCAGGTAGTTCGGAATGGCGTACTGCTGGTTAAACACCGTTTTGATCCAGGTATTGCCAGCCTGGTTTTGCACCTGCATCAGGTTAAAAACCTCAAGGCTCAGCCACGCATTCCGGGTAAACCGGAGCGGGTGGTGTGGCCTGGAAGCGCGACGCGATTCGTCCCAAAGTGCCAACGAAAACCCGATGTCTACGCGGTGGTAAGGCGAAAACCGGTATGTGTTGCGATAGACGCGGTTGCCACCCTGTAAGCCAAACGGCAAGCCCGTTCCCACCGTAAAATTCATGTGCATTTTGAAGTTTTTGTTTTTGGGCAGGTAATCCTGAAAAAACATGGACAACGTCATGGTTTGATCGGTGGGCCGCGGCACGTCTTTCACTTCGGTTGCTTCTGTCTGGCCGATTTCGCGTTGCAGGTGCTGGATGCCGGTTATTTTTTCGCGTGCCCGCAAAAACGAGAGGTTAATCCACGATTCTGCATCTGGCACAAATTCGCCGTTGAGGCGGATGTCCAAACCCGTCACGTAACCCGTGGCGTCGTTTTGTCCGGAGTACCGAATGCGCACATTTTCAACATCATACGAGACCAAATCCCAAAGTTGTTTATAGTAAGCTTCCGTGATGAGGCGGAATTTTTTTGGATTGCGTTTGCCGAGGTAGAAGTCGTAGGTAAGGCCGCCGACGACATGCGCAGATTTTTGCGACAGTAAATCGGTATTCACCTGCCCGTCGGGGCCGCGCATTTCGCGGTAAAACGGAGTTTGGTAATACAACCCGGCCGCTAAGCGATAGGAAATATCTTTTTCGGATTTTAAAGGCTTGTAGAGCAATTGCGCGCGCGGGGAGATGATAAACTCCTGGTTCAAATCCCAATACGCTGCACGGACGCCCGCTGAGAGGCGCCACTCGGCTACATCGTCCTTGCGCCAGGTGTACGTATCTTGAAAATAGGCAGTCAGGCGGTTGGAAGACAGCGTGTTGCGCGTTTTCAGCACATTGTACAACTGCACGGAGTTGGTGTCGTAAGGAAGGGAATACCCTGCCGAATCGAGCCGTTCCCATTCGTTGATGCGGTCGTTGATGTTTTCCGACTGGAATTTGGCGCTCCATTGCAAAAAGTGACTGCTGGTCACGGCAAGGTCTTTGTTGTCCTGCTGCAATTCAAGGCCGCCTTTGTGCTCAAAGTTCACAATATCAATATCTAAGGAGTTGCGCACGTACTGATGCTGGGTTCCGGTGCCCAATTCGGCCAACACTTCCCCGAAATTGTCGCTGCCGATATTCGATTCGATCTGGCGCAAGCTGTACCGGCCAATGATGTCGATGCGCTCGTTTTCATCGCTGCGAAAAGCAGAAGCCAAAAATTTGAGAAAGAATGGATTGCGATCGCGGTCCGGCAGATATGTCAGCGAAAGGCCGCCCATGCTGGTCGTAAAATCGTCCACTTCCTGGCCTTCAAAAACGCTGAACAATTGCAGCGCAAAATTGATCAATCCCAGGGCCGTATTGCGCTCAACAGGGGCAAAGCTATAAACGCTCCGGTTGTAATTGCCCATCAGACCCACCTGCCAGTTGCGGTTCAGGTCGTAGGTCAAATATCCCTGGATATCAGAAAAATTGGGGATGTATTCGCCTGAAACGTCCAAAGTTCCGAGCAGGTAGCGCGTGGTTTTATAGCGCGCGCCAACGAGGTAGCGCAGGCGCTTGTAGCTGTCTTTGCCTACTTTGAAACTGCCCTCGATATGGGTGGAGCCGCCCAGAAAACTGCCCGCAATCGAAGCCCGCAAGCTGTCGGGGCGCTTGTATTTGATGTCGAGTACAGAAGAGAGTTTGTCTCCATAGCGCGCTTCAAAGCCCCCCGAAGAAAAGGAGAGGTCGCGGATGAGGTCAACGTTGGCAAACGTGAGCCCTTCCTGCTGCCCGGCGCGGATGAGTTGGGGGCGGTATATTTCGAAGTCGTTGACGTACACTAAGTTTTCGTCGTAGTTGCCGCCGCGCACATTGTATTGCGAGCTCAATTCCCCGCCAGTGCCGCTACTGGTTCCGAGCGCAAGGTGGGGCAGCATGCTTTCCAGGTTGCCGGTGGTGCTGGGCAGCAGCTTGAGTTGGGTCACGTCTTCGCGTACCATGCCGCCTTCTTCGATTTTGCTGCCGCGCACTTCCACTTCGATGTCCGAATCGGAGGGCGCCAAGGGTACGTCAATTTGCCGGGAGCTGCGCGGGGGCATAGGCTCTAAGGTAGTAGAAATTTCTTTGTATCCGATGCGGGACACCACTAGCACAACCTCCTGATTGGCAGGCACTTCAATTCGATACCGGCCGTTGGCTGCCGTTTCCGTTGCCGTGTTGGTGCCTTTGAGGTACACCGTAGCAAATTCTACGGGAGCATCAGAAACGGCGTCTTTGACGATGCCGGAGATGACCGCCTTTTCGTTTTGCGCGAATGCTGGCACGGCAAAAAGCAGGCTGGCCATAAGAACAACCACTGAAAAAGACCGCATAGCGAAGGTTGAGATCGTGTTCATGAACTATTTTGGTTTCAAAACTTCCCGAAGGTAGCGGGTTTTGGAGGTTTGGCCAAGTTTGTGGAAGAGAATTGGGAAAAATGGTTGGCGGGCGACAGCTGAATGCAAGAGCAGGCGGGCGAACAGCGGTTCCATCGGAACCCAATGCCGGTAGCAAGTTAGGACGCCACAACAGCACGTCCCATCGGGACGCAATGCCGGTAGCCAAAAAAAAAGCCCCACCGGTGAGGGTGAGGCTATTGAATTTCGATTTTCAACTTCAGATTTCCTTTCGGGAATAACAAAGAAGAAGAAAAAAAACAGGCAGCGACCTACTCTCCCAC
>JALHRK010000194.1 GCA_022841505.1 Saprospiraceae bacterium | reverse complement strand
GCTTTTGATGCGCTCGACAGCTGGGGTGAAAGGCGGGTGGGTGAGTTGTGCAAAAGTGGTCAGGGACAGCAGGCACAACCCTGCGAGGGTAATCCATTTCAGCATGAGTGTTTTTTTTTCGTAAAGGTATTTTTTACCGCACAGGTACATAGGAAATTCAATCACCGCTTTTTAAAAAACTCTCCAAAATAGAGCAACTGGTACAAAACGGCATTTTTCCAGTAATCTAAATTGTGTTCGCCGGGCCGGACAATAAAATCGTGCGGGATGCGCCAGGCCAGCATTTTTTCGTGCAATGCGCGGTTGACGTCGAAGAAAAAATCGTCCGTCCCGCAGTCAATGATGAATTTTATGGGCATTTTTTCATTCCAGCGGTACAGGTTATTGATGACAGACCCGGCCTCCCAGCGTTCCGGAAATTCCTGCCGACTGCCAATGCGCTGAGCAATTTCCCAACTGCCCGGAAAAGGTTGCAGGTCCACGCCGCCACTCATACTTCCAGCTGCGCCAAACACATCAGGATGCCTTAGGGCCAGGTACAACGCGCCGTGGCCGCCCATGCTCAGGCCGGAAATGGCGCGCCCTTCGCGGGAAGCAATGGTTCGGAATTCACGGTCAATGTAGTTGACGACTTCTTTGGCCACATGCGTTTCATAACGGAAAGCGGAATCTACCGGGCTGTCGAAATACCAACTTCCGAATCCGCCTTCTGGTGTGGCAATGATGACGCCCAGCAGGTTGCCCCATTTGCGGATTTCCGGCACATGCTCCGACCAATTGGAATATTTGCCGCTGTAGCCGTGCAAGAGATAGACCACCGGGAACCGCGCATTTGGGTTTTGGAAATAGGCATCCGGGAGCAGTACCCGCGCACCCAATTCTTTGCGCATGGCGGTGCTGGGAACCCGCAACTCGCGCAAACGGGCCGTATCCGTTTTTGCAGCAAGCGACTGCCCGTGCAGGTTGCCGAGGTTCAGGAGGAACAGAAAAAAAGTCAAATAAAGGGGCGCAATTTTCATGGTATTGAATTATGGTAAAAAAGCATATTTTTGTTGGCGTTACATTACGTGTCGGACACCTCCGAGGCGTCCGACACGTAACGTAACGCCAACAAAAATAACAAAATCAATTAACCATGCTTGCCTTTGTAGAAGACCCCCGCATTCAACAGATCCTTACTTTACCGGAAGACAGCGACCCTCAATGGCGCCAGGACCTGGAGCGTTTTAAGCAGGGAGATGTGACCTTAGACCGAAAAACAGCGGGTGAAAATACGATTAAAGCCATCCAGCGCCTGCTGATTTTTCTTGGCTATTCCACGTCTTCATCCGGTTCTTTTTCCATTGATGGCGATTTTGGGCGCGGAACAAACCGGGCTGTGGCCCAATTCCAGTTTGAACAGGGTCTGAACCCCGATATCAAAAGAAGCGTTCTGGGCTATCCATGCAGTTTTCAAACTGCCCGGAAAGAAATTACGATCATTCCGGATGTGAAATTAGATCAGCCAACGGCGGAAAAAATGCTGGAAGTTGCCATTCAGGCAATTGAAAACAAACATGTGAATTGTGGCAGCTTTGAGGAAGCAATTTTTCACCTGAACAGCCTGCAACGCAATGCTTTCCTGACTTGCCGAAAAATCTGGGAGCGTTATGGCCCGGATGTTCAGAAAGCCGTTATGCGCATCAAAGCGGAAAAAAATGTGACCATTCACCCGGAATGGATTTTGAGCGTCATTCGCCAGGAGACCGCCGGGGTGGTGCGTCCACGCTTCGAACAACATATTTTTTCTAAACTCAACCGGGACCAGCCTGATGCGGACTTATCAGAACTGCGCTACCGTTCGATGAGTTTCGGCCTGGGGCAAATAATGGGCGCCAATTTCAAAGCCATTGGCGCGCCATCAGCAAAAGCCATGTTTACCAGCCCGATTGAGGAACAATTGCTGTACGTTGGAAAATTCCTCTGCCAAAGTTCAGCCCTGCGTGGCGTTGTGGCTAAAAAATCACCGGCTCCTCAGGATTTCAGAACCCTGGCCCGGATTTATAATGGTCCGGCTTTCGCCAAACACCACTACCACGAAAGCATTGCTCGTTGGTTTGGAGAGTTTCGCACCATCGTCGGGTAAGTTGTCTGGAATTTGTTGGAGAATCCCAGACAAGCCCTTATTGCGGCGTTCCTTGTTTCGGAATATCCATGGTTTTTGTGTAGGTATAGGTCGTTTCTCCTCCCGGTATCTGGGAGTAGACCATTTTCTTTTTGGAAACGCTGATTAAATGAAAGCAACCAGCGCTGAGGTCGCTTTCTAACGAAAAACACAGCATCTTATTGGCATCCGGGCTTTGAGTGCAATCAGCCGGGCATTTCGTATACCACAATAAACGCTTTTTTTCGACTTCTTTCCCTTCGTAAACAGAAGTAAACTTGTCCCCCTGTATCCATAGCTCAGCTTTTGGATTGTCTTCGGAACGCCAAATGCCCTGCATATCTGAACTCAGGTCGTTCAAAATCTCCATTCTTTCCGAATCATTCTTTGCAGCGTCCAGTAAATCTTTTGGATTACTGCTGCCTTCCAAAGCTTCGCAAGCCCCAAAACAACCCGCCATTGCCAGCAAGGCGATTACAAATTTCAGTTTCATCATATTATTTTTTGTTTTTTTGCAAAGGTAGGCAATACGGCTTTTTTGCATAGCCAAATGTTGTCCTTGTTTGAGTTTTGGTTCAAATCATTTTGGGAACGCATAGATTTTATTGCAATCAATTCATTGTCAAATTAATAAAAAATGGATCGTCGAACAGAACAGTATCTGAATGCTTTAGATGAAGCCCTTCAAAAATTAGAAAACAGCTTGAAAGCTTATACTTCTGAACAACTTAACCGCAAACCTGCTCCGGGGGAGTGGTCTGTCATGCAGGTCGTCAACCATGTTATGATGGCTGAATCCGGGTCATTAAACTACCTGAAAAAGAAACTGAGCGATCCGTCAGCGATCAAAAAAGCCGGGATTGGATCGGCAATCAGAACCTGGTTGTTGAACCTGAGTCAGATCATTCCTGGTTTAAAATTTAAGGCGCCGGCGTTTATCAGCGAGGATAAACTGCCACCTGTTTCTGACCGGGAGGCCGTTTTTCAACAATGGCGGGCAGGTCGGGCCGCTTTGCGCGCTTTCCTCGAAGCCCAGCCCAATGAAATTTTCGCCAAAGAGGCATTCCGGCACCCTCGTGGAGGTCGAATGACGATTGCCCAGATGCTTTCCTTTTTTGCGTCACATTTGAACCGGCATCGGCGGCAAATCCGGCGGATTTTAGGTCGGGTGTAGTTCGTGTCTGTCTTTATAGTCCGATAGCTGCGTTACGCTCGACCCCAAAAGCGGTCATTTACGCGAGTAAACTCTCGCTTTTGGGGGCTTCGCGTGCCTTGCTCTCGAACTCTAAAGAACAGACACCAGTTTGTGCCATTCATTTAGTCCAGTGCCATTTGCTTATGTAGTATAAAGACAGACACTTAGCCAATCATCATGCAGGCAATGGTTGCGGTAAGAAAACACGCAATAGACCCCGCAATCAGGGCTTTGAACCCGAGCTCTGTCAGGTTTTTGCGCTGGCCGGGGGCCAAAGCACCGATGCCACCGATTTGAATGCCGATGGAAGCAAAGTTTGAAAAACCGCATAGGGCATAAACGGCGATGATTACCGAACGGGGGTGCATGGTAATACCCGCTTCCCGAAAGTTACCCAATTCGCCATACGCTACGAATTCGTTCAGCACGGTTTTTTGACCGAGCAACTGGCCAACGAGTAGCATATCCTGGGAAGGGGTGCCCAAAATCCAGGCTAATGGAGAAAAGATCAAGCCCAGGATATAGGTGAAATTGAAGCCGGTAAAGCGGCCACTGGTTGCGGCGGCGACCTGTTCGTTCCAACCCGTCCAATGGCCGATTGAATTTTCAAGGATATAGTTGCACATGTAAACCAACGCAGTGAAGACAATCAGCATGGCGCCAACGTTGACCGCTAATTTCAGGCCATCGGTAGTACCGGTGGAAATTGCGTCGAGCAGGTTGCTGCTGCGGGTGGTTTCGATTTTGAGGTGGTCGTTGATGTCCTCTTTTTCGGTTTCGGGGTACAACATTTTGGAGGCAACAATTGCAGCGGGCGCTGACATAATGGAAGCAGCGAGCAGGTGCTTGGCAAAATAAAGTTGCTGCGCTTCGTCTGAACCGCCCAAAAAGCCCACATAGGCCGCAAATACCCCGCCCGCGATGGTGGCCATACCGCCGGTCATCAGACAAAGCAATTCCGAACGCGACATGTTTTCGAGGTAAGGTTTGATGAAAAGCGGCGCTTCGGTCTGGCCGATGAATACGTTTGCGGCTGAGGCCAAACTCTCCGGCCCTGATAGACGCATAGAGCGGCTCATCACCCAGGCAATGCCGTAAACGATTTTTTGCAGGATGCCAAAATAATACAACACCGAAGACAAGGCCGAATAAAACATCACGGTTGGCAAAACGCGAAAAGCGAAGATGTACCCAAAGGTGTCCTGTTTATCCACCAAACCGCCAAATAAAAAAGCCGCGCCGGCATCCGAAAATTTAATGATTTTGGTGAATATGGACGCAATGCCTTCAAAAAAATAGCTGACATAAGGCACTTTGAGTACCAGAATCGCAAAAACAAGCTGGAGCAGGATACCCGCTCCTACAATGCGCCAGTTGATGGCTTTGCGGTTGTTGCTCAACAACCAACAGATGGCCAACAGCACTGTCATTCCCAAAAGTCCCCTCAAAATTCCTGATATCCAATCCATAGCCGGTTTTTCGTTTTGTGTTTGAAAGATCTTATTCCGCCCGCAAGCAGGGCAAAACTTGCCAAATGTAAAGAAATTTTCCAAAAACAGATTGCTACCTTTGCTGCGACACTATCTTTCACCAGCACGACAGCGATCAATGAAGCCTTTTATTTTGGGGATTACCGGGGGCAGTGGCTCCGGCAAAACAACTTTTGTCAAAGAATTGAAGCGGCGCTTCGGCGATGATTCGGTTTGTCTGATTTCGCAGGACGACTATTACCGCCCACGGGAAGAGCAATTCATTGATAACCTCGGCGTCCAAAATTTTGACCTGCCCCGCTCGATTGATAAAAAGGCTTTCGCCAAAGACGTGGAACGACTCTTAGCCGGTGAAACAGTAGAGCGCCTCGAATACATTTTTAACAACAAGCTGGCAACCCCCAAAATGCTGACTTTTCGGTCTGCCCCGGTCATCATCGTTGAAGGGATTTTTGTTTTTCACTTCAAGCGGATCCGGAAACTGCTCGACCTGAAAATTTTTTTGCACGCCAAAGAAAACCTTAAAGTCATCCGGCGCATCAAACGCGACCAGGTGGAGCGCAATTATCCGCTCGACGACGTCCTCTATCGCTACGAAAAACACGTGTTGCCCACTTTTGAGCGCTATATCCTACCTTATATGGACGAAGCGGATATCGTCATCAACAACAACCAACACTTCAATACGGCGTTGGAAGTGATTGCAGGGTTCATCGAATCTTACCTGAAAAAATGTGAAGGCCAGAGAGATAATCCTACGAACGCTGATTAAAAAACACCTCCAGCAAATCGCCGGCAATGACTTGTGAATAAGCAGGCGCCACCGGTAGGATCGGCGCAGGAATGCCTTTGAACAGGTATTTTGCGCCCGTAAAAACCCGTGCTTCATCCCAAATTCCCGCATTGAGGAAAGCTTGCAACAATTGTGCGCCACCTTCTACAATCAGGGAGGTACATTTTTTTTCGGCTAAGTGTGCCAGGATTTGCGGCACTAAGTTTTGGTCGAATGCGATGGAAGCGTATTCCAGGTGGTTACCGCCAAGGACATCTGTACGTTCTGTAAACACCAAAGTAGGAGTACCGTCAAAAAGCGCCAGCGTTTTGGGCAGTCTTAAGGACTTATCTAATACGACCCGCAAGGGCGATTTTCCAAAATAGAACCGGTTGGTCAACTGCGGATCATCACTTAATGCGGTATTGGTTCCCACTAAAATAGCATCGGCTTCGCTGCGCCAGCGGTGTACCAAACGTTTAGTGTAAGCATTGGTAATCCAATACTGTCTACCGTCTTCAGGACCAATGAAACGGTCTTTTGTCTGTGCAAATTTGAGGATGACGTAAGGCCGTTGCTGCGTTACGAAGGTGTTGCGGATAGCACTCAGGCGTTGTCCTTCTGCTTCCAGAACGCCGGTAAGAACCTCCACTTCAGCGGTGCGCAGGATTTCAACCCCCTTGCCCGCCACGCCCGGCGTTTGATCCAAACAGGAAATGACTACCCTGGGGATGCGATGTTCCAGAATCAGGTTGGTGCAAGGCGGCGTTTTGCCAAAAATGCAGCAAGGTTCCAGCGATACGTAGAGCGTCGCTTCGGGCAACAAATGGCGGTCTTGTGCGCGCACGCTGTTGACGGCGTTTACCTCGGCATGGGCTTGCCCATATCGCCGGTGGAATCCCTCCCCGATGATGCGGTTCTGATGCACCAGTACGGCACCCACCATCGGGTTGGGAGAAACGTTGCCCGCGCCCAGCCGGGCTAAGTCGAAACAGCGGCGCATGTACGCTTCGTGCGTCTTCACTTTACTTCAAAGGTTTTTTTGTCTTTTCCAATGCCGGTCATTTTCAGGGAGCGCCATTTTTTGGGCAACTTTGCTTTCAGCTGCACAATGCCCGCATCGGTAATTTCCAGGCCGCCCAAACCGAATAATACCGCCTGCAGGGTTCCTCCGGCGCCGGTGGCGAAATACGGATTGGTGCCGCCCGCTGTTTCTGCCAATACGCCAAAAGGTGGCACTTCGTTGGGTTTGTAGCTGCGCACAAACAATTCGTGCGCTTTTTCGGCGTCGCCGAGGCGCGCGTAAAGGGTGGCCAGCACGGAGTGTCCCATTGCAGGGCCTTCGGGGGACATGCGTGGTTCGTAGTATTCCAGATCTTTTCGGATGGCTTTTTCGTCGGACACGATTTTTAGCGGGTATGCCAGCAGGTTGGCGTCGCCTTGTTTAATCGTTACGCCGTTGTAGGTGGCGTTTTCGCGGGTCGTTCCGTCTGGGAATTTGAGGATGGGAATGTTGGCTGCCACGTGTTCCCAATCCGGATTTGGCTCCAGCCCCAGCACGCGGGCCGCCTGTGTTGCATAGCGGAGCGCCGTGATGGCCATGCCGTTGGTGAAGGCGTTGTTGTCAATATTTTCTTCCCATTCGTTGGCGCCGATGACGTTGTTGATGTCGTATTTACCGGGGCCGTTGCGCTCCACGCGGCTTGCCCAAAAATCGGCCACTTCCTTCAGCACGGGGTAGCCACGCGTGCGCAGCCATTCTTTGTCCTGGGTCGTCTGGTAGTATTTCCAAAACGCCCAACCTACGCAACCGGTGATGTGGTGCTGGAATGGCCCGGTGAGCGCCCAAACCGGCGTGTCTTCCGAACCTTCCGCCGAAGATTCCCAAGGGAACATGGCGCCTTTGTAGCCGTGCGAAAACGCGTTTTGCCGCGCCGCTTCCAACCGGTTAAAGCGGTATTCCAAAAAGGAGCGGGCGATTTCGGGTTGCAGCGCCAGCACAGCCGGGTACATCCACAATTCGGTGTCCCAGAACACGTGGCCGTTGTAGCCGAGTCCGGAAAGTCCCATTGGCGACAAGCTGTAAGCGATGCCTTCGCGCGAAAAAGAATAGAGGTGGTAAATGGCGGAGTGGATGGCGCGTTGGGCTTCGAGGTCGCCTTCCACGAGGATGTCGCTTTTCCAGAGGTCTTCCCAGGCGGCTTCGTGGCGTTTCAGCAAGCGATTCACGCCTTCGAGTTTGGCAAAAATGGTGAGGCGTTCCGCTTCGTTGTGCGGGTCGCCGTAATCTGCACTGGAAACCGCCGAGCCAACAACGGCAAAGCGGTAGGTCTGGCCGGCTTTGAGCTGTTTGTAAAACTTGGCTAAGTGCATGTTGTAATCCCAGTCTTCGTGGATCACTTTCGGCTCGCTGCCGTGTGGTTCGTCGAAGATGAAGCTGGTAGACGCGGCCACTTTGAGCTTGCCGGAAGGGCTGTTCGCCACCGAAGTCAGCAACTGGATCAGCACGTGAGGCCGGTCAATTTCGCTGTAATAATTGCGGACATCGGCTAAGTGGTCGGGCGCTTCGATGACCGACATCGGCGTGATTTCCACGTCTTTTTTGGCCGTAATTTCTACGATGCTCATGGCCGTGTACGGCAGGTGGCGCAAGGACATCAGGGTATGGCGCACGCTGACTTTGTCGCCCACGTCAAACGTGGTGGTGAGCGCTGCTTTTTTCATATCGAGGGTTTGGGCGTAGTTGGAAATGTCGCGGCGACCAATGCGGCGGCGGTCCACGTCTAAGTTCATGTTCACGTGGTTGAACGTCTTGAGGATATTCGAAACCCGACCGCGCTGGTAGTAGTCGTACGCGCCATTCAACACCACGTCTTTCACGCGCATGGGCTCGGGCGACGACACCAGACCCACCATGCCGTTGGCGACGGTGATGCCGTAATAGTTGGCGGGGTCAATGTTTTTTGCCTGAATATGCCAGGGGGATTGGGAGAGGTCCTGGGCGGTTAAAGGCATGAACGAAGTAATGAGCAGTAAGCAAAGGCAAAGTATTCGCATGGTGGTTGTGTTTTTGATGTGGTGGGTAAAAGTAAGGAGATTTTTGGAATGGGGATGAATTGGGCGGAACCCAACGAATAGGAGACGCGAGGCGGAGCTTCGACTTCGCTCAGTTACCGCGTAAGCGCCAGCGGGGAGGTTAAGAAGCCATCAATCCCTTTTCCTTTGCTTTTTGAATCGCCTGTGTCCTTCGTTGCACGTCCAATTTCAGGAAAAGGTTGGAAATATGCGTTTTTACGGTGTTGAGTGAAATGAACAGCCGGTCGGCAATTTCCTGGTTGGAAAGCCCGGCTGCCATCAGTTGCAGGACTTCGTATTCGCGGGGGCTGATGCCAAATTCGCGCAAAAGTTCCTCCGGGACAATAGGGGAGGGCGGAACCTGAACTTCCTGTTCCTGCTTTAGCGCCTTCGGTTTCAGTAAATTGATGCCAACCCAAATACCCAATCCACTGAAGAGCAGCGCCACCAATCCTAAATAAAATTGTAATGACAAATCGCGCAGAATGTAGCGGTATTCCATCCACTTCAACGCCCAAACGAGAAGGGCCAACAGGGTTCCATATAGGAGTATGGTTTTTTTCATTGGGATAAAAATAATGAATAGAGTTTACGGTAGGGTACCTCTACCTCTTAAAATATCGGTAAGGTTATTTTTTTTATTTTTTTTAATCAGACACTATTTGAATAAATAAAAATAAATTCTACTTTTGAAACTTCAATTCAATGCGTTTTACTACCCTGCTTTTTATTTAATTTTTGCTCCTTTCGCCGGCACACTGTAGGCGGATAAATTGTTATTTTTTGCTGCCCTGGAATGATGCGGGTAAAACGCTGTTCCAAATGGTAACAGGCTTTGCGGTTTTTTTCTATTGCAAGTCAATAGATTAAATTTTTGTTGTCTTATTTATCGGTTTTTGCGATAAATGGAGGGTTCATTTATTTGTTTTTTAATAAACCTAAAATCCATGAGTGCAGGCTCTATTCAGTTCAACGCGTTGAAAAAATACAACACCTACACGTTGTATGCGGTGGCAGGCGCCAGTAGTACTCAGGCTTGCTATTTGTACTATTTTGCGCCAATAGCCGATCAAAGCATTAGCTTTTCGGATACCCTGAAAAAAAATGGCAACTACATTTTTGCCGATACGGCTAACCTCGGGATCACAAATAATCTGCTTGGCTTACTGGGGAATCCAACTTCGGGCATTTCTCTGTTTTGGGTCAATCAGGTCAATGCGAACCAGTTATCCGTTCAGGCTAATTTGCAAATACCAGCACCCGACAAAAATCCGCCGCCCGGACAAGCTACAGGAGGGCTGTCGGGGCTAAATTTGTTTTTTGCGAATTTTCAATTACAATACACCACAAGCCCGGGACCCGGCCCAAGATTGACAATTGATGCGGGAACCCAAATCGCTACCATTACAATTCCGACGGGAAGAACCATTTTGGTGAACCCTTACAATGCCTCCCAGCCCTCGTTGACCTTAGACAGCAGTACGCAGATTACGATTCCTTTTGCCATTGCACCCCAGGCGCCAAAGCCCGAAGACACAGCCGTTCCGGGGATTCAGGCAGGCGGGACATTTGCTTTTCTGGCTAAAGCCTGGAATATCAATACGCTGTACACCCTTATCAACGGGCCGAGCGACAATATTTGGGGGGGCGCCATCCGGTACTATTTCAAAAATGCACAAGGCATTTTACAAAAATTAATCTTTCCGGTATTTGGCCCGGCTGCGCCAAACGCGCCGCCAAGCGCTGATTTTTTGGTACAATTGGACTGGTTTTATCCTGCTTACCCCGCTCAAACTTTTTTCCAGCCGGTTGACCCTTCGCAGGCGCCGGGCGTATTCCAGTGGAATCAATTGAATGCGCTGTCAACTACCGGAGATTCCATTGGCCTCCAACCCGCTTCCGGGGGCAGTCCGGGATTTTACCTCACCGTATTGGATGCGGCTGCAAAAACCTATTATTTATCGCCCTACGGCTCTTTTACTTTGCAGTTGCCAGCTGGACAAAGCATTTCGAAGGTCATGCCCGGGTTGTCTGCGATTGAATTTATGCAAATTGGGACAGGCTGCACCTTGCAACTTGTTCCAAACCAACCGGCGTACAGCCCCGCTTTCAGCACTTCAGCAGAGAATAACACGCCGGTGGCTTTGTTGGACAGTACCCTGCTGACCCCCTGGATTCGGATCAACCCACCTTCCCAAAGCGGTTCCTGGTCTTATTTCTCACAACCCGCTGCTATGAGCTTTTATGGGGTTTCGCAGGGCGGCGACAATTACAACATCGCCGAATTGCTGGAGGTGAAAATTGGAGATTTTCCATTTCCGGCAGGCCAGGCGTCTCCGGCAGTTCCATGCGGATTGTACTACAATTTTCTGCAAAAATTTTTTAGTCCCAATTCGACTACTATATTAGATAACGCTCATTTATTTGATCAGAAAATTTTGTCAGCAGTCCGTTTTGCAGGACTGTCGGCTGCGGCCAATGCCAGCCTTGGGCCTGTATTATCGTCCAACCAGGGCGCCCCTTTTACCCAAGGGAATGCTTTGTCATCCAATGGATTGATTTTTGGGGTAAACCCAGCTGGCGAACTGGCCGGCACGCCCAATAGCCTCACCCTGGCCAAATCGGGGGTCAATTATCTGCGCATCCACGCCAACGAACAAGGTATTTTAGATACTCAATTAAGCACTGCCCTGATGAACAACCAGGGGTTTGTGGTGATCAACGCCTGGGACCAACTGGAGCTTGACGACAAGCTCCCGATCAGCGGATTTACCTTTAATATAAATACCGTAACGGTTAGCGGCACGAAGGTAACCCCCATCATGGTCTTCAAAATGGGGCAACAGTATTCGTTGACTCAATTCGTGCAAAATACCCAAACCTGGGCCAATACCGGAGCTTTGCTGGAAGGCGGCGTCGCTTCG
>JALHRK010000193.1 GCA_022841505.1 Saprospiraceae bacterium | reverse complement strand
CGTCAAAGACGTCTCTTCTCTTTTTCATAGTTGTTTTTTTTGTGCTCGAATGCGTTAACGATTCATTGAAGCGGATATCGCTGGCGGATCAGAATTTCCTGGAGCCGTTGTTTGGCCAGGATTAATTGAGATTTTGACGTATTGATGCTGATGCCAAGCAATTCCGCGATTTCGCGATGCTTCATTCCTTCCAGTACGTAAAGATTAAAGACCGTTCGGTAGCCAGTCGGCAATTGATCTAAATAGCTGAGCAATTCCCGGGCACTGATCTCTTCTTCGATTGATGCGTTTTCCCCAGCGTCAATCTGGGGATTCAGCTCCTGTGCGTGTTGCAGCGCGTGGGTGCGACGGAGGAACATCAGGGATTCGTTTACCACGATGCGGCGAATCCACCCCTCAAAGCTGCCCATATCCCTGAACTGGTTGATGTTGGTCAATACTTTATAAAACGCTTCAACCAATACGTCTTCCGCATCTTCTTCCCGTTTCAGGTAGCGCCTGCAAACCCCCAGCATAACGGGCGAATAGCGTTCAAACAACATTTGTTGCGCTTTCCGGTCTTCCTGTTTGCAGGCAGCGATCAATGTTTTTTCGTCCACGCGGAAGTTTTTCTTCGGTTCACTTGAAGGCAGCGGCGCAACAAGCTTGATAGACAGATAGATGTTATCTTCAACACTTTTGGTGTGAAACTTTTCCCCTTTGAAAATTATTATCTTTGCGGCTATTTTTCAGAAATAGATGACGTAAGGGGAAAGCCTGCGTCAAAATTGCATTTTTTTCATCACTAACAAAAGGAAATGTACCTGAACAACAACCGTTATTTGCTGACCGGCGGCGTAGATCCGCTCGTTTTGTGCGAAAAATATGGTTGTCCGCTGTATGTATACGACAGCGCCATCATTGAACGCCAATATCAGCGCATTTTGGATGCTTTTAATGTTCCGAAGCTGAAGATTAATTACGCATGTAAAGCTTCGAGCAACCTCAGCCTGCTCAAATTATTTAAACAGTGGGGGGCAGGGCTCGATACGGTTTCTATCCAGGAAGTGCACCTGGGCATCAAGGCTGGATTTGCGCTCAATGACATCATTTTTACTCCGAATTGTGTGAGCATAGAGGAGATTCAGGAGGCCGTTCAACTGGGGGTTCGGATCAATATTGACAGCATTTCTGCTTTAGAGCAGTTTGGTCAACTGCATCCCGAAGTGCCGATTTGTATCCGGATCAATCCGCACATCATGGCCGGCGGAAACCGCAAAACATCGGTTGGCCACATTGACTCCAAATTTGGTATCTCCATTCATCAGATGCCGCATGTGTTGCGGATCGTAGAGGCTACGGGAATAAAAGTTGAAGGCCTGCACATGCACACCGGTTCGGGTATTCTCGATGCGGATGTATTTATTTTAGGGGCGGACATCCTGCTGAACATTGCAAAAGATTTCAAATACTTGGATTACATTGACTTCGGAAGCGGGTTTAAAGTGCCGTACAAAGAAGGCGATGTGGAAACCAATATTGAGGAGCTGGGTGAAAAAATTTCTGAACGCTTCATCGAATTTTGCGAAAGTTACGGACGCGACCTCACCCTGATGTTCGAGCCGGGTAAGTTTTTGGTGAGCGAAGCCGGTTATTTTTTCGCAAAGGTGAATGTCATCAAACAGACTACTTCAACGGTGTTTGCCGGTCTCGACTCGGGTCTGAATCACCTCATTCGCCCGATGTTTTACGACGCGTATCACGAAATTACCAATATCTCCAAACCGGGAGACAAGCCGCGTTTTTACACCGTGGTGGGCTACATCTGTGAAACGGATACTTTTGGTGTAAACCGCCGGATTGCAGAAATTCAGGAAGGAGATATCCTCTGCCTGCATCACGCCGGAGCGTATTGCTTCTCCATGGCATCCAATTACAATTCCCGGCTGCGACCGGCAGAAGTGCTGGTTCATGAAGGGAAAGACTACCTCATCCGCCGTCGGGAAACGATGGAAGACATCCTTCGCAATCAGGTGGAAGTGGAGCTGGAGGCGGAGGTTTTGGTGCAAGTCTGATTTTTTAAAAGTAGGCAAAAGGCAAATTTGCAAGGGGCAAGCAGGCAAATGAGCAAGAGGCAAGTTCGCCATTGCCTGTTTGCCCTTTGCCTACTTGCAAATTTGCCCCTTGTTCTTTTAAAACGTGCAACTGCCAACTGAACCTATTTTTCCCTGAAAAAAATACTGATAGGTACGCCGGTGAAGTCGAAATTTTTTCGCAACTGGTTCTCTAAGTAGTTTTTATAGTTCTCCCGGACGTATTTCGGGTGGCTGCAAAAGAATGCAAAGGCCGGGTAATAAATCGGCAATTGCGTTACGTATTTGATTTTGATCAGCTTTCCGCGATAAGCAGGAGGCGCATATTTCTCAATGGCTTCGAGCATTACATTGTTCAACTCTGAAGTTTTAATCTTTTTGGTTCGGTTCTCAGCAACCGTCATCCCCGCCTCTACTGCCTGAAAAATCCTTTGCTTTTCAAGGACGGAAATGAAAAGAATCGGAACATCCGTGAAGGGGGCAATGTCCTTTCTGATTTGCTCTTCCAATCGTTTGGCCGTATTGGTTTCTTTGTTCTCAACCAGGTCCCACTTGTTGACTAAGATTACGACTCCTTTATTCCGGCGTTGAGCCAATCGGAAGATACTCATGTCCTGACTTTCCATTCCGGTTTGGGCATCAATCATCAGCAGGCATACATCTGCTTCCTCGATTGCCCGAACAGCCCGCATGACCGAGTAAAACTCAAGGTCTTCGTGGACCTTGGCTTTTTTTCGGATACCGGCTGTGTCTACCAGGATGAATTCTTTTCCGTATTTGGTATATTTAGAGTGAATGGAATCACGGGTTGTCCCGGCCACTTCTGTTACGATGTTGCGCTCTTCCCCCAACAGAGCATTGGTGAGCGATGATTTGCCGACGTTTGGCTGGCCGACAATGGCAATTCGGGGGATTTCCGATATAACTACATCTTCGTCCTCTTCAATCCGGCTGGTGACTGCGTCCAGCAATTCGCCGGTACCACTGCCAGAAACAGAAGCGATGAAAAAAGTTTCTTCGATGCCTAAGCTCCAGAATTCGTTGGCTTCCAGCATCCGATCGCCGTTGTCAACTTTGTTAACAGCCAGCAAAACCGGTTTTTTGGAGCGGCGCAACAAGTCGGCAACCTGCTCGTCAAGGTCGGTAATCCCGGTGCTTACGTCCACCATAAATATAATTATGGCTGCTTCTTCAATAGCTGTTTTTACTTGAGAACGGATCGCCGCTTCAAAAACATCTTCCGAATCGCGAACAAAACCACCAGTGTCCACCACCGTGAAGGTTTTTCCATTCCAGGTGCAAACGCCGTATTGGCGATCCCTTGTCACCCCGCTTATATTGTCCACAATAGCTTTAGGCGAGCCGATCAGTCGGTTAAAAAGGGTTGATTTTCCGACATTCGGCCGGCCAACAATTGCAATAATACTCCCCATATACTTGATTTTGTGCCCCTTATAAACAAAAATGCTATTCTGCCGAGGCTAACAGCGCGCAAAGGTACGCAGAAATTAGAGGAATTTGTTAATAAAGGCTTCGTGCTCACGCATTAACAATAAATGTTTTTAAAAGCATTTAGTTAAATACATTATGTTTTAAGTAATTTTTATCTTTAGGCCGTATTATTTATTCACCCGTCTAAAACAGGTATCATTATGGAAATGCACACCAATGCAATCAACTGGTTTGAAATCCCGGTAGCTGATTTCAAACGCGCAAAACAATTTTACAGCGCCATCTTTGCGTATGAAATGCCCGAAATGGAAATGGGCCCGTTCATGATGGGCATGCTGCCTTACGACCAAAATGCGGGCGGCGTAGGTGGCGCCATTTGTTTTGGGGAAGGGTGCGAGCCGAGCAGCAAGGGCACGAAAGTTTATTTGAACGGAGGCAGTGACCTGAATAATGTCCTCAACAGGGTAGAAGCAGCAGGTGGCAGCGTTGTTATGCCGAAAACGGAGATTGGTAGTGATATGGGGTATTTTGCCATTTTTATGGATACGGAAGGCAATCAGATCTCCCTTCACTCTATGCAGTAGCGGTTGTTGAAACGCTGAACAAAATTGTTTCGAAGGAGGCAAAAGACAAGGTGCGAAAGGTGATTTGCCTTTTGCTACTTGCCTTTTGCCTTTTACTATTCACGCCTCAAATCATCCCTAAAACTTAAACCCGAGCCGGGTAAAATAAAATGCCCCGTTAAAGCCCATTTGCACAGAATCCCACCGGCCGCCACTTTCGGTTTCTACATCCTGGATGGTAGGATAAGCATCCAGGATATTGGCGCCGCCTACCGTTAACCGCAAATTGCGGGATAATTCCAGCGAAACGCTGAGGTCAAGCGTCGTTGCAGCTTCGTAAACATCCAAAGCCCCCACATAATCCTCCAGCGTAATTGCATCGAAATACGTCAGGCGGGCGTTGGCGCTTAAGCGGCTGGTTTTGTATTCCAGGGCCAGGTTACCTTTCGTATTTGGCGCAGAAGCCAGAAGAAACAGCCGCTCGCGGTTACTGAAATAAATGTCCTCTTTGCCTTTCAGCTTATCGCTGGTATTGATTTGATCAATTTTCATATCATTCACATTCGCGGCTAAAGTAGCAGAAAACCGATGTCCGTTACCCAAACGCAAGGCATAAGCCAGAATAATATCGGCGCCGGTTGTGCTGGTATTGACGGCATTGGTGAAGAAACGTGCGCTTCCCACATTAATATCCTGCAATTCCTGCCCAATATCCGGATCATCGGACGTAAAATCGCCGGTCAGTACAATCCGGTCTTCCACTTTCACATAATAGCCGTCTACGGTCAATGAAAATGAGCCTGAATTGAAAGTAAGCCCTGCGCTGGCATTTACTGACCGCTCCTGCTTCAGTGCCGGAATGCCCAGTTGTCGGGTGATCGGGCTGTTGTTGCGCGCCAGAAACTTATCAACTGCTACTCCGGAAACAAAATCAGTGAAGATGGAATTAAAATGGATCTGAGCAAGAGAAGGCGCCCGGAATCCAGTGCTGGCAGAAGCCCGAAGCGCAACGCCATTCGCTACCTGCAACCGTGCGGCAAGTTTGCCGTTGAACGTGCTGCCAAAATCGCTGTATTCTTCAAACCGGAGTGCTGCGCCCACCATGAACCGGTCACTCAGGTCGAATTCAGTATCCACATAAGCGCCCAGGTTCGTACGGGATTCATTGACCTCATTGGCCGGACTAAATCCCGGAAATCCCTGCGAGCCACCGGGACGGTAAATCGTATCGCCGTCTTCTACTGCGAAAACAACCGGGCCATACGTTTGCCAGGATCCTTCTTCCCCGGCGAAAATTTCATAACGATCCACCCGGTGTTCCAGGCCATATGCTACGTTGACCCCTTTGAGCGTATTTTTAAAGTAACGCGTAAAGTCGAGCGAAGTCGTCGCCTGGCTCAGGGCAAATCCCCCGTCATCGAAACGGGTAGGGGAGCGTTCTTCCAAAGAAGCATTCAACGTACCTTCGCCGTAATAGTGGAAGCGATTAGACCCAACGGTATGGTTAAAATCAACATCCCAACCATTTAAGTCTCCGCGAATTCCGGCAGACATGGATTTGTCAGTGATGTCAGATACAATGTGCGGGTCGAAACCGTTGGGGTAAATGGACAACACATTGCGGGAGCTACCCGGGTCGCGGGTCCAGGCAAAAGCGTCTGTTTTTCGGAAATTGGTGCCGCCAAACGCATAGAAATGGGCTTTTTTGCTAATGGGGATTCGGGAGTTAAAATAAGCCCCAAAATTGGTGGCCTGGGCATCTCCAAACTGCTGACGATACAACCCCGGGTCGCGGCGGTTGGTGCGACCTTTGTCCCAATAATCTGCGGTGACATTCACAAATCCGCCGTCGCCTACTTTGAATCCGTAGTTTCCGTTGATTTGCAGGTTTTCGCCGTCGAAACTGCGGTCTCCATTGTTCGTTGCTTTATGAGCGCCCAGATTTACATTACCGGAAAACTCGTCAGCACTTGATTTCAGCACAATATTTACTACCCCAGCAATGGCGTCAGAGCCGTATTGAGCAGAGGCGCCGTCCCGGAGAATCTCAATGCGCTCGATCGCAGCCGCTGGAATGGAATTGAGGTCGGTTCCGGTATTCCCCCGGCCGCGGGTACCGTATAGGTTGATGAGGGAAGACTGGTGCCGGCGTTTGCCATTGACTAAAACCAGTGTTTGATCAGGCCCAAGTCCGCGTAAGGTAGCTGGATCTACATGGTCAGCCCCGTCTGCGCCCGATTGGCGATTGGCGTTGAAAGAAGGCGCGGCAAATTGTAGCAACTGGTTCAGGTCAAGCTGTCCCACACTGTTGGTGACCTCCCGGATGTCAATGATGTCAATGGCTACAGGCGAAGCGGTGACCGAACGATTGAGGCTTCGACTGCCAACAATTTCAAGGTCCGCAAGCGTGATGCCTTCCAGTAAAGTAACATTGAGATCTGTACGGCCTTCTATCGCAATTTCCTGCGTGGCGTAACCGACATAGCTGAAAACGAGCATTGCATTCGTGCTGCAATCAATGGAATAACTGCCTGTTGCATCCGTTACGGTGCCCCGGGTTGTCCCTTTTTCGTAAATACTGACACCGATCATGGGTTCGCCACCCGAATCGGTTACCGTGCCTTTACAAACGGATTGTGCGCTCATCGCCTGAACGGCGAAAGCCAGGAACAAGATTAGGTAAAGTCGCTTCATTGTTGTTGGTTTAAGTTCGCTTAAAAATTAGAATAAACAGGGTGAAATATAGCAGAATAAAATAAGTTAGCTGAAAATTATTTAATGGATAGTTCATAAGGGAATCAGGCGATTTGGATCGGTCTGTTTTTGGGAAGCAGAATTGGTTGACGGGAGGCAGACTCCCCCTGTTTTGAAATTCAGAAATCACTATCTTGTCGGCAATTAGTTCAGCCGTCCGGCTTTTGGAAGGAAAGGTACTTTATCTGTAAAACTTGACTAAGATGAAAAGAATTTCACTAATTTGTTTGGTTTCGCTGATTACGAGCAGCGCAATTTTTTCACAAAAAAAAGAAGAGCCGAAGTGGGATGTTAACAACCCGCCGGGGCCATTTAAAGAAGTCACCTTTGATTTAAAGGAAGGAACCTGGATGAATCTCGATGTCAGTCCCGACGGGCAAACCATTGTGTTCGACCTGCTTGGAGATATTTACATCATGCCGGTTTCAGGTGGCAATGCGAAAGTGCTAAGGCAGGGCCTTGCATGGGAAGTTCAGCCGCGGTTCAGCCCGGATGGAAAAAAAATCCTGTTCACGAGTGATGCTGGGGGTGGAGACAATATCTGGGTGATGAATGCAGACGGGATGGACGTCAAGCAAGTAACCAAAGAAACCTTTCGCCTGCTCAATAATGCGGAATGGATGGCTGACGGCCAGTATTTTGTCGCCAGAAAACACTTTACTTCTCAACGTTCTGCCGGTGCCGGAGAAATCTGGCTTTACCACATAAGTGGCGGGGAAGGGGTGCAACTCACCAAACGCAAAAATGACCAACAGGACGTTAATGAACCTGCTGTATCACCGGATGGCCGGTATGTCTATTTCAGCGAAGATATGTATCCCGGCGGCTTTTTTCAATACAATAAAGATCCAAACAACCAGATTTTTGCCATCCGACGGTACGACCAACAGGAAGGAAAAGTAGAAGAGGTTGTTGGAAGCGGTTGCCGCCCTCAAATATCCAGAGATGGAAAAAAATTGGCGTTTGTAAGAAGAATGCGTACGGAGAGTGTACTCTTGGTTCATAACCTGGCAACAGGAGAAGAGTTTCCACTATGGAATGGTCTGAGCAAAGACCAGCAGGAAGCCTGGACGATATTTGGCAGCTATACAGGGTTTGACTGGCTGCCTGACAACAAGCACATCGTCATTTGGGGGAAAGGTAAACTTTGGAAAGTGGACTCGGACAGCGGTAAGGCTGCTGAAATTCCGTTCCAGGTGAATGCCAAACACCGACTTGCCGAAACCGTTCGCTTTGAAAACAAAGTGTTTAGCGACCAGTTTGATGTACACGTCATTCGCCAGGCCCGAACGGCTCCGGATGGCAAGTTGTTGGTCTTTAATGCTGCCGGTTATTTATGGAAAAAAGCCTTGCCGGACGGCAAACCCGAGCGACTGACCAAAGCTACCGACTTAGAATACGAACCTGCTTTTTCCGCAGATGGCAACAGCCTCGTTTATGTGACCTGGAACGACGAGACCATGGGCGCCATTTTTAAATTAGACCTGCGCAGCGGGCAATCAACCAAACTGACCACCGAAAAAGGCATCTACCGCACCCCATCTTTTTCACCCGATGGAAAACAGCTTGTTTACCGCAAAGAAGACGGCAATGACCACCAGGGGTTTGCATTTTGCAAAGAACCGGGCATTTACACCATGTCTGCCAGCGGCGGCAAAGCAGCTTTTGTGACGGCGCAAGGCGAAAACCCGCAGTTTACAGCCGATGGCCAGCGCATTTTTATTCAAACGGGCGGATACCTGTTCGGCAGCCTGACCAAAGCTTTTAAAAGTGTAAAACCCGACGGCAGCGATGAAAAAGTGATTTTTAACACCCAATACACCAACCAATTCGTGCCCAGCCCTGACAACCGCTGGATTGCTTTCACAGAATTGTACAAAGTGTATGTCGCACCAATGCCCATGCCGGGACAATCCATTGGCCTTTCGGCAAATACGAAAGCCGTTCCTGTCGCCCAGGTTGCACGGGATGCCGGGATTAACCTCCACTGGTCGGCAGATAGCAAAACCCTGCACTGGACGCTTGGAGAGGAATATTTTTCGGAACCGTTGACCAATCGTTTCCTGTTTTTGGAAGGTGCGGTAGACAGCATCCCGCCGGTGGATACGGTTGGGTTAAAAATAGGCTTAACCTTACCTGCGGACAAACCGGAAGGCATCGTTGCATTTCAAAACGCGCGCATCCTGACGATGGAAGGTGATCAGGTGATCGAAAAAGGAACCATCGTTGTGGAAGCCAACCGGATTAAAGCAGTGGGGCCTTCGTCAAGGGTGACAATTCCGCGTGGCGCCAAAATTATTGATTGCAGTGGCAAAACCATTATGCCCGGTTTGGTAGACGTGCATGCGCACGTGGGGAACTTTCGATTTGGCATCAGCCCGCAGAAGCAATGGCATTATTATGCCAACCTCGCATATGGGGTAACCACCGTTCACGACCCGTCTTCCAATTCCGAGATGGTTTTTTCTCAGGCTGAAATGGTGAAGGCCGGAACCATGCTGGGGCCCCGTATTTTTTCTACGGGCACCATTCTTTATGGAGCTGAAGGGGACTTCAAAGCAGTGATCAACAACCTCGAAGATGCACGGTCTGCACTTCGCCGAACCAAAGCCTACGGCGCGTTCAGCGTAAAAAGTTACAACCAGCCGCGCCGGGATCAACGCCAGCAGGTCATTCAGGCTGCCCGGGAACTTGGGATATTGGTTGTACCCGAAGGGGGCTCGCATTTTTTTCATAACATGACCATGGTAGCTGACGGGCATACGGGCATCGAACACAACATTCCGGTAGCGCCCTTGTACAATGATGTGTTGCAATTTTGGAAATCAACGAAAACCCACAACACACCCACTTTGATCGTAAATTACGGCGGAGTGAACGGCGAATATTACTGGTACCAAAAGACCAATGTGTGGGAAAAGAAACGACTGCTGAATTTCACGCCACGCCCGGTGATAGACAGCCGCGCGCGCCATCGCACCATGATTCCGGACGAAGAGTACGAAAATGGCCATATCCTGACTGCCAAATCCTGTAAAAAACTTCAGGACGCCGGTGTCAACATTAACCTTGGCTCGCATGGCCAGATTCAGGGCATTGGCGCGCATTGGGAAACGTGGATGTTTGCGCAAGGCGGGATGACCCCAATGCAGGCACTGAAGGCTTCAACCATCAACGGCGCAGTATACCTGGGAATGGACAAGGAAATCGGTTCCATAAAAGCAGGGAAATTAGCCGATTTGGTCATTCTCGACAAAAATCCTTTAACCAATATTCAGCATACGGAAGCAATTCGGTATGTGATGTTGAATGGCCGGCTTTATGATGCCGATACTTTAAACGAAATTGGCAATTACGACCGTAAGCGCAGTCAATTCTATTTTGAAATGGAAGGCAGCGCCAATGCCTGGCCCGCGATGGGGGAGAGTTTTGGGCACCAGCCGACTTGTCTTTGCGGGAAATAGTGCGGTAAGGGCAAGAAAGAGGCAAGGTGCATGAGGCAAAGGGCAAATATTGGGGAATCTTTCAAATCTTGAGACATCCCGAAATTGCCCTTTGCCTCTTCTTTTCAGGAACGATTCGCAAAAAGGCGCCGGAATGCTTAAATTTGCAGCGAATCATACATCTTTTTTTGCTTTGCGCTGTTATCAAGCATCTTTATAAGGCATTTCAACGTTTAAAGATATCAAACAACAGCATGGATGATTAACTACTTCAAAGACTTGTTGGAACGATCCGCTTTTGGCGTGTGCAGCTACCTCGGAGAAAAAATTGGCGTAGCTTCAGCCCGGGTGCGCATGTATTTTATCTACGCATCCTTTATTACGCTGGGCTCTCCATTCATTATCTATCTCGCGATAGCTTTTTGGCTCAACATTAAGCGTTATGTGAAACAACGCCGCAATTTGTTGTGGAACTAACTAGTGTCTGTCTTTATAGTCCGATAGCTGCGTTATGTTTCGTCCCAAAACCGGTCATTTACCTCAGTAAACTCCCGTTTTTGGGACGCAACATGCCTTGCTCCCGAACTCTCAAGAGCAGACACCTGACTAAAAAGCAGCCCCTAGCTAACGTTATTCGCCGCTAAAGGCATATTGCACCAGATTGGCGCCCATGCGCAGAGCCTGAAGACGGATCTCTTCCGGGTCTTTGTGTACCTGGGGGTCTTCCCATCCATCGCCAAGATCGCACTCAAAGGAATAAAAGCAAACCAAGCGACCTTCCCAAAACAGGCCAAATCCCTGTGGGCTTTTTCCTTCGTGTTCATGGATTTTGGGTAAACCATTCTTAAACGTAAATTTCTGGCGGTAGACCGGATGTTCAAAGGGCAGCTCGACTAACTCCTGTTCCGGGAATACTTTTTTCAGGGCAACCCGGACGTAAGGATCCATGCCAAAGTTATCATCAATATGCAAAAAGCCGCCTGCCATCAGGTAATTTCGCAAATTTTCAGCTTCCAAATCTGAAAAAACAACATTGCCGTGGCCGGTCATGTGTACAAAGGGATAGTTGAACAAGTCAGCGCTACCGACCTCAACCACAGCGTTTTCCGGATCGAAATTAATGCCTAACTGCTGGGAGCAAAATTTGGCAAGATTGGGCAGGGCCGTTGGATTAGAATACCAATCGCCACCGCCATTGTACTTCAGCAAAGCCAATTTCAGCGGCAAAGTTTCGGTTGATGTAAAAGCCGACAAGCCGGCAAAAAACACCGGCAACAATAACCAGAAGGAGCGTTTCATCTCTTTTTTTCTTTATTGACCATTGATCATGTTAACAGAATTGC
>JALHRK010000192.1 GCA_022841505.1 Saprospiraceae bacterium | reverse complement strand
TTCTTTGCGTTCTGCGCCTCCTCCTGCAAAAACGATTCCGCTGCCAATGATGCAGCCACCGCCAAATACCCCTCGCCGGAAGAAGTCTACGGCGACTTGTTCATTGCGGTGCAGGTTGGCAGCGTTTTTCCCGATGGGAAAACCTTTGCCGACTGCACCCCGAAAGTGTCTGTAAAAGAGATTATGGAGGCCTATGAAGCCAATAAAAACCAGCCTGATTTTGACCTGCGCGCTTTTGTCCTCCAGTATTTCGACCCGCCGCATAAATTTGCAAGCGGTTTTGTCAGCGACACCACGCGCTCGGCCCAGGATCACATCAATGCGCTCTGGGACGTGCTCACGCGCCATGCAGACAGCGCTTCGACGGGTACGCTGATTCCATTGCCCAACCCTTATGTTGTGCCCGGCGGCCGCTTCGGCGAGGTTTATTACTGGGACAGCTACTTCACCATGCTGGGCTTGCAGTCTGCGGGCAAAGTGGACATGATGGAAAGCATGGTGGACAATTTCGCTTACCTGATTGACGAACTCGGTTTCATCCCCAACGGCAACCGTACCTACTACAGCAGCCGCTCGCAGCCGCCATTTTTTGCGCTCATGGCCGGTTTGCTGGCAGAAGCCAAAGGCAATGAAGCCCTGGCGCAATACCTGCCCCAATTGGAGAAAGAATACAATTTTTGGATGGACGGCAGTTCCACGCTGTCAGATGGGAAACCGACCCACCGCCGCGTGGTGCGGCTCATAGACGGCGCCATTCTCAATCGCTATTGGGACGACCGCGCAACCCCGCGTGCCGAAAGCTACCGCGAAGACCTGCAAACGGCAGGTAAAAGTGGCCGCCCGGCAGAAGAAGTGTACCGCCACCTGCGCGCAGCCTGCGAGTCGGGCTGGGATTTCAGCAGCCGCTGGCTCGCCGACGGCAAAACGCTGACCACCATCCACACCGCCGACATCATCCCCGTTGACCTGAACGCGCTGCTCTACAACCTGGAAATGACCCTGTCCAAAGCGCATTCGCAAAAAGGCGACCAGGCCGCATCAAAACGCTACTTCGACATCGCCCAAAAACGTGCAGAAGTGCTGATTAACTATTGCTGGGACGCCGAAAAAGGCTATTTTATGGACTATGATTTCATAAAAAACAAACGCACGGACGTCGTTTCGGCAGCCGGCATGTACCCCCTGTTTTTTGGCATTGCAACGCCGGAACAGGCCAAATCCGCTGCTGTTGTCCTGGAGCGCGAGTTACTAAAACCCGGCGGCATCGTCACAACGGCCAATGCAACGGGACAGCAATGGGATGCCCCCAACGGCTGGGCGCCTTTGCAGTGGATTTCGATCCAGGGTTTGAGAAAATACGGCAACGACGAACTGGCGCAAAACATCCGCCAGCGCTGGATGCACCTGAACGTAAAAGTGTACAAAAACACCGGCAAAATGGTGGAAAAATACAACGTACTTGACATGACCCTCGAAGCCGGCGGCGGCGAATACCCGGTTCAGGATGGCTTCGGCTGGACGAACGGGGTGTTGCTGAAGTTGTTGTCGGAGAATAGTTTTATGGATTAGTGGTCATTCGTGGTCGCCAACTTCAGTTGGCAGACCCAAATTATTCTTTAATTCTAATCTGCGCATGTTGAAATATCCATCGCTCAAAACAATTACAAAAAGAAAAGGCCAAGACCTGATGAACCACCTCGGCGCATCAGGCACCCCTTTTTTGTTTTTGATTGATTTTGAGGCGAAACAATGGATGGTAGAACCTTTAGAAACACTCGACGCCAAAAACATTGCTTTCAATTTCAACGAAAAAGGCAACGCAGTGGCAAAGTCCGTTTTGCCTTCCGATCAAGCAATTTGGTTTGAAAAATACCCGGTCGCTTATGCCCGCTACCGCGAAGCCTTCCAGGAGGTTGTCACCCAGCAACGCAACGGCAATTCTTTTCTCACCAACCTCACTTTCCCCACACCAATTGTCACCAGCTTAACGCTGGAGGAAATTTTCCAATACAGCTCAGCCCGCTACAAACTTAGGGTTGGCGATGAATTTGTCGTTTTTTCCCCCGAAACGTTTGTGCAAATCAACGACGGCGTCATTGCTTCCTGCCCCATGAAAGGCACGATAGACGCCAGCCTGCCCAACGCCGCCCAGCGCATCTTAGACGACGAAAAAGAAAAAGCCGAACACGCCACCATCGTAGACCTCATCCGCAACGACCTGAGCCGCGTGGCTTCGCAGGTGCAGGTGGAACGCTACCGCTACATGGAGCGCCTGACCACGTCCGAAAAGGACCTATTGCAGGTGTCTTCCCGCATCCACGGCCAATTGCCCCCGGATTATCAACATCGCTTAGGCGATATCTTTTCCGAACTGTTGCCGGCGGGTTCCATCAGCGGGGCGCCTAAACAAAAAACGCTGGAGATCATCGCAGCGGCAGAACGCTACGAACGGGGTTTCTACACCGGCGTCTGCGGTTGTTTCGACGGCCGGAATGTGGACAGCGCCGTCATGATCCGCTTCATAGAAAAAACGCAGGAAGGTTTGCTGTACAAAAGCGGCGGCGGCATCACCGTTTACAGCGATCCCGAAAAAGAATACCAGGAACTCATTGACAAAGTCTATGTCCCGCTTCATCGAAACGATCAAAATACAGAACGGCCGGCCCTGCAAGCTGCCCTTGCATGAAGCCCGTTTGCAGCGCACCCGGCAGCATTTTTTTCCGGACGCCCCTCCTACCCTACCCCTGGAGGATTGGTTGCAGGTGCCCGCGCATTGCAAAACAGGGATTTATAAATGCCGCGTGATCTATGGCCAGGAATTGCTCCAGGTTGAATTTTTGCCCTACACGCCCCGCCCCATCCGTACCCTGAAACTCGTTGCAGACGATGCCATCGACTATGCCTGGAAGTCCGAAGACCGCAGCACACTCAATCACCTGTTCGCTCAAAAAGGCGATTGCGACGACATCCTGATTGTAAAAAACGGGTTGCTGACCGACAGCTCTTACAGCAATTTAGCTTTCTACGACGGCGAGGCGTGGTATACCCCCGAAACGCCGCTGCTGCAAGGCATTCAGCGGGAGTGCCTGCTTCGGGAAGGATGTTTGATCCCTACATCTATTCGGGTAGAAGATTTGAATTGCTTTTCGCAAATTGCTTTGATTAATGCGATGCTTGAGTTGGGGGACTGCGTGGTGGATGTGATGAATGTTTTTGGAGAATGATGCAACAGTATAGTGTCCGTCCATTGAGTCGGTGTCTGTTCTTTAGAGTTCGAGAGCAAGGCATGCGAAGGCCCCAAAAACGGGAGTTTACCTAAGTAAATGACCGATTTTGGGGCCGAGCATAACGCAGCTATCGGACTATAAAGACAGACACTCCGTCAAATCTTTACGTATTTATCCAACAGCTCCCGATCAATCCCCTTCCTGATCGCCCTGCCCGCCAGCCACTTTAAGATAGGTGCGATGACCGTAAAAAAGCCGGGAGCGTTGGTATCGCCCCATTGAACAATCAATGCCATGTGGTAGATGTTTTTGGGCACGCTGCTGGAGGTGGTACGCCCATCGGCCGCCAGGCCGTAAACGATTTGAATTACTTTTTCAAAATTAGAATTGCCGGGTTCTATCAAAACATTAAAAACCACTTTTTCCGTAGCGGAAGGATTAAAAAACCGGTGTAATTGCCCCATTTGAACCGTTGCAGATTCGCCTTCTTTCAATTGAAGGATCTGATTGTCTACCTCAACCCCCAGCACGCCTTCCTGTACGATGAAGGTTTCGTCAAAAGTTTTGTGGTAGTGAAGTCCGTTACCTCCGTTGGGACCCAATTCTATTTGAATCAGGGTAAATTTACCCCCTGTTTCAGAGGATGTTTCTAAAAAAGTAGCTTTGTCCTTGATAAGTGGGTTCACGAATGTACGTGATGCTTTAGTCGGTGTCATTCTTAATAACAGGTTTAGGTGAGCCTCAAAAATGCAGGTAGTTGGTTTTCATTGTAGCTGCAATTCGTCAAAAATCCAGAATTTTACGACAAGAAATCTTAAAAGTCCAATGAAGCATAAATCCGGCAAAAAAATCCCCGACAGTGCCCACGAAGCCCGACTCTATTCCGAACGGCGCCGCTTAGACGAAATCAGTGGCGGCGATCATACCCTCGACCTCATCATGAACACGGCCATCGAAGGGGATGCTGAATTGCTGGGCTTTTTAGCCCGTAATTTCGGCATCAATTATGCAGAAGGCGGCAGGCACGCTTTGTTCTGGGTGGCCGGTTCCAACGATCTTGCGGCTGCCGAATTATTGATCAAAGCCGGCAGCACCGTCCATAACGCCGGAAAAAAGGCGGCTTCGCCCCTCATGCACGCCGCTTACCGCAACCAACTCGACATGGCAAAACTGTTGGTGAAATACGGCGCACGGGTTCATTACGCCGATGGGAACGGGGATACGGCGTTGTCGTTTGCCTTAGAACAAGGGCACGCCGAAATGGCAGCTTATCTAAAATCATTAATGGAGGGTTAGTTGAAATATTTGCCTCAAGCAAAATGAAAAAATGAAAAAAACTGCTGCAATACATACCTTCCGCCACCCTGTTACGGTGCTTCGATACGTGCCCCAGGAAATTGTCTGGCACAAGGCCGAGTACCGCGCCCTGACCTCGCATTTACCAGAATGGGAAAAAAAAGTGATCCTGACCAATGGGTATGCCAGACAGGGAAACCTCTTTTTGCGACACGACCTGCTCAAACAGGTGGAGCAATTGCCCACCGATACCCTGTTGCTGACCAGACTCCGTTCAGCTGAGTGGATTGAATTGTTCCACCGCACGCATAACCTGCCTTTTTTTCTCAATTTGCATCGAAAAGAAGGCGAACTCTGGGTTCAACTCTGCGATGATTATTACCCGCATTTTGGCTCAAAAAAGCGCGACCAGTTCGATATCCTGCCCCTGACACCTGGCAAAAGCGCAGCCATCCACATCAACGCCCGTTACTGGCATTCCATCACCGGCAGAAGTATGGATACGCATTATGTAGAAAACTACCTGTACCTCGAAAATCTGGGACAATTTGAGCACGCCGAATTGGTGGACGTTTTAGAGGAACCCTTTACCTTCCAGCCGCAAAAAGAAGTAGATTTGCGGTATATGATGCATTAGATTTATGTATAGAGCCCAATAATATGAAAATTGTTGCCATTCTCCTGCTCATCCTGGGTTGCCTGCTCATCGTAAGCATGGGCTTTATGTATTTGTTCCTATTTGCCTTTTCTTTCGATGCCCCCGGCTCCGACAGCGACCCGAGCGCCTGGATGTACCGGTTGCTGTTTTTCCTGCCGGTCATCGGGCTCATCGTAGCGCTCATACTGGCACTTACCGCCTTTATGTCGGGCAACTACGCACGCTCTGCAAACATCGGCTCCGTATTTGTTCTTGCCCTGATCGCAATTTTAGTATTGCTTGCAAAAACCCAGGCCGATAACAACCGGATACTCCGGCAAATGCAGGCACAGGAACTCGAAGACGCAAAATATCCGGTTCAGACCTTCTTAAGACCCACAGAACGCGGCGCCGACACCATCATCGTCTTCCCCAGCCGGATCGTAGCTTACCGGGTTTTTAATCAAACCTTCAACAAAACAATTGGAGGCCCGATTGGGAAATTGAACCAAACCCGCGATACGATCCAACTTGAAAAAAATCCGGAAGACTTCCTGAAGCGGGAAGAATATGAACAATTTGTCAATAGCGATGGCAAAAAGTTCACGGAAGCTTACCGCTTCAATTGAATGCCTTCTGTTTTTTGTTAGTAAAAACCTGAACCCTACCCTTGGTAGATTGCGGTAGCGGGCCTACTTTTACCCCCCCGTAAGAAATTCGTACAGCAGCCTATACCTAATTTTTCCTGAATGAATCTTGCTTCCATAAACCGCCTCTTCAATCAGGCCAATACCCTCCAACTCCTGCGTGATAAAAACGCAGTGTTGGCGCTGGCTTTTTTAAAAGAAGCGTTTGGAGATGGCAAAAAGAGCATTGCCCGCGAAGAACTCATCAGCCTGCTGGCCGATTATTTGGAGCAGTGGACGGAACTTGAACCCTTCGACGAGCAGGAAGAAGGCGAAATCCCCCTGTTTGAGCGCTACCGGAACCGCGCGCGTCGCCTCCTGCGCGACTGGGAAAGCCGCGACAAACGCTACCTTCGGGGCGATAACAATGCAGAAGGCCGCTACGAATACAGCCTGACGGAACACCCCACCCGCGCCTGGCAATGGCTGGAAACCCTGGAGCAGCGCGAATTCTCAGGCGCCCGCTCAAGACTCGATGATATTTTTGAAAAAATGCGCCGGGTCATCGAAAACAGCCGGGAAAAAACCGACGCCGACCGCATTGCAGAACTCACCGAAAAGCAACAGGAGCTTCAGCGCCAAATCACAGATATTCAGTCTGGTAAATCGCCTTACAAGCCGTTCGATGCCGTGCGCATCCAGGAAGAATACGATGGCTTGCTGGAGCAGGTGCGCGCCCTTTCCACCGACTTCAAAGCGGTAGAAAGCAATTTTGAGCGCATCCGAACCGATATTTTGCGCAAGCAAGCCACCCAGGATGGCAGCAAAGGCGCCTTGCTCGGCAGCATGCTCGACGCCCGCGACGAACTCGACCGAACACCGCAGGGCATCAGTTTCAACGCTTTTTTCGAAGAACTCCGCGACGCGCAACGGCAGCAACAATTTGCCAACTACGTGCAGGAATTAATCAACGTGCTGGAAGAACACGAGATCGCGCACGACTCCGACCGCTTGCTGACCCGCTTGCACCGACACTTGCTGAGCGAAGCCCGCCCGGTGATGGATGCCAACCGGCGCATTGCAGATCGCATTTCCCGCATGATGGCGCAAAATACGGCCCACGACCGGCAACTGCTGAAAGAACGCATTGCCGCCATCAAAGCCGCCGTGCTGGATCCTGATTTTGCAAACAGCCCGATCAACCTGGCTGCCCCTTTTTGGGAAATCGGAAGCGACCGCGCCGCCGTAAAACTGCCCTTGGAGAAAAAGCTGAACCCGCAGCCGGATGAAAGCGCTTTTCGGTTTGCGATGCCGCAGTCCGTATCGTCGGATCGGCCGGAATTGGCATTGGATGGCGAAGAATTGATTACCACCCGGTTAAACGCGCACCTTGCCGATGCGCTGGAGACTTTCGGTCAAATGACCCTGCTGGACTTGCTCAAAAAGCACCCGCTCAATGAAGGTCTGGCGGAAGTACTGGCGTACCTGAGCATTGTCGCGGCGCCCGACAACCGCCATTTTATTGATCCCGGCGAACAGGATTTATTGCCGCTGGATTCAGATGGCAACGAACAATTTTTGCAGGGCGCGCGGGTGTTTTTTGTAAAATAACCCGTTTAACATTCAACAGAAAATGGAAGAACTACTCGATACCGATCCCATAGCCCCCGACCACTTTGCCCCCATTGCCATCAAGTTGTTGCAGGGGGTGATTTATGAAGAAGAAGCGCGCCACTGGCAGGACCTGACCAAGTTGTACGAACAACCCCTGCGCCGGTATTTTGGGCAGATTGGCCTGCAACTCATCGTTGACCGCAACGAAGGTTTTGCCTTTTTGAAGCAGTACAAAGAAGACCAGGAAGATTTTGCCCACCTCCCCCGGTTAATGCGCAAACGCACCCTCAATTTCGATCAGTCCATCCTTTGCGTTTTGCTGCGCGAACGCCTGGATGAACACACCGTGCGCGACACCGCCAGCCGGGAACCCATCATGAGCCTGCGCGAAATCCGCGAAATGGTGGAATTGTTTTTCCGCGAGCGCAACACGCAGCACCGCTTTTTGAAAGATTTGAAAAAAACAGTAGAAGACCTGAGAAGTATGGGGTTCCTGGAAGCCATCGGCCCCGAAACCCTTGAGAACGAAGACGAACGCCGCTACCACGTGCGCCGCATCCTGAAAGCGTTCATTGACGCCGACAGCCTTCAGGATCTATTGAACACGATCGCCTCATCCATCGAAGCATGAACCAACCCGAACTGACTTTATTTTCTACGTCTGCCCAAACGGCGGGATTCCGGCTCGAACGCATGGAAGTGTTCAATTGGGGCGCTTTCCACCAGAACGTGTACGTCATGCCGCTTCAAGGCGAAAACGCGTTGCTTTGCGGCGCCAATGGAGCGGGTAAAACGACCCTCGTGGATGCCCTCATCACGTTGCTGACGCCCAATCCGGAGCGGTTTTACAATCAGTCAGCGGGTTTTGAAGACCGCAAGCGCATCCGCCGTACTGAAGACTATGTGCTCGGGGTGTATGGGCGTTCAGAAGCGGGCAAAGACCGGCTGCGCGGCACGGAACCGGGCGAGGGCACCTACACCGTTCTGTTGGGTGTGTTCAGCAACAAAGATTACAACCAGTTTTATACCCTGGCGCATTTGTATTGGTTCAAAAACGACCAGGTGCAAAAGCGCTATTACACCGCGCCAATTGCCCTGAACATCGCAGAACACTTCCAGTTTGGGGGAGACATCCGGGAATTTAACAGCGGGATTGCCAAAAACTTTCAGGCAAGAAACTACGATACGTTTACCGAATACGCGCTGGATTTTATTCCAAAAATCGGCATGCGGTCGCCGGAGCGCAGCAACAGCCAGGCTGGCCGAACCAAACCGCTGAGCCTGTTGGGCAAAACGGCAGGCATCAAAGTCCTGGGCAACCTCGACGGCTTCATCCGCGAAAACATGCTGGATGAAACGGATGTGGAAACCTACTTTGAGCACCTGAAAAAGGAATACGCCGACATTGCCGAAACCCAGCAAAGCTTAGATAAAGCCACCTGCCAGCAACAAATGCTGATGCCGCTGGTGCAACAGCACACCGCGTGGTTAACCGGAAGCGACGAGTTACGCCGGCTGGAACTCGCCCAACGCGCCCTGTCGCCCTGGTTTGCACAGCAACACGTCGGCCTTTTAGAGACAGAGATTGAAAAAAAACAAGGCCGGCTCGGGTTGTTGAATGACGACCTGGAAGCGCTCGATTCAGAGCTGGACGCCCTCCGCCAGGAAGACAAAGACATCGAATACCAGATCCGGCAAAACGAAGCCGGGCAGCGCTTAGACCAATTGAAACGCGAGCGGGAAGAACTGGAAAAACGCCGGGAGAGCCAACTCCACGAAGCCCGCCGGTATGCCGCCTTAGCCACTTCATTGGGCCTGGAGCCCAATCCGGATGCGGCGCTGTTTTTTGAACAAAAAAAGCACTTAGACCGCAAAGCACAGGAACTGGAAGCTCAAAAAGGGGAACAGAACGCCCTGCGCGACGAATTGGTGGGCCAACGCAAAGAGCTCAAGCAAAACATTGCTTCCCTCGAACTGGAAATTGCTTCGCTGCGCCGCCGCCGGAACAACCTGCCCGTTGACCTGATTGACGTTCGGGCGCGTATCTGCCAGGCCGAAGGCATTCCCGAAACGGACCTGCCTTTTGTGGGCGAACTGACCCAGGTGATAGAATCCGAGCGCTTGCATTGGCAATACGCCCTCGAAAAATTGCTGACGCCTTTTTCACTCCACCTGCTCGTGCCGCCGCGCCACTTAGCCAAAGTTGTACAGCGGGTGCGCGACGCGGATCTGGGCGTCCTGTTGCGGTTCATCGAAGCCGACGACAACGCCGGCGAAAGCCTGAACAACGACATTAGTCCTGATACGGCCGCTAACAAATTAGAAGTGCAACCGCAATCGCCCTTTGCGCCCTGGTTGCGCAATGAACTCAACCGCCGGTATCCGCACCACTGCACTTCCGACACGGCTGTCTACAAAAGACATACCCAGGCATTGACGCCGGAGGGACTTTATAAAAATGGCAAGCAGCACCAAAAAGACGACCGGAAAAAGCTGCGAACCCAGTTTGTATTGGGCTGGGACAACGAAGAGAACCTGCGCCAAACCGAACAGTTGCTGCGCAGTGCGGAAAATGAACTCTTGCTGCTGGATCAGCGATTCAGCCCCATTGAAACGCGCATCCACCAGCTCGACCAAAAACTGGCCGACTTGTCGCGTTTGCACGATTTTGAGCACTTCAACGCCCTCAATTTTGGAGATACTGAGCAGCGCATTGCAGCATTGATTGCGCAATCCGAGCAATTGGGCCAATCTTCCGAACAACTCAAAACGCTGCAAACCCGGCACCAACAAGTGCAACAAGCGGTAAAAATTGCCCAAAGCAAACGGGATGCAACCCTCCAGCAGCAAACCAAAACCACAGGCGAGGTCGAAAGCCGCCACACCGAATTGCGGTTCAAACGCAACGACGCAGCTACCCTTGACGACCACAGCCCGGCCTGGCGGGAGTTGCAACCCATGGTGAGCGACCTGGATGAATTGGACCTCGACAGCATTGGGAAAATCCAGCAGCACTTAGGCAATCAACTGAACAGTAAAATCAGCCAAATCCGGGAGCAGCAAAGCAAGATTGAAAAGGAACTCCTGCTCCTGATGAGCCAGTTCAAAAACCCCAAAAAGGACATTTTGGAATCGTTCCCTTCCTGGTCGGACGACACCTACGCCCTACCGGAACACCCGGCCATCGCGCACATTGGCCAGTACACCGACCTGCTCGAACGCATCCAGAACGACCAGTTGCCCGCCCTGCGCGAACGCTACGAAACCCGGGCTGGCAATGACATCGGCAACGCCATGCAGGTTTTTCAGCAACAACTCACGGAGCAGTTGGCCGATCACCACGAGAACATCGCGAACATCAACCGCTCCCTGCGCACCCTGCCCTATTCAGCCGATACTTATTTGCAAATCGTCTGCGAATCCAATACCCGGAAAGGCCGGATTGGCGAGTTTTACCACTTGCTGAAGGATTGGGATTTCGACCGGGCCGCATTTCGCCTCGCACCGCCAAACGAGCAACAGGAGCTACTGCGCGCAACCGTACAGCGCATTGGACAACTCATTCAGCGCTTAGATAAAGACCCCGATTGGCGCCGCGAAGTAACCGACATCCGCAACTGGCTCACGTTCAGAACCCAGCAATTCTACACCCACGACGATACGCCAAAACCTGGTACGCTCTTAGACAGCACGGGCGCCTTGTCAGGTGGAGAACAAGCCAAATTAACCTACACGGTCTTGGCTGCGGCGCTGACGTATCAATTCAACATCAGCGCCGACAGCCGCAACGCGAAGTCGTTCCGCTTCATCATGGTAGACGAAGCTTTCAGCAAATTAGACCCGGAAAACAGCACCTACCTGCTCGATTTGCTGAGCAGCCTGAATTTTCAGATGCTGCTGATTACGCCAAATTCGAATGTCAAACTGAGCCAGGACCGCATGTCGCACCTCATTTTTGTAAAAAAAGAAGATGAGGTTCCGCCCCGGTCTTCCGTGTTTGTGTATTCGGTGATGGAACTGGCAAAAATAGAAGCTGGAAAAAAAGCCCGGCGTGTTTAAAATTACGCGTAGTCTCGCGGAGTTAAAGGAGTTTCACGGAGTTTTTACACCTAACTCAGCGAAACTCCGTGTTTACTCCGTGAAACTCCGTGTCATCTAATTTCGGTAGAGTAGAGAGAAGCGGCAGTGCCGCTTCTCCCCCTCGTCAATCCGTACGTGCGGTTTTCCCGCATACGGCTTTCCTATGAACTTCTTCATTGGCTTTCACAGGCGAACTCCTCC
>JALHRK010000191.1 GCA_022841505.1 Saprospiraceae bacterium | reverse complement strand
CATTCTGGTCTTCAAAAATGACATTGTCGTCCGTAAATTGCAGTTCAATGGTCGGGTGCTTGCCCTGATGCTTTTGTGGACTGGAAGGCGCTTCAGGAGCAGGCATCATGGTCTGATAAGCCTGCATTTCCAGGATGCCTTTACTTTCAATTGCTTTCAGGGCATCCAGGTGGGCTTTTTTCACGTCGTACGCCGGATCATTTGGGTCAAGGTAGTCTTCTACCAATTGCAAATGGTTGACGTCCTGATAAACCCACTGCCGGGCCGCTGTATCTAATTTATAGACATTAAACCGGGGAATCTGGCTGTTGGGCGTCCTCAAAATAAAGGAGACCAATTCGACTGCAATGGTTTTTCCAGGCGCCATATTGACGCGTTTGCCGTTTTGTTCAGCATAAATTTCCACCATACCGGCAGACTCCAAATCGTAGTGTTTACCTGCCGAGTCGTATTGCATCGGCACGCCAGCGAGGAAAAAATCAACATAATCGAGCATTTCACGGTAGTGGATGTCTACTTCGCCTTCTACCAGTCTCCCGCGGTCCGTCATGAAGGCTTCAGAAGGGATGACCAGGCGCGATCCGCTCGGATATTCCAATACCCCGCCTTTATTGGCATTGACCTTTAGGGCAACGGCTGGTTTTGTCAATTCGGGTTGTTCAAAAGGAACGATGATATGGGGCTGTTTTTCGAAGTAAGCTGCCTGAACGTCCGTTGCAGCAGGTTGCATCAAAACAAAAGCGCCGTAAACAGCGATCGCCAGCACAGCGACCGCTGCTGCATACCGCATCAACAGAGAAAACCGAATGATTGTGGCGCCGGGCTGAGGCGTTACTTTAGCCTGCTGGTATTGTTCCAACAGGGCGTCAAAATTTTTATGACGCGCTATTTCTTCGCTCGAAGGTTGTTGGGGATTGATTCGTATGTCGTATTGCTTACTCATAGACGCTGCAATTTTGGAAAAGGGAAAAAGTCGGCTCATTAAAATTCATGTTCGGGTGTTTAAGAAATGAGCTTTTTTTTCAATCGTTCCAGTATCCGATAAACTTTAACTTTGGCATTGTTTTCAGTCATTCCGGTTATATCGGCAATTTCTTTAAAAGGCATTTGTTCAAAAAACCGCATTTCAATCAGTTGCAAGTCAAGTTCATTCAGGTCGTTCAACACCAACAGTAGTTTATTACGCAGGGCTTCATTGTGTTCTTCATCAATTTCCTCCATCACCTCTCCGATGTGGACCTCTTCGATGCTGACTACCCTGCCGGCTTTATTTTGCCTGAAATGTTGGGACACTTCATTGCTCGCTATCCGAAACAGCCAGGCGGAAAACGGCACCCCCCGAAAAGCGTATTCATTCAGGCGCTGCATTGCTTTCAAAAAAACTTGAGAACACAAATCTGCCGAAAGGTCTTCATCGGCGGTTCTTCGGTGAATAAACCGGAACACCTGCTCAAAATAGCGGTTGTAAATAGGTCGGAATAGGGCAGGGTCACCCTGAGCCGCCTGTATCTCCAGCCACTCTTGCTCAATTTCCCACGATGAAACAGTCTTTCGCCCGAGGCTCATCCCTCCGTTTTTTGCAAGGCTACGACTTATTTGTAAATTGAAGGACATCGGCATGCCAATTTTTATTCCGGTTCTTTCCATCATATAATGGCTGAGATTAAAAAAGTTACAAGATGAATCCCTAAAATTGTGTTAAATCTCGTACATCATTATAAAGCGACTAATCTATTATGAAGGTGAGCATCATCATACCCACCCTGAACGAAGCTGAAAATATAAGCAGGGTTATTGAACGACTGACAAAAAGAACCAACGGCCTCCTGTCCGATTTAATTGTGGTAGACGGCGGAAGCGAAGACCAAACGGCAGCCATCGCAGCGAAAGCCGGGGCCCGGGTCATTCAAACGCCTCCGGGGCGCGCTTTGCAAATGAACCGCGGCGTGGAACAAACCAGTGGCGAATTGCTCTATTTTGTACACGGGGATACCCTGCCTCCGGAAGATTGTATTGACAAAATCGTGCAAGCCGTAGCTGAAGGTTATCCGGTGGGCTGTTTCCGGTTCCGGTTCGACTCCGACAGTTGGATGCTGAAAATGAATGCCTATTTCACCCGGTTCAATCAAATCTGGTGCAGAGGCGGCGACCAATCGCTCTTCATTACCCGGGAAGCGTTTAATGCCCTTGGCGGTTACCGAGACGATTACCGGATTATGGAAGATTACGACCTGATCATCCGGGCCCGAAAACAATACCCATTTAAGGTGATCCCGGACGATGTCCTGGTTTCCGCGCGCAAATACGAAACCAATAGCTACCTGCGGGTTCAGGCAGCCAATTTCATTGTGTTCAATATGTTCCGGTTAGGATATTCTCAGGAAGCAATGGCGAGGACGTATAAACGCTTGCTGAATTACAGGTATTGAAGAATAATGTAAGATATTTAGTCGGTGTCTGTTCTTTAGAGTTCGAGTGCAAGGCATACGAAGGCCCAAAAATCGGAGTTTACTCGGGTAAATGACGCTTTTTGGGCCTTCGTATAACGCAGCAATCGGACTATAAAAACAGACACAAAAAAAGCCACACAAGCATTGAGGGCGTTCAGACCTCATAGGACAGGATTCAGGCAGTTGATTTAGTTCGGTAATCCCCTTGTCCCGGATGGGAATCTTTAACTTTCGTTAAAGATCGAGGCCCGCCCTACCCAAATCAAATCTAACCAAAATATGAATAATGTTAGGTCAGAAACTATGGATGCTTGCGTGGCAATGTGCATTTCTACAAATGCAGTCCACAAGTTTAAGCATTATTTTTGAATGGGGCAAGCTCCCGGAGCAGACTTTAACATCCTTTATTCCCGATTTTTGGGTTTGACGTTCAGTAACAGCGAAATTACGTGGGAATACAAATTCTGGCTGTCTCCCGGATCAGTGAAAGCGTAGTCAATATGCAATCCCGCGATGACAAGGCCGACGCCGAATGCCGGGCGCAGCGTCAGGCTTTTTTCTCCATCAAAGTCGGTGATGCGCTGAAACTGGTTCACGCCCGCGCGCAGAAAAAGGAATTGGTTGTAATCTGCTTCCACGCCAAACGCCGGGTCAATGCTGAAAGGGCTTGAAGAAATGAGCGTATTTCGCTGCCCGTCTGTTGTGACCACCACGTCTAATTCGGGGGTCAATCCTACTTTATTCCATTGAAAACGCCGGGCTGCTCCCAGCGTAAGTTGAGGTTTGGTGACCTCGACGCTGCTGATTGGAATTTCGTTGTTCGTCAATTCCAAAACTTCTTTTTCCCTTTCGGTGAAATTGAAAGCCCAGGCGTTGAAGGTACTGGTGATGTCTTTGACCGCTGCGGCCAGGTGCCAGTTGCCGGTTTGGTATTGAACCCCGGCGTCTAATCCGAATCCCCAGGCTGTTGCAAAAGGCCCAATGCGGCGATGGATAACTTTGACGTTACCACCAATCAGCAATTTACCGCTTTTTGTTTTCAGCGGTTGCGCGTAGCTGAGCAACATGGCATAGTCTGCCGCTGAAAACTCGCGCAGGTTATCAAAATTAACGGTGCCGTCATCCTCGTAAAGGCTGAGGGTATTGGGAATTTCGTCAATCCCGAACCGGATAAGCGACACCCCAATGCGCCGTTCGCTGTTGGCAAGGGGCATGGAGAATCCGAGGTAATCAAACTTGCCTACTCCGGCAAACCATTCCGAGTGCATCGCGCCGATCTGCAACCCTTTGTCTGGTGAAATTCCAGCCAATCCTGCCGGATTCCAGGCAGCAGCGGTGATGTCGCCAATATTGGCAATGACCGAGTTCCCCAGCCCTTGCGCTCTTGCGCCAACGCCGATGTTCAAAAACTCGTTGCTGTATTTCTGAGAAAAAGCTGGGCTGAGCAATCCGCTCATAAAAAAGGACAACAAAATGGGATAGAGGCGTAGCGCTCTGTTCATGCGGCAATTTTTTAGCTCTAACGAACTTAATATAGCTGAATTGTGCAGTTGGATTTCTTTACGTTTCGCAGCCTTATTCCGGATTATGCTCAGAACGGATGTCGCGGTTTATGGCGATGGCCGCATTCAGTTCAAACCCTAATAACAAAACCAGGGCATTGATCTGTATCCAAAGCATGGTGACGATAATGGTCCCAAAGCTGCCGTATAATTTATTGTACTGGCTAAATTGGTCAACGTAAAAAGAAAAAACCGCTGATGACAACACCGATAAAATCGTTGCCAGGGTTGCTCCGGGCGAAAACATGCGAAACTTGCGCAAAGTAGGCACCCCATAGCGGTAAATCAATGAAATCACCGTATAAACCAGCATCAGAATGATTACCCAGCGCATGACGTACAAAGTCCATTTAAAAAACACATCTAAATGAATGTAGTGTGCCACCCAGCCAATAATGAGGTTGCCGATGATGATCAGAATAACCGAAGCAATGAGCAGCAATCCCAACTGGAAGGTAAGCAAGATTGCAATCACCCGGTTCTCTATAGATTTTCGCTTTTTGAAAGACCGTTCTTCCGACTTTTCAAAAGTTTTCATCATGGCCAGCATTCCGTTTGAAGCAAAATAAATAGCCAGAATAAAGCCAAAGGACAACAACCCCACCCGCGGGTTCGTGATGAGGTCTTCGATGAACAGGATAATCTGATCACCGGCATCTCCCGGCATAAACCCATGGATTTCGGATTTCAGGGTTTCGTCAAAATTTGCGCCTTTGTCCGGTAAAAAACTGAAAACGTATTGCCGCAAAAAGGGCAACAAGGTGAACAGGGACATGAGGGAAGGAAACAGGGATAAAAAAAAGCTGAACGCCACGGCATTTGCCCTGGAGAACAAATCCTGGCGCTTGGCTTCCCGGTATACAAACAAGGAAACATCGTAAACCGGAACTTTAAAAAAACCGGGCAGCGAGTGGTACTTAGACCACTCAATCAGCCTGGTCAACCATTTCCAGCGCAGCACAGACTCCTGTACTTTCTTCGGATCGGGTAGCTTAATTTTTCTCAAAATACGGCTTTAGTTTTTGCAACAAAAAATCAGGTGCGTAGACCGATTTGCCGCTCGGCGAGTGAACGAAGCACAGGCGAACGGTGCCCCCATTCACCAATTTATTGCTTTCATTGAATATTTCCATTTGAAAAGTTACAAAACGATCCGGCAAAGCTTTTAGGGTCGTCCGGATATTAAGCAATTCATCGTATAAGGCCGGTCTTACAAACCGCATTTGAAGAGACACCACCGGCATGATGATGCCCTGCACCTCTTCCATTTCCTTGTAACTGATGCCGAAGTTGCGGAGCCACTCCACCCGCCCGATTTCATAATATTGGGCATAATTGCCATAATACAAATAGCCCATCCGGTCCGTTTCTCCATAGCGCACGCGCTTTGGGTAGTCATAAGTCAGCATAGTCGTTTATAGTTCAGCCCGTTCGATCGGGCATGTCATACAATGCGATCCGCCACGCGCACGCGACAACTCATTGGAAGGCATGGTAATAATGGTGTTTTTCACTTCTTCCGGCAAAATAATACCATCGTCGAACGCTTTGAGCAGGTCGCGTGCCCAGACGACCCGATACCCTGCATCTTCAAAGGCTTCTTCCGTTTTGGGGTTGCGATCGTACGTCAATGCAACGCCCGGTTTCAGCGCCACTAAGTTACACCCGTCTGTCCACTGCTCGCGCTCCTGGTAAGGAGATTCTCCTTTCCCGCTCAGGATGAATTGCATGTTTGGGTTGATTTCTTCCAGGAAGAAGTCTTTCACGGAAGGATAGAGTCCAGTTTTGCCATCCTGTCTCAGGACTTCCACCGTTGAACTCAGCCCGTCCACGATGATGGGTTTGTAAGCAACGATGTGGTTGTGGTTGATTTGTGTAAAAACCGTATCAATATGCATGTAGGAGCGGTCATTGGGGATATTGATCTGAACCACATTTTTTACGACCCCCCGCTCAAACAATACATTGGCCAAGGAACGAATGCCGTGGGGAGTGGTGCGTTCGCTTGCGCCAATGAGGAGGTAGTCTTTATTGATAATCATGACATCACCGCCTTCCACTGAAATCACCTCACCCCGCTTGGAGGGCGGAAAAATATCGGGTTTATTCAGGTTAATGATCCGTCCTTCTTCCCGCATTCCCCTGAAAATCGGGTGGGCCCAGATGATAAACCGCGTCAGGAAGTTTTCGCGGAAACGCGCTTCTTTAGCGGCTTTTGTCACGATCATGTGGTCGTTCACCGTCACGGCAATGTCCCGGGTAAAAATAAAGTTGGGAATCGGATCGAAAAGGATGTAGTCGTCTTTGGCATAATAACCGGTGATGAGCACATCGGCCAATTCGTCTTCCGGAAGACTGTGCAGCAAAGATTTGCAGCTTGTAGGGTGCTCTTCATAATCCACGATCATGTCAATCATCTCCTGTTTGCTGGCTTCGTCTTCGCTAAGCGCTTCAAACAGCAATTGCCGGGTTTCCAACACATTTTCAGCGCCCATAAAAGAGCGGAGTACCGCCGAAAACACATCGTGCTCTTCCTGCATATTGGGCAGGTAGACAATGTCGTCAAAAAGGAGTTCCTCGGATTGTCGTGGAGAAATACGGGCAATGCCTTCATCAGGACGATGGATGATCACGCGTTTAAGTGCTCCGATCTCGGAAGACACATGTACTTTGTTGTTGGTCATATTCGTAAGAGCTTTGGATACAAGGCTAAAACTGTATTTGAACGGCAAAGTGCCATCAAAAAGAAATGGCCTTTTCTATCTCGTAGATAGAGTTGATTTTGCCGGCAAAGATGCAATAAAATCGTGGATTTTCTTTTAGCAGACTTATCTCTGTTGGGCGGCCATCGTCTATATGATTGGCTTTCAACTTGGATTTGATGGTAAAAAAAGAAGTAAAATAATGGAAGGTTACTTCTTCGCTGAAGTATTGCCGCATTTGGGCAATCATCTTCGCATAGTTGGATCGGGGTTTGGCCGGGCAGGCGTTGCAGTCGGACAAAAAATCGGGACGACAGGTGTTTTGTTGCCCCTGGCAATCGAATGCTGGCAGGTTGGCATAAGAAACCTTGTGGTGGGTATAGATCACCGACGACAGGGACAGTAACCCCGATAAGCCATAGGGCATCAGCGACCCGAAAGGGCCGTCCATAACGGTCAGGCCAATATTGCTCAATAGAGGCGCCGTCAAAAAAGCCATCTCTGAAATTTCGTGCATCAGTGGAATGTCCTCCACTCCAAAAAGCGCATTTACGGCGTTGCTGCCGGCATAAGTTGCATTAATGGCCTGGTCGGCAGTGATGTGGATGATTTCCGCTTCGCCCTTGCGTTGAAGGCTCAGTTCCCAGCGATTGTTGCCGGCCACTGCGTTGATCACAGCGGTTTGCAACATCGTCGTAACCTTCTTTTCCGCTTCCAAACGCCGGCGGTAAAAATTGGCAATCAGAATCGGGTCAAAACTGTATTCCTCCGTTTTATACAAGGCTTCGATCCGTTCAAAATTGAACAACGGATGCGTTTTAATGCGCTCGCAGGGGATGTTGATAAAGTTGCAAAACCGTTCAAATTGCTGACTGTCTGTGAACGAACCAAACCGGTCAATGGCGTAATATTTTTCAAACCCGGCATTGATAAAATCGCGGTGTTCTGCTGTGAACCTGGCTTTGTTGTCGTCCGACATTCGCGCAGTGGCTACACTCCGGGGGTAGTGGTACCCGCTGTGCAGCCGTGCCTGGTTAACAATGGAGGCTTTCCGGAACAAAGCTGTCTCCTTTTCGACAAGACAAACGGATTGCCCGTGGCGCGCCAGATAAAGTGCCGCGTACACCCCGAAGATGCCGCCGCCTATGATTGCAAAGTCAAAGTGTTGGCGCATAATGTTGTTGCAAGGTGAGCAATCGGCGGTACAAATCCCGGCAGTCGGTCTGCCGGAGTGCATCGTAAAAATTCAGGCTGTCGGATAGCTGGTCTGTATTGGAAACCCCAAGCAATAATCCCGCCATATCCGGGTGTTCATAAGCGTACAATATACCTGCATGGCTGATGTTTTGGAGCGGTGATGCGTCTTTGAGGAATTCTGCGAGTGCAGCTATCAGCGGGGCCGTGTTGGAAGTATCGCCCCCCCGCACTTTCAACGAACTATTTTCATGGTACGCATCTGCGCTTAATTTCAGGCCGCCGGCGTTCATCCCGTAAGCAAAAAAACGGCGCTGGCGATGGAACGGCGCATAGCGCGGATAATCGGATTGCAGGAGGTTGTGTTTGACCTGAATGCTGAAATTGAGGCCAAACCGCTCATTCAGCGCAGCATAAACCTCCGGGAATCGAATGCCCGAAAGCCCGGGTCGGTAGCCGGCTTTAACAATCGCGGCCAACCCTTCTATGGTTTCCAGGATTCCGTCCGGATCTTTGCGGTTGTCCCAATGCACCATCAACGTATCTAAGTTTTCTGCAAACAGGTTGCTGTATGCTTCCAGGCAGAACAATAAAAAACTTTCGCTGAGGTTACATTCCGGGCTTCGGAGGTTGTCCAGACTCCCTACTTTCATGGTGATGCGCAGGTCTTTAATGCCGTGAACACGGATCCATTGTAAGAGAATCTGCTCCGATTTCCGAAAATCCCCCGGAATTTTATTGATGGGATAATTGGTCGCGCCGTCTATCCCGCGAAAACCGGCTGCATAAAATACATCCAGCAAGCGAAAGCAGTCGTGTTCTGCAATCGTCCATCCCCACATGGCTGTACCAAGCAGTAAGTCAGGGCGCTGTGATCCGGCGTTCTTCAAATGCATAGTTTCACCCGGGTTTGCTTTCCGCAAAGATAACAGCACTTGGTTGGAATACCAGTTTAGCGAGGCGATAAAGGAATAGTTTCCAAAAAGCTATTCATATTTCACCAATTGTGTATGTTTGGGCATTATTCTTTTGCACTTTTCAATTTTCAAAAACAATCATTATGCAAAACAAGCCTGACCTGAAATTCTGGCAGATATGGAACATGAGTTTCGGCTTTTTGGGCATTCAATATGGCTTTGGTTTACAGCAGGCCAACATGAGTCCAATCTACCGGATCTTAGGCGCGGAAGAAAGCAATATTCCCGGGTTATGGCTTGCCGGCCCCCTCACAGGATTGTTGTTGCAACCCATCATTGGCGCATTGTCTGACCGAAGCTGGTCGAAACGATGGGGCCGGAGAAAGCCCTATGTTTTTATAGGCGCTATCGTAGGCAGCATTGCCATGGTGCTCATGCCGAATTCAAAATCGGTATTCATGGCAGCCTGCCTGATGTGGTTGCTGGATGCAGGTTTGAACTCTTCCATGGAGCCATTTCGGGCCTTTGTAGGTGATATATTAAATAAAAAACAACGGCCAACCGGCTTTGCCATACAATCATTTATGGTAGGTTTTGGACAGACCTTAGCCAACCTGATGCCCCTGCTTTTGCCGATCATTGGCATCTCTATGGCCGTGGGGGGTGACTTCAGCAACGGCATTTCTGATTCAGTTCGATTTCCTTTCTACATTGGAGCAGCGGCCATTTTTGTGACTGTGTTTTTCACCATGGCCACGACTAAAGAATACCCGCCGGAAAATGAAGATTACAAAATCAAGCCGACATTCACCGCTGAACAAAAGAAAAACATTGCGTTTTGGCACTTAGCCATTACCCTTGGCGCCGCATTGATGGCCGGCCTTTTTTCCTGGCGTTTGGTTGGCCTGAACCAGGCGTTTATCTGGACTGCGGGCATTGGCCTTGGCGTGTATCTGTTCCTCCTGTTGCCCGTTTTTAAAGAGATTTTAGCTTCTTTATCAGAAATGCCCGTAGTGATGCGCCAGCTGTGGTGGGTGAAATTTTTCACCTGGTATGGATTGCCGTTGATGTGGCAATACCTTTCTTTGGCTGCCGCAAAGTATGCTTTTAACGCCCCCAGCCCGGATGCTAACCCTGCCGGTTTTGAAGCAGGGAAAAACTGGGGCAGTTTATGCTTCGCCATGTTCAGCATTTCCTGTTTTACGATTTCGATCTTTTTGCCCGCTATTGCCAAGGCAATGGGCAGCCGTCGGGCCACCCACGCTTTGTTCCTGAGCATCGGCGCCGTGGGATTCTTCAGTGTGCTGCTGAGCAACGACAAGTGGATTTATTTTTCGGGCATGACCCTGATTGGTCTTGCGTGGGGATCCATTATGTCTATGCCCTACCTGATGCTCGCCAATGCGGTTTCGCCCAAACGGATGGGCGTCTACATGGGCATTTTTAATGGGTTCATTTGTGTGCCGCAGTTCATCGGCATGTTGACCGTACCCCTGTATTACGAGTCCTTATTGGGCGACGACCCACGCAATGCCTTGGTTTTAGCCGGTGTTTGCATGGTATTGGCCGCAGCTTCCTGCTTCTTAATTCACGAACCGAAAAATACAGAACCGGGGGATGAACCCGCGCTGGCAATTGGAGCACACTAATGGATTTGAAAATTTGAAGATTTGAAAATTTGAAGATTGAACACCACTACGGGGTATTGGAGCACACTAATGGATTTGAAAATTTGAAAATTTGAAGATTTGAAGATTGAACACCACTACGGGGTATTGGAGCACACTAATGGATTTGAAAATTTGAAGATTTGAAAATTTGAAGATTGAACACCACTACGGGGTATTGCACCATCTTCAAATTTTCAAATCTTCAAATCATCACATCAATCTTTATATATCTTAACCACCCGTTCGCCGGCTTTGGCGTAGCCGCGGTACATCCCTTCGGAATTGAAGGGCATGGCGATATTGCCTTTTTTGTCCAAAGCGATGAGGCCGCCTTCGCCCCCGGCATTTTTGAGTTTTTGGTTGACGATGAATTCTCCGGCTTCCTTCAGCGAGCTGCCTTTGTATTCCATCATGGCGCTGACATCATGTGCTACGGCATACCGGATAAAAAATTCGCCATGTCCTGTGCAGGAGACGCCACAGGTGGCATTGTTGGCATAAGTTCCTGCGCCGATAACCGGTGAGTCGCCCAGGCGGTTCCAGCGTTTGTTTGTCATGCCCCCTGTTGATGTGCCTGCGACAATATTGCCGTTGCGGTCCAATGCTACACAACCGACCGTGCCAAATTTATAATCCGGGTTGGTCATCAGCGCGCCTTCCTGCTCGTTTTCTGCAGCTTTTGCGCGTTCCAGCGCATCCCAGCGTGGTTGGGTGAAAAAGTATTCCGGGCTGACCGTATCTATTTTTTGCTCCAGTGCGAATTGCTCCGCGCCTTTTCCAACTAAGAGCACGTGTTCCGATTTTTCCATCACTGCGCGCGCTGCCTGGATGGGATTCTTGACGATCGTCACCCCGCCAACAGCGCCTGCTTTCATCGAAGCGCCGTCCATCACCGAAGCATCCAGCTCATTTTTCCCTTCGTGCGTAAACACTGCACCTTTTCCTGCGTTAAACAAGGGAGAATCTTCTAAATACATGATTGTTTTTTCAACCGCATCTAAGCTGGTGCCACCGTCTTTAAGGATGGTTTCACCAATATCAAGCGCTTCGTTGAGCACTTTCAGGTACTCTTGCTCCATTTCGGGTGTCATATCTGCTCTGGTAATGGCGCCGGCGCCACCATGAATGACAAGTGCATAAGCTGTGGAATTGCCATCCGTCGCAGCGGGTTCACTTGCATCTGAAGTACACC
>JALHRK010000190.1 GCA_022841505.1 Saprospiraceae bacterium | reverse complement strand
CCCGACGGCGTGCTGGGTTACGTGCCGTTTGAGGCATTGCTCACTGCCCCGCCAGGCAATGCAACGAACTTCGCTACTTATCCCTTCCTTGTCAAAGACTACCGCGTCAGTTATTGCTACTCTGCCACGCTGTTGCGGGAAATGAAGGATAAAAAACACAAACAACTGCCGACAAAATCGCTGGTGGCTTTTGCGCCATTTTACGAAGGCAGCTACGCCACAGCCGACAGCACCGTTTCCATCGAGTTTGACACCCTCGACAATGGGCAGGATACCGTGCTTTTGACAGAAGTGGAGACCCGAAAGGAGTACACGAAACTTGAGGCCAGCGGCGAAGAAACCGCCACTGCCGCCAAACTCTGGAAAGGCGATTACTACCTCAACGCCGACGCCACGGAACAGCGCTTCAACGAGGTAGCGGGTGACTACCGCATTGTCCACCTCAGTACCCACGGCATCGCCGACGCGCGGGTGGGCGACTATTCCTACCTCGCTTTTGCTGAAGTGAAGGACAGCATCGAAAACGAATTGCTCTACGTCCGCGATCTCTACAACCTGCAACTCAACGCCGACCTCGTGGTGCTTTCCGCCTGCGAAACCGCCCAAGGAGAACTGCAACGCGGGGAAGGCATCATCAGTCTGGCCCGCGCTTTTGCCTACGCTGGCGCAAAAAGCATCGTGACCACCCTCTGGGTTGTGGACGACACGGCCTCCAAGGATTTGATGAAGGAATTTTACCTGCAATTGCGCAAAGGAAAAAAGGACAAAAACACCAAAGATGCGGCCTTGCAGGCAGCCAAGTTAAAATTGGTGAATGGTAAGGACGCTGTGCGGATGCACCCGTTTTTTTGGGCGGGGTTCATCGCAGTGGGTGACATGAGCGCTATTAAATAGTGTCTTATTTCAATTGCCTAAATTGTTCCAATAAGTTTACGGCTTCCGCCCGCTTGGCATGCATATTGCGTTCATCGGCCATTTCTTCTGCCAATTTCAGGAAGTTCGCACGCGCTGCAGGCGCCTGGGCAAGATACGTCAACAAGAGGTACCACTTCGCATCCTGGCTATTGGGAGCAAACCCATTCGATGCCACCGATTCGAATTCGGCTGCTGCTTTTTGGTATTTTTTTAGCTTAAAATAGGCGTGTCCGCGCAGGTAGCGCACCTGGCTTTCGTTGCCTGCTTCGGGCTTAGACAGCAACTCAATGGTTTTTGCATATTGTTTCCCATCAAAGGCAGCCTCAGCTTCCTCGACAACTGATTTTTCGGCGCCATTGCCGCGCTGGCCGCTGTCAAAAGAAGGGGTTTCGTACTCGTTAAGCGCCAGGGCGAGGTAGGCGCTTTCTTTTTGAGGGATGAGTTCTTTAGCATCAGGAAGTTTAGGGTCTTCTTTTGGGGTGGCGGGTTGCTCCACCACCGTTGGGTCATTGGAAACGACCGGTATTTGTTCTTTCATCGGGTCAAAAGGCGCCCTGACGGGAGGGGTAGGACTTACAACAGGCGTATCACCCGGCCTCGTAAAAAACCAAACACCTCCCAATACCACAACAGCAGCACCCAACAATGGCAGCCACCGTTTCCACCCGCCTGTACCTGTTGGAGGTGCAGGCGGCGGGGATAGTGGTTCGGGAAAAGGGTTGGGTGGGGGATTGTCCTTCCACTTTGCAATTTTGGACTTCAGGTCAGTTTCCAGCATCAACTCCATGGCATCGTGCTCCAGTCGCTGCATCTCTACCTCGATGGCAAGGTCTTCGTCCTGCGCCAACCTCTGTTCGAAGGAGCGAGACTCCTCAGGGGACATCTGCCCTGTGAGAAATGCTTCTATCTTGTCGGTATGTAGCCGATTACTCATTTTTTGTCCTGATATTTAACGCTTTGAGCAAATGGGGATTCCGATCGAATACCTCTTTAAGTCGCTCACGGCAACGGTACGCCTGTTTCTTTGCCATTTCCGGGCTGCTGAATCCCAACAATTCCTTGATTTCTTTCATCGAATAGTCAAGCTTGTAGTATTGCAGCAATTCCTGGCAGCGGGTGTCGAGTTCGGCTATGGCTTTTTCCAGAATTTCCCGTTTTTCGCCTTCAAAAACCTGGGCATCCACGCTCTCCACCTCGCCGTCGTAATGCGCTGGTTTCAGCTCAGATACCGGGTCTTTTTTACGGCGATAAGTGACCCAATGCCATTTGGCTATTGCCAAAAAGTAGGTGCGCAGGGCGCTTTTTCCATCGAATCGCCCCTGTCGGATGTTCCGGTCAAAGATCACCGCAGCTTCTTGAAAAACGTCCTCGCCATCCTCGGTGTTGCCGCCATGGTCTTCAACGTAGCGAAGTACCCAGCCCCGCAAGGAATCTTCGTTGCAAAACTGGTACAGCGCCCAATCCCGTTGCCGTGGATCTCCGTTGCGTATGGCTTCAATTAATTGTTCGTCAGAATACTTCATTGGGTTAGTGCAGGTATTGGGCAATTGGTGCCCATTCGGGATCAAAATTAGTAAAAAAAATCACCCCGTCGTCTTCGCCCGTTCCTTCAGCGCAAACAACTCATCCCGGAACTGCGCAGCCGTTATAAAATCCAAATCTTTGGCAGCCTGCTTCATTTTCTTTTCCGTGTCGGCCATCATTTTTTCCAATTGGTCGCGGGTGAGGTAGGCCAGAACCGGGTCGGCGGCCAAGCTCGGGTGTTCCGGCTCGATGTAGGCCTGCGTTTTTTTGCCCCGGATGTCGAGGATGGAACTTTGGTTCAGGATTTCTTCCCGGGTTTTGCCCACAGTGCGTGGTGTGATGCCGTTTTCCTCATTGTAAGCCATCTGGATGATGCGCCGGCGGTTGGTTTCGTCAATGGTGCGCTGCATGGATTCCGTAACCGTGTCTGCATAAAAAATGACCAAACCGTTAACGTTCCGGGCCGCGCGACCGGCTGTTTGGGTCAGCGAACGGGCGTTGCGCAGAAAACCTTCCTTGTCCGCGTCCAGGATGGCCACCAAAGAAACTTCAGGCAAATCAAGCCCTTCCCGCAGCAGGTTTACGCCAATGAGTACGTCGAATTCGCCGAGGCGCAGGTCGCGCAGGATTTCCACGCGCTCCATCGTATCCACTTCCGAGTGGATGTAGCGCACCTTTACGTTCAGTTTTGCAAAATATTTGGCCAATTCTTCCGCCATGCGCTTGGTCAGGGTGGTCACCAGCACGCGTTCGTTGCGCACCACGCGCTGTTGCACTTCGTCCAGCAGGTCGTCAATCTGGTTGAGGCTCGGGCGTACTTCAATGGGCGGATCGAGCAGGCCGGTGGGGCGAATTAGTTGTTCCACAAATACCCCGCCGGTTTGTTCCAGCTCGTAATCGCTGGGCGTTGCACTCACAAAAATAATCTGGTTGGTCATGCTTTCGAACTCCGTAAAACTCAGCGGTCGGTTGTCCATCGCCGAAGGCAGGCGGAAACCAAAATTCACCAAGTTCAGCTTGCGCGCCCGGTCGCCGCCGTGCATCCCCCGCACCTGCGGAATGGTGACGTGGCTTTCGTCAATCACCATCAGGTAGTCGTCGGGGAAGTAGTCGAGCAGGCAAAAAGGTCGCGTACCGGGCCGACGGCCATCAAAAAACCGCGAGTAGTTTTCCACGCCGCTGCAATAGCCCAATTCTTTGATCATTTCCAGGTCGAAGGCCGTGCGCTCCCGGATACGGCGCGCTTCCATGTGTTTGCCTTCGCGCTCGAAGTACTTTTCCTGGCCGTGGAGTTCGTCTTCTATTTCGCGGATGATCTGGTGCATGCGTTCCTTGGGCGCCACGTAGAGGTTGGCCGGAAAAATGGCCGCTGTATCCATGGATTCGATGCGTTTGCCCGATTCGATTTCGATGCGTTCGATGTTTTCGATTTCATCGCCGAAAAACGTGATGCGGTAGCCGTAATCCACATACGGCAGGTTGATGTCCACCGTATCGCCACGCACGCGGAAAGTGGCGCGTTTGAAATCTATTTCCGTTCGGGAGTAAAGGATGTTGACCAAACTGTGCAAAAAACCGTTTCGCGAAATCTTTAAGCCTTTTTGGATGCGGATGATGCCGGTTTTATAATCTTCCGGGTTGCCCATACCGTAGATGCAGGACACTGACGCCACGATGATGATGTCGCGCCGACCCGACAACAGCGAGGACGTTGCCCGGAGGCGCAGTTTGTCCACCTGTTCGTTGATTTGCAGGTCTTTTTCGATAAAGGTGTCGGTCACAAACAAGTAGGCTTCCGGCTGGTAGTAGTCGTAGTAAGAAACAAAGTACTCAATGGCGTTGTCCGGGAAAAATTCACAAAATTCGCCGTAGAGCTGAGCGGTCAGGGTTTTGTTGTGGGTCAGCACCAGCGTAGGGCGATCCAATTGGGCGATTACATTCGCCATGGTGAAGGTTTTGCCCGAACCGGTGACGCCCAGCAATACCTGGGACTGCTCGCCTGCCTCGATGCCTTTGACCAATTTTTCAATTGCCTGCGGCTGGTCGCCGGTCGGTTTAAAAGGAGAAACCAGTTTGAAACTCACAGTAGCCTTGTTTGTGATGGTGGAAGAAGATAGAACGCTGCAAGGGAGGGTAAAGTTCAGGTTTTTTTTAGTACCTATGTAGCGAAAAAACACCCGATCATGAATCACCTCACTCCTACCCAAGCCTTGCAGCAATTGGCCGCTTCCGGCAAATTATTCAGCGACGTATTTCGTCATGGCAGTCTGGTCGTGGAAATTTACCGCCCACACAAAGTGGATTTGCAACAGCCGCATACCCGCGACGAAATTTACGTGGTCATTTCCGGCATGGGTCAATTTGAGTGCGATGGCGCGCTCACGGATTTTGCGCCCGGCGATTTTTTGTTCGTACCCGCTTTTGCGCCGCACCGCTTTATTGATTTTTCAGAGGACTTTGCGACCTGGGTGTTTTTTTATGGGCCGGAAGGCGGGGAGTAGCAGGTTGTACCGCCGAACTCCGATTCGGCGGCGTTCGGGTAGCCGTCCTGCGACTTGAAGTCGTAGGACGGCTAATAACCATGATCATTCTGCAAAACCTGTCCCCATCAACCCCACCAGAGCCACCGTCATCGCATTCACCCCCGTCCGAATCGTCGTAGGCGGGTGCGTCAAAAATCGGGGCGAATGCAGCGAAGGCAGCACTTCTTTAGGCTTGCCATTTGCATCAAATTTAGCAGGATCCACCGAACCGAGCCAGAGAAAAGAAAGGGGAATTCGCCCCCCGTCGGCGTAGTGCGCAAAATCTTCCGCGAAGGTATACGCAGGCTCTTCCCGAACGCTATTTTGACCCAAATAATCCACAAAAACCGCCTCCACTTTGGTGGTCAGTTCCGGGTCGTTGTAAACCGATTCGGTGAAAAAAGAGAACGGCATCACTTTGGGAAACAGCGCTTCCGGCAAACCCGCAGCAATCGCCTCTCCCCTGCAAATCCGTTCGATGGCCTCCAGGATTTGCAGGTAAATCGGGTGCGAAAAACAGCGAACGGTCAGTTTCAACAACACCTCGCTGGGAATGACCGTGCCTTTTTGTGAATTGGTGACAAAAGATCCCACCGTGACCACAGCCGGTTCGAGCGGATTCACTTCCCGGCTCACGATGGTTTGCAGCCGCATCACAATCGAAGCGGCCAGCACCACCGGGTCTTTGGTTTCGCTGGGGAACCCGCCGTGCCCGCCAATGCCCCGAACCAAAATATCCAAATGTGCAGCACAGGCCATCGTCGGTCCTTTACGGATCCCCACCGTGCCGCCGGGCAGCGTCGGACTGCAATGCCAGGCTAAAGCCAGATCGGGGCGCGGGAATCGCTCGTACAAGCCGTCGTTCAGCATCTTCCGGGCGCCGTCGCCGCTTTCTTCTCCCAATTGACTCACCAGGACAACCGTGCCAGACCAGTGCTCCTTTAAGGCCACCAGATTGCGCGCCACGCCTACCGAGATGGCCGGAACCATGCTGTGCCCGCAAAGGTGGCCGACATTGGGCACGGTGCTGCAGTAAGGAATATCGTTTTCTTCCTGGATTGGCAGGGCGTCGTGGTCGTTCCGGTACAGGATCGTGGGGCCTGGGCCATTTTTGATGAGCGCAACAACCCCCGTTCCAGCCAGCAGGGCAACCTGGTCACAACCGGCTTTGCGGTATTCTTCTGCCTGCCGGGCAGCGGTATTGAACTCAAACAGGGTCAGTTCCGGGTTGGCGTGGTAATGCCTGTGAAGCGCGAAGAGGTACTCATAGTTGCCTTCCGTTAAAGCTTCAATTTTTTGAATCAGCGTATTTTTCAGCGGCATAATGGTCGAAATTATGGTCTTTTACAGAAATCCTGCGAATTTAAGCGAAAGCCCGACAATACAGATTAGAGGTATTTTTTCCATCTTTTCGGATGGCAGGCAGCGCTACCCGACTTCATTGTATCTTCGTCACAAAGGCCTTCCTAAAGTCATTTTCACACAAGGTACAAGATTTGAATTCGTAACTTGGTCATCGCATTGCTAATGCCTTTATTTGCGGCATGAGCAGTGAGCGTGTCACGTAAAGTAAGGCCTTCACTTGCGCTTCGCAGCTATCGGCCCCTAAAGACAGATATGAATTTGCATTCGAAAAAATTCTCAAAAACAGTTTAACACATGAGCACAGCAGTACTCCCAACCTGGTATTTCAAAAAAATAATTTGGCAATTGAGCCAGATAACACATTTTAGTGTGGGGCATAGACCACGCATCGCCCTGTCGGCAGCCATTTTATCGTTTGCCTGCTGGGGGCTCCCAAATACTGCCTCTGCACAAAACACCCAATTTCAAATAATAGGCCCTTCAGAAATCTGTCTTGGGCAATGCGTGACTTATTTTGCAGAAGGGATCAGCAATCCCAATTTTCCGTTAACCTGGTCTATCCTGTCCGCAAACGGCTCTGTTCAGAACGGTGGAACAGGCAATGTCATTACCTTCTGCCCGGAATTTCCAGGGTGGCATTTCATTGAGTTGTATGGTTTTGGGGCAGGCGGACAGGATCCAATTCTGCTGGATACGATGCAAGTAACCGTCTTTCCGTTTGGTAATTTCCAGATATTTTCCACTGTGCAGGAAGTCTGCCCTGCGGCCAACCACCAACAAGGCCCTGATCCAAATGACTGCGAAACAGTGTGTGCAGGCAGTACCGTGAGTTATTTTTTATCGGGTACACCAGGTGGCCTAAGCAATTTTGTCAACTGGACGGTTTCTGGCGCGGAAAGTTATGTAATTGATCCCACTTTGCAGCGCATTACGGTCACCTGGGGTGCGGCAGGCAGCGGCAGTGTCAGCGCATTCACACAGGATAACATTTGTCCGGGCGAGGCTTCGCTTTGTGTGGAAATCCTCCCCGATCCGGTCGCTTCTTTTGAAACGGTTCCGCCGGCTTCGGGCGATACGCTACGGGTTTGTCGGGGGCAGGAAGTGCAGTTTCAGAATACCAGCCAGAATGCGACGACCTACCTATGGAAACTAGGTGCTGCCACCGCAGAAACAACCAACGTTGCCTACACTTTCTCTACGCCCGGGGTATACGAAGTGACGCTTTTTGCTTACAACGCCTGCCTTTGCAGCGATACCACAACCTTGTTCATTGAAGTATTAGATGCCGAAAATCCGGGCTTGGATTGCATCGGCACCGTTTGCGAAGGCGAAACGGTTACCTATACATCGGATGCCAGCTGCAGCAGTTTTATCTGGAATGTCAGTGCCAACGGGAACGTGCTCGGTGGCGGCGGCGCAGGCGATAATTTCGTCACCATCAACTGGCCAACGGGGCCGGTGGGAACGGTAGAATTGCAGGTCAGCAACTGTAGCAATCCCAATGTATGCCAGGAACCGACCCTAGCGACCATCCCTATCCTTTCAGACAACGCTGAAATTGCCGGGCCTGACCGCGTTTGCAAAGGCGAAACCAGTATATATTCCTTGCCGGAATACGAAGGCACGACTTTCGTCTGGACGGTTTCTAATTTTGGAACCATCGTCGCCGGCGCAGGCACCAACGAAATAACCGTGGAATGGTTCGGCGGCTTCCTGCCCAATCAACCCCAGCTCGTTATCGTCGAATACGACAATTGTTACCTCGGCTGCGGGGGCGTTGATTCGCTGGTGGTGAACTTCCGGCCAGAATTCATTGCAAGCGGCCCAATCGAAGTTTGTGCCGGAGAAACAGTCACTTACACTTCCGCCGATTTGCAAACAAATACGCCGTTTTCCGCCAACTGGATCGCCCGCGCATCGGATGGAACCGAAGTTTGGAATTCCACCGGGACGACTGCGGCGATCAACTGGCCAGCCACTCCCGGCATTTACACCTTGTCGGTCACCGCAGCCGTTCCGGCCAATTATTGCACCGAGGTCTATGATATCCGGGTTACCGTTTTGCCGCCCCCAGGCGCACTGAGCGCCATCGTCGGAGAAGCGGAGATATGCCCAGGTATCGCCTATACTTACGAAGCAACAGGCGTCAGCCCCAACCATAGCGTGCGCTGGGAAGTCAACAACGGCGGCACGAATACAACTTTTTACGGCAACCCGCTAAACGTGCTCTGGGGCAATACCGGCCCTTATGAAATGTCGGTCGTTCAAATCAACAACAACGGGCCTGGCTGCGCCTCAGCATCCATCAGCTTTTCGGCGCAAGCCATCCCATCTTTCACCCTGACGGGCGATCCGGATGTTTGTGAAGACCAAACCAGTGTGTTCAGCGCGCCGGCCTATGGACGGGTAGCCTACGATTGGACGATCCTCCCCGCAGGCGCAGGAACCATTACCGGCAATCCGGATTCCAATGTAGTGGAAATCCTGTGGCATCGGCCCGGGCCTGCGACCATTCAATTGGCACTTTGCACCCAAACCGCAAGTTTCAACCTCGAAGTGCGCCCAAAACCCAGGCCGGAAGTACTCCACCCGGCTGAACTTTGTCCCAATCAATCCGCCACCGTTCAAACATCGGCACCGTTTGACAGCTATATCTGGGAAAATGAAACTGGTGCCATCATTTCCAACGCAGCTACCACAAATGTTTTCCCGGGGTATTATTTGGTCACGGTTGAAAACCAGTATGGCTGCATTGGCGATACGACTTTTTACGTGGACGGATTTCCCGAATCCCAGGTTTTCATTTCCACACCAAACGACCCGGGGTTTTGCCCCAACGGTCCATTGATTACCATCTACGCAACGAGCAGCACAGCAGGTTATACCTATCAATGGTTTCACGACAATGCGCCGGTGGGCACAGATGCGCCGACTTACGACACCAACCTGTTTGGTACCTATTATGTGCGCATTACCGATGCCAATGGCTGCCAATACAATTCCAATCCCCTGACGTTTTTTGAGTGCTGCCAGGCTACGGGCGTTTGCAGCGGCGGTGGCGGAGGCGGCAGTCCGGGCGGAGGCGGGGGTTCCACCTGCATACCCGGAACGGAGGTGCAAATGACCATTAACCCGACTTCGGAGTGCAATACCAGCGATTTTGTGGCCAATATTCCCAACCTGGTTCCCGGCACCATCGAATGGCATTTCGCTGATGTTTTAAGCGGCGCCAATAATTTTTCCAATCTCCCCAATCCCTCTCATACGTATTCACGAGCCGGTTTTTACCGGGTTTGGGTGCGTGCGCAAACACAAGCTGGCGCCAACCCGTTGCAGTTATGCTGGGATCTGAAGGTAGATACGGCCGAATTGGCTGCTGCTTTTGAGTGGGATGGCGCCTGCCCCAACGCGCCCATCGAATTTTTTGATTTGTCTACTTTCCTGCCCATAACCAACATTGCTTCGTGGTCCTGGGATTTTGGCGACCCGGCCAGCGGCGTTGACAATACTTCGACTGCAACGGATCCAACGCATATTTTTGCCAATCCGGGCACCTATACGGTAACCCTGACCGTCACCAGTTCGACTGGCTGTACATCCACGCTTTCCCAACAATTGGAAGTCTTTGCGCCGCCAACGGTGAGCTTCGACGACCCGCCCATCGCCTGCGAAAAAGTGGCCATTCCCTTCGTTGCCCTGACTTCTTCCAATGCCACTTACGTGGAATGGGACTTCGGGGATGGGGTCAGCGGGGATGCGAACCGGTCAGAAGCGGTTGAAAGTTTCCACTTGTTCGACAACGCCGGAACCTACTCGGTGACGCTTTTTGCACAAAACATTTATGGCTGCGAAAACAGCTATTCCGCCAACGTGGACATTGAGCCTAACCCGCTCAGCGGCAACATCAGCCTTTCCGTGCCTTCTCCGATTTGTGAAGGCGATGTGACCACCCTGACTTCGCCTGCCGGGGGCGTTTTTTGGGCCTGGTCGGATTCCACATTCCTGGATGTCATTACCGTCGGCTTAAGCGGGGTTTACGATGTCACCATTACCAATGGAGATGGTTGTAGGTATTCCCCGCCAGCCGAACGGGTAGATGTCATTCCTGCGCCCGAATCTGCTATCCGGGCGGTAGAATACAACCGCTTTTTGCAGCCAATTGCCTATTTTTATGAAAATTACGAGGCTTGCGAAGGCACGGATGTTTTCCTGCAAACCATCGGCGGCGCGCAATACAGCTATCAGTGGTCAACCGGAGAAACGACAACGGATATTGAATTTTCAGAAGACCGGGGCAACCAACTTTCAGCAGGGGTTCACGACATTTTCCTGACGGTGACCGACTTAGCCAACAACTGTACCAATGTGATGACTTTCAGCATCACCATCCATGCTTTGCCGGCGCCATTCCAGATCAGCGCCTCGCAGGCCGGACTCATTTGCGAAGGCAATCCAACGACTTTTTCGGTTGTCAATCCGGTTGCTGCCAACACTTACGAATGGAGCAACGGCGCGATTGGAACCAGCACTGCATCCGACGAAGCAGGCGAATATTTTGCAACCGCCACCAATGAATTTGGTTGCGAACAGGAAAGTAACCACTTAGAAATTATAGCGGGGCCCAACATCAGCCTCATTCCCAGCGGTTGCCACACGCGTTGCCGCCCGGACACGCTTTGCTTTTCTCCGGTACCGGGCGTGGTTAGCTACCAATGGTATTTTGAAGGCGCTCCCATCGCAGGCGGCAACGTGCCGGATGTCATCGTGAACCAAAGTGGCAGTTATTACGTGGAAATGACCAATACCCTGGGTTGCACCCTCACCTCCGATCCTTTGGTACTGGATTTGTACGATGGGTTTGGCACGCTGGAGGGCGCCGTTTATTTTGATGTGAACAACAACGGCATTATTGACGCCGCTGATACGACCGTGAGCAACGTAACCGTACAGCTTTCGGATGCCAGTGGATCATTGGGTAGCGTCACTTCTAATGCTACAGGTAGTTACGCTTTCGCAAATTTGCCTGCGCCGGGTGGTTATACGCTGAATTTAGATACCCTGAATTTACCGGGTAATTACGGCTATTTCTACGCCGTGGTGGATACCTCGCTGGCCGGTTGCGATGTGGTAGAGACGGTTAACTGGCTGCTGCGTTGCGCAACAAGTGTGTCTTCCCTGCAACTGAGTGCCTGCACAGGCAGCACGGTGGATTACAACGGCACGGCTTTGGCGCCCGGCGCCCAACAAGACTTCACATTTACAGCAAGCAGTGGTTGCGATTCGGTTGTCACAGTTTCTGTCATGGAAATATTGCCCGTGACCTCGGCGCTACAACTGAGCGCCTGCTCAGGCGGCACGGTGGATTACAACGGCACCGCTTTGGCACCTGGCACACAACAGGATTTCACCTTTGCGGCAAGCAATGGTTGCGATTCGGTCGTGACGGTGTCTGTCATGGAAATATTGCCCGTGACCTCGGCGCTACAACTGAGCGCCTGCTCAGGCGGCACGGTGGATTACAACGGTACGGCTTTAGCTCCGGGCGCGCAACAAGACTTC
>JALHRK010000189.1 GCA_022841505.1 Saprospiraceae bacterium | reverse complement strand
CCCGCCGTGCGGATGGCTATGTGCAGCAACACGCTCCAAATCGAATCGCCTTTCGCTTCCCGCGCCCGAATGGCCAACGGAATGGACATGCCCACGATGAAAAGAAATGCGGGAAACACCACATCCACAAAAGTCATGGCATTGGCGTCGGCGGGCTTGTGTTTCATCCAGTCGGGGATGTTGGCCACGCCGGCCAAGTCGTTGACAAAAACCATCATGAAGATGGTGAAGCCGCGAAAGAGGTCAATGGATTGGATGCGGTTCATGGTAGTTGGTATTCCAGAATACAAAAGGACTTACTTAGTGCAAGCCTGTAGTTCTTTTTACAAATTTAAGAATTCTTCCCACTTGCAGCCGCTTCCAGCTTCTGGCGGAGCACTTCCTGGAGCCAGTCGTCTGTTTTGATTTCTATACCAAGCCGCAGCTTGTTTTTGAGTATGAACTGGACGAGGGAATTGATGGTGTATTCGTCTATTTGGGAGGGAGTAATTCTTTCAATTGCTATTTTGGCCATTTTAGTACGTTTAAAAAACCTTCCTTTTGTATTGTCATCTCTAACATCGTCATGATAATTAGAATGATAGGATTTACAAATAACATTCTCGAAATTCAATTTTATTAAGTTGGAATTTCGAAAGATAATCCTGTTTGCATTATCACTTGAAAAAGATATTTGGTGTAATTCAGAATCAACAAATAGTATATATTTCATGTTTTGAGGAACTTCAATGCTGAAATCACTAAGCTTAGAATCATAAAAAGAGACTTTTATATTAATAGGATCTCGTGGATTCACCCAACCTACTCCCGATATTGAAATATTTGAAACGTAATCACGTAATATATTATTCAATAACGATAAAGAAGCAGGCTCTTTTCGGTTTACTCCAATCTTTATTGCTTTTTCAATAAATAAATTTGACTTCCTACTTATCAAGGCAAGTGTTCCTGAAAAAACAATTAGCAAAATAAATATTAACGCTGTGTAATATAAAACAGAGCTGCCAAATATGTGTGTATCTTTTTTAATTGCTATTAAAAGCAAAAAAAAGCACACCAGCAGTGTAGCGTAAAACGTAATTAAGTAGTCTTCCCTTGACGGAGATTCAATTAATTTACCAGAAAAGTGAAAAATATTTAATTTTATTCTACATAAAAACCTGTTGTTATTCGAAACAAATAACAATAAAGATGGAAAATATTGATCATTTTTCAAGTCCACAGGAATAAAATCATAAACAAAATCATTGACTTCTATCGTCCACTCTGTATGAATGAGTTTATGATTAAATGCCTTTTCATTAAACAGTTCTACGATTTTCAATGAAACAAAATATTCAAAAAATGATTTGTGTACAAATTTAAATGCATCTAACTCCCGTTCAATAAAATACCCCGTCATTATCTCCTGTTCAATCCCCTCTTTAATTTCAGGATTTTCAAGGCCTTTGATCCCGAAAGCCTGCATCTTTTTCCGAAGTTTTTGAAGAATATCATTGCCAGACATCTTTAACTCAGACGTCAGGTAAATATCCGCCGCTAAGTCCGTAAAAAATGAAAAAATAAATTCCGTCTTCCGCCTTTCGTTTTCTTCAAACGCCGACTGAATATTTTTGCTATGCTGACGCCCGATCCAATGGGTAATGTACTGGTGGATCAATTTTCCAGCAGTAATGTCTTTATCTCGTTCCTGTTCGTACAGGGTTGGCAGCATTTCCCGGATGATATGCATCATGGAGGGGCGTTTACACAACTCGAACAGGCTGCGGTCTTTTTTGATCCAATCTACGTAGGTGTCTACATCTGTTGGATAGTATTTGGCAATGTATTTTCTGATCCGGGCTTCATTCAGATCGCTGAGGATGACTTTCCCGGCGTAAGGTCGGGTTTGCAGCACTTCTTCACCTGCCGCAGGAATAGCTAAGGTGTCATGCATTTCAAACTCCGTCGGGAAATAGGAAGGCCGGCCCGAAAGGATAATTTTGTTGTTTTTGACAGCGAGTTGCCAGATTTCGTTGAATTGCTTGAACCGCTGTTGATTAGAGCCGATGAAGCCCATTTCGTCGAAAGCGTCTAACAAGAATACAAATTTCCCTTTTTCGATCAGGCGCTCGAAAAGATCGTATTCGATGCCGAGGTTTTCGGCTACAAATGCCTGGATTGTTTTTTTGATGCCCCCGTGGGTAGGTGAACAATTAGTCAGGGAAATAAAAACGGGAATTCGACTAATTTCTTGGTTGTTAAGGATAGACTGGGCAAGGTTGGCTGCGAAATACTTCATAAACGAAGTTTTGCCCATGCCGTAACCGCCCAATAAAACCTGGTGTTTGCTGTCGCTGCCATCCCTGAGCCAGGTGCGCAGGTAACCGATAAGATCTTCGTGAACAACCGCTTCGGCACCAAGTTTGAATCCTGGTTCGATGAAGGTTTCCGACAGTGTTTTTTTGTCTTCTTCTTTTTGGATGGCGGAAAACAATTTTTCAGTCTGAAATTTTTCAACTAATTTTTTGAGATAGGGTTTGAAATTGATGACTGTATGCAAAAACTCTTTTTCTGTAAGACAGATCATAAAATATTGGTCAGTCACATTTTCAAAGGTGCCATTTTCTGAAATGTAGTAAAAATGTGGAATCGGATTTTTATGACCTTCGCTGGCTTTGGCATAAATTTCCTGGTCAAGGTGACGATAAATTCGTTCGATGTCTTCCTGCCCAATTATGCTGCTTCCCCGGCTACTCTCGCAATATACTATTTCAAAGTAAGTATGGAAGTCGTCGTTGTACCAGCCGTAAATAAACTTGTCTTCACCAGGTTGCTTGGTTTCGGCCATTTTTAGACCGTATTTTTTGAACTTCAACTCGATCAATTCCTTGATCCGCTCGGGCAGGAGGGGGCTTTCAAAAAAGCGGCTTTCTGGAAATCGGATGACCTTCTCTTCTTTGGCTTGTGCGCTCAACTCTGCTAAATGCTGTTGGTGCAACTGGCTTCGGTGCCGGTAGGAAACAAAAATCAATCCGAAAATCGTCAAACACAGGATGGAAAAAGCGATGATGTCGGCAAGGCCGGGTTGGTAGTCTAAAGGCGAAAGTTGCGTACTTAGGGTTTTATTGAAAAACTCAATGACGACATTAATCAGTTGCAGAATCATGTTGGGGTTGATCACAAAAAACGCCGTCAGGATAGCGCCAATGCCAATTGAGGTGATAAAATTGCTTTTATCCGCGTCAAAGCGACCTTTTTTTGATTCAAAATATTTAACGATGTACAACCTGGTCAGCAAAAACAGGCCCGCTAATATTCCGATGATGACGATCCAGAGTATGATGGCATTCATGTTGGTGTTTAGTTTTGATTGGGTTTTTCTTTAATATCTGCTTTGGCTTTGAGAAAGTTGCCTCCGGCTTTCCCAAGCTGCATGAATCCTTGTAACAAAAATTAATCCCTAAAAATACAAGTTTTTCAATAGCTACATAACGACTCTACAAATCACTAACCTTCCAATCTTCAAAACATTTCCCAAAAAGTGGCCCCCCCAATCTTCAAATCTTCAAATTAACTCATCTTCAAATCACTTCACCCTTCCCATCCCCGCTTTCGCCTGCTGGTGCAGCGCTGTTTCGTGCTCATCGGGATGCAGGCTGAGGCAGAGTTGGTAGTATTGTCGGGCTTTGGCGTTGTCGTGGCGGGCTTCGAAGATCAGGCCGATCTGGAGGGCGGCGTTACAGGCAAAAAAGGAAGGGTCGGTTTTGCCTTCCGTGATGGTGAGTTGGTAAAAAACGAGGGCTTCGGCGTCTTTTTTGAGGCCATGCAGGATGCGCCCCATGCGGTAAGTGAATTCGAGGCGTTCGCGTTTTTCGGCAAACATGTTGGCATTTCTGCCCCGGAGCAGGTCGAGTGCTTTTTGGTAGTACCCGCCGTCGAACAGGAGGCGGGCTTTCAGCAGCACGACATTCGGTACTTTCCCAGCCTCGGCTTCCCGGAGCGCGCTTTTATCCCCGCCGGCGATGGCGCCGCCTTTTTCGGCACAGGTTTTCATAAATTTGAGGTAGCCGTCCGGGCGATTTTGCAGGAGTTCGCACCAGGCCAATTTCTGGTGACTTTCCTTAATGAAAAACTTGCCTTTGTAGGTGTTGAGGTATTTGTGGAAGTGCAGGCCCGCATTGCCGTCAAGGCGACGCAATTTGGCCAACCCCTGCATGTAATCGAGGTAGGGGAAAGGCTGGAGGGTGCGACTGCGCGGGCGGAGTTCCAGCGCCCGGATGGCCGCATCGTTGTAGCCGGCGCGCATGGCAATGTTGGCAATGGCAAAACAGTGCAGTGGATTGGACTGTGGCCGCAGCTTGCCGGAGCGAATGACTTTCCAGGCGCCTTCTTTGTCGTTGTCTAAATGCAGCAACAGGAAGGAATAGAGCGCAATGGTCTCTTCTTCAAACAGGAAATCGTTGTTTTTGGCGTAAGCCAGCACGGTTTCCAGTTCCCGCTTGCCTTGAGCGATGGAGCCTTTCAGGCTGCTCAGCAGCTTCACGCCCCACTGGTAATTGTCGGGGATGGTGCCCACCATGGCGTGCAAAATGCCGAGGTTTTTCAGGTTGGGCATAAAATCGGGGAAAAGCTCGCGGTTCTTTTGCAGCAATTTGTGCGCTTTGTTGACCTCGCTGAAGGCGCCGAGGTATTCCCCAAAGCGCAATCGGAGCAACGCCCAGTGCAACCGAATGTCCGCTTGAACATACAGGTAATACGGCGAGCGCTTGTCGCCGCGGGCCACGATCTCTAAGCGCGCATCCCGCTTTTTTTTAAGGCGGTTGTAGAGCGCTTCGTCGTCGCTGAGGTAAACCTGAAAAAAGTCAACGTAATCTTCGATGTGGTAAACGATCAGATTGCCAGGATCCTGGCTGCGCATCTGTGCAAGGGTATTGGTGGCCTCGAAGAGTCGGAGGCTGGTGGCTTTGCGGTAAGCTTCTTTGGCCTGCTGGGTGTATTCAAACCGGCTTGCAAACACATCGTCCGGTGCCAGGAACAGGCACAGCACGCACCCAATCGTAAGCATTGGGTGGCAAGTTCGTGGGATGATGATGTGTTTTCTCAAATTCAAAATGTCCGGTATCTGTAAAAGGCAATTGGGTAAAAGGCAAATTGGCAGAAGGCAAGGGGCAAATTGGCAAGTTAAGTACGATGAAACTTTCGAATTATTGCCTTTTGCCCTTTGCCCCTTGCCAATTTGCACTTTGCCTCTTGCTTATGTGCCAACTTCCCGGGAATTACTCCCCGTCAATTCCGAGTATTAAACTGTCCACCAAAATCCTGCCGCAGTGTTCACAGGCAATGATTTTTCGGTGTTGTGCGATTTCTAGTTGGAGCTGAGGCGGAATTTTGTTGAAGCAACCGCCGCAGGAGTTCCGTTCAACCGTCACTACGGCAAGGCCATTGCGGTAGGAAGTACGCACTTTGTCGTAAGCGCGGATGAGGCGCTCTTCCACGTGTTCCCGAGCAGCCATAGATTGGCCGCGCAGGGTTTTTTCTTCCTGGTCCGTTTTTTCGATGATCTGGTTCAGCTCCACCTTTTTGGCATCCAGCTCTTTTTTCTTCTTTTCGATGCGGTCTTCCGTACCTTTCAGGGTATCCCTTTTGTTGTCGAGTTCGATTTCGCCGGCGCGGATTTTCTTTTCTTTCAACTGGATGTCTAAGCGCTGCATTTCCAATTCTTTGGTAAGCGCTTCAAATTCCCGGTTGTTTTTCACATTGTCCAACTGCGCCTGGTAGCGCTGAATGAGCATTTCAGCTTCTTTGATCTGCGCATGGTATTTCGACAGATCACTTTCCATTTCGGTAACAACGCTTTGCAGGCGATCAATGCGGGTTTGAAGCCCTGCGATTTCGTCTTCCAGATCACTGACTTCCATCGGCAGTTCGCCTTTCATGATTTGGATTTCATCAATCTGGGAGTCAATGCGTTGCAGATTAAAAAGTTGGCGAAGTTTTTCTTCTACCGTTAGTTCCTGTGTTGCTGCTGACATATTTTATACAATATTTGACTGGATGCTTATGAAATTTCACAAGGCTAATCCCGAGGCTTAGCGCTTGCAAATCAAAGATATAGAACCGGATTGGTGTTGGTTTTCGCGCAATGAAGGGCAAAAGTAGAAAATTTGCCCGAAATTATTTCATAAATTAAATCAATCGTATACTGTTCGCTCTCAAAATGGCCGATATCGGCGATGACCGTGCGCCCGTCGGCGTCAAAAAACTCGTGGTACTTGTAGTCTCCAGTCACAAAAACGTCTGCTTGTTGCGCGATGGCCTGTCCCAAAAGGAAACTGCCTGCGCCGCCACAAACAGCCACACGCTGCACATTTCTTCCCAACAACCGGGTATGCCGGATACAACCTGCCTGCATCACGGTTTTCAAATGCTGCAAAAATTCCAGTTCGGGCATCGGTTCCGCTAAAGTTCCGATCAAACCCGAGCCTACTTCCAGGCTTTTGTTTTCAAGAGCAACTACATCATAAACAGGCGCTTGGCCCAAAGTGTTGCGCAAAGCGTTCAAAATTGCACCCTGCGCCGGGCCATGGAAAACGACTTCCAGCTTTTGGCCGGCAAAAAGGTCGGCTTGTACCGCCAGGCCCAGACTGCGAACGGCCTCCTGCGCCTGAGCGGCAAGCCCCGCAGGCAGCGTTGCGCTCAGTTTTTTCAGCTCGCGCTTCGGCGCCAGGATCGCCGTGTTTTTCAAACCAATTTTTTCAGCGATTTTGCCATTCACCCCCTGGTGCAACACGTTGTCCAAATTGGTGTGGATGGCATAAATGGCGACGTCGTTTTTAATGGCCGCAATGATGGTGCGTTCCACGTAGTTTTGTCCGGTGAGCTGTTTCAGCCCTTTGAACACGATCGGGTGGTGCGCGACAATGACGTTGCACCCTCTTTCAATCGCTTCTCTTACAATGGCTTCTGTTGCATCAAGGCTGGTGAGTACGCCTTTTATTTCTGCTTCCGGGTTGCCCACGATCAGCCCCGAATTGTCATAGCTTTCCTGATAGGCAGGCGGCGCCACGCTTTCTAACCAATTGATGAGTTCCTTGATTTTCATAGTTTCCTATTGGGAGTGACCGGGTGACTTTTGGAGTCACCCGGTCAATACATGAATTACCAGCTGCGGATCTTGTCTTCAATAGCCGTCGTCGAATAACCTTCAATAAAAGGCAAACTCAGCACCTCCCCGCCGTGTTCCAGCACAACTTCCGAGCCAACGATCTGATCGGGGCGCCAATCGCCGCCTTTCACCAGAATGTCAGGCAACAGCAACTGGATAAGCCCAAGCGGCGTGTCTTCCTCAAAAAGCACCACGGCATCCACAAAAACCAGGGAAGCCATCAGCATCGTGCGGGTGGTTTCGTCGTTGATCGGGCGGTGCGGCCCTTTCAGCCGGCTCACTGAACTTGCTGCATTCATGCCCACAATCAGGCGGTCGCCCAAATCGCGGGCCTGCGCCAGATAGTGCAGGTGCCCATAGTGCAGGATGTCGAAACAGCCGTTGGTGAAAACGACCGTTTCACCCGCGTCTTTCCAGGCGGTACAGCGCAGTTGAGCCTGCGACCAATCCATAATTTTTGCAGCAATTTCAGGCAGCGCTTCCATAAGGCACATAATTTTTATTGATCACCGGCAGCAGCAGCATGGCCAGCAAACCGAGTAAAATATTGCTGCCCAACTGCACGGAAAAGAAGGAAATATTGGCCCATGAAAAAGCATTGTCTCCACTTAAGCCATAGGCCGTCAGGCCAATTTGTGCCAGCAGGTGAAACGTACCCATGCCGCCAGGAGAGGGCACCACCATGCCCCAGGTACCAAGCGTAAATACCACCAGCGCAGCCGTCATAGACAAATGAGCCGTGGGACCAAACGCCAGAAAGCAAAGATAGGTCATGGTAAAAAACATCACCCAGATGTTGATGCTGTGGAACAGAAAAACCCAGGGCCGGTCGAGTTGCCGCACTGTTTGAATCCCCTGCCAGAGTCCGGTAGCAAGCGTGGCTATTTTTCGGAATATGGCGTTTTGCGCCAAGCGATTTCTAAACTTGTAAACTAAGGCAAAAAAAACTGCGCCAGCCGCCAGCACCCCCGCCAGCACTAAGCCGTTGCTGGTCAGGTTTCCCCAGAACCGTTGGAAATAAGGCCCCATCAGGTTCCATAGTTTATCAAATTCAAGCAGCAAAGCCAGCGCCGACATCACCAGGATGCTGAGGACATCCACCACCCGGTCAGCCACGACGGTGCCCATGACTTTTTCGGCCGGGATGCGTTCGTAGCGCGCCATCGTTCCCGCCCGGATGACTTCGCCGGCCCGGGGCAAGCCCAGGTTAGTGAAATAGCCGATCATAATGGTCAAAAAACCGTTGATGAGGCGGGGCCGGTAGCCCAGCGCACCCAACAACATATTCCAGCGAATGGCCCGGCTAATGTTGCTGATCGCAAAAGCAATAATCACCAGCAGGATCCACCAATAATTGACGATACCGAAATCGGCAATCACCTTTTGAATAAGGCTGCACTCGTCTGCCGGCACGTTTCTCAGGCCGCAATCTTCGCGATAAGCAGCGTCCTGTTTCACGTATACATAATAGAGGATACCTGCGCCGATGCTCAGGAAGAGCAGGAATTTGAACAGGTTCAGAAATCGCTTATTCAAAACAAATTTTTTAGGTCACATTAGCCTGCTGACTTCCAGCGGGCTGCAAAGATAAAAGACTGCCTGTTCAAACGCGTGGTTCCCTTTCAAGTTTTGTCCAAATGAAAAGTTTTTTATTTTATAAACTTTTTGTTTGTTTATTAAAACAACAATTTGTTTATTTGTGCATTCAAACTCATACCCGATGTCGAAAATGAACAAAAGTATCGTCCGCATCCAGCATGCCGCGCAGCGCAAGATGCAATCCATCCAGCTCCAGGCGGAAGTTTATGTCCGCCGCTATTGGTTCCGGGCCTTTTTGTTGGGCCTGGCTCTGTTCCTGCTGGAAAGCAAAGATGTCAGCATCAACCTGAATCTGAATTCCGCCCAGGCCAGTCTGTTTGACGCCGCGCCGGAGGAAGCCTATTTAGAAACCGAAGCTGAAACGACCAACGTGCCCAGGGCTTTGAATACTTCCCTGCTGGGAAGTTCGCCTGCGCCGGTGCAAAAAGAAAGTGCGTCCAGCTCGAAGCCCGACCACAATTTGGCCAACACCTTTTCGAACCTGAGTTTTTCGGATTCGAAAGCGCCGTCGAAAGATCGGGAAACCAAACGACAAAAGCAATTTGCCTACGTAAAACGTTTTGCGGCGGTTGCGCAAACCGAAATGAAAAAATTTGGCATTCCGGCCAGTGTGACGCTGGCGCAGGGCTTGCTGGAAAGCAATGTTGGTGAAAGCTCTTTGGCAACCCGGAACAACAACCATTTTGGCATCAAATGTTTTTCGCGCAATTGCCGCCGGGGACATTGCAGCAATTACACTGACGATTCGCACAAGGATTTTTTCCGGACCTACAAAAGTCCGTGGGAAAGCTACCGGGCACACAGCCTCATGCTTTATCACAACAAACGTTACAAGCACCTGTTCGACCTTAAAAGCCATGATTACAAAGGCTGGTCTTATGGGTTGAAAAAGGCAGGCTACGCGACTGATCCAAACTATGGAGAAAAAATCGCGGGGATGATTGAGGATTTGGACCTGCATCAATATGATAGATAGTGTCTGTCTTTAGAGTCCGATGACTTCGACTCCGCTCAGCCACCTCGGCTGCGTTATGCGAAGGGCCAAAATTGGTCATCCCGTCCGGCGGGCGGGACTCCCACTTTTGGCCCTTCGCATGCCTTGCTCTCGAACTCTAAAGAACAGACACCCGAATGAAAAGACAGGCACTAAATAAAGGTATTCAAGAATCAAGGCAGAACGAACTCCGTCTTCACCAATTCCACAATTTCCGCCTCTTCCGGCAAAAACAACAACAGCCGCCTGTCCGTGAGCAACAATACCTGCGCTTCTATTTTGCCATAGCCGCCGGGCTGGAGAATGTCTATGCTCATCGTTGACGGCGAAAAGACGTAGCGGCGCGATTCCGGAAAATAAATCGCGTGCGTAAAGTCCTCTTTGTTGTAAAGCGCGAGGGTGCTGTCGGCAAAAAACACCGCAAAATAAGGCATGGCAATCGCTTTTGCCACGCGCTTCACCTCGGCAATGCTGTCGCGTTCTTCCCACCGCTCAAACCGACGCGGGGGGCGTTCGCCGGTCGTTTCGTCGTAACCGTACCAGATTGCAGCACGCTGGCTGCCTACGTGCGCATAAACGGCCTGTGCCTGTGGCAATGCCGCCTGTTTTTTGTCCACCTGCACGCCTTGTTCTGAATACCGGATTACTTCCCAGCGACCCAGCAGTTGGGCGGGGGTGGCCTGAGTTTGTGCAGCAGCAGTGAGGGGAAGACAAATAAGGAAAAGAGAGAAGCTATAATTCATAAAGTTGGTGTTTTTGAATCAAAGAACAGATACTATGTAGCGACATCTACCTGCCCAATATACAAATTCAATCCGAATTGATCGAGCGCTAAGTTCATGTTTTTAGTAAAAACATGCCCATAAAAAATCAATGTTATATTTGTAGAACAAATCAGCACAGATGGACTTTTCGGATTTAGAAAAAAACGTACGGGAACGCATTAAAATTGGAAAAACAGGGGAGGCCCTGGAGTTGCTGAATGCCTTTTTTAAAGAAGACGCTGACTCCAATGAAATTGCGCTCTTGTCGGCTACTTATTTTTCAATTGTTGAAAAAAGCCGCCTCGGAACGACAAGCGACGAAGCAACAACCCTGGCCATCAACAGGCTTGGTTCCCATATTTTTGATTTTCTGACCGCTAAAAAAGCCTATCTAAAATACAAGGAATTAACCTTCGGCGCATCCGCCAGCCCCACCATAGCAGGCAATGAACACGACGCAATCACCGTGTTTTTTAGCGTCGGAAGCCCCCATAACGATGCGCAACACGCTTACATCAAACACCTGACCGAATATTTCAGCGCGCACGGCATCAAATTGGAAACCTTAAAAGGCTGGGACGACAACGATCCCCTGATTCCAATCATTCAGGAATTGAAAAAATCATCCGGCTGCTTAGTGCTTGCACTGGAGCGGTATTACGTTAATCAGGGGGTGGCAAAAAGAGGCAGCGAGCAGGCCAATGAAATCAAAGACAGAGCCTTCACAAGCCCCTGGTTGCACATAGAAACGGCGCTGGCCCGGTCATTCGATTTGCCCCTGATCATATTGAAAGAAGAATCGCTGGAAAATGAAGGATTAATTCACAACGACAAGCAGGAGTGGGGAATCGTCAGAATTAACCAGGCCAACTGCAAGGAAATAGAAGAATACCCGATTAAAAATTTCATCCTCAGTTGGATCAATCAGGTGAAGAAATACGCACGCCAAAATAAGTAGGTCAGAAGCAAAAATTTGGAAAACCTGCAAATTCGCTGTATTTTTCAGGTCTTAAAACCTAACCAGGATGTCTAAAAACCTTACCGCATTGGCCGGTAGAAAAGGCAAGGGACTGACCAACAACCTTTTCGAAAGGATCGCTAACTTAGCGGATGAATCCGGCGTTGGCGACAAGGAGGCCCTGCGCAGCCTTGCGGATGAGTTCCTGATCGGCACGGCCAACGTTTACGGCGCCGCCACCTTCTACGATTTTACCCGCCCGGAAAACCAGGGCAAACAAGTATACGTCTGCAACGGCAGCGCCTGCATGCTCGCAGGCACGCAGGAATCCCTCCGGGAAACGCTGCACCAGCATTTCCCACCGGAAGCCATCGGCGAAATGTGCTGTCTGGGCCGCTGCCACGAAAACAATGCTTTCCATTTCAATGGCCAGAATTATT
>JALHRK010000188.1 GCA_022841505.1 Saprospiraceae bacterium | reverse complement strand
GCGGCGGCAATTCACAGCAATCCATGACGGGCGGAGACGGCTTTTTTCAATTCAACGGCATTGCTACGGGCCTGGATTACACGGTATTGCCACAGCGCAACGACGACCCCCTGAACGGGGTTAGCACAGTAGACCTGATTTTGATCTCGAAGCATATTCTGGGTACGCAGAAATTGAATTCACCGTATAAAATCATCGCTGCAGATGCCGACAGATCGGGTAGTATTTCCACGGTAGATATTATTATTCTGCGCAGGTTGATTCTCGGTGTGGTAGACGTATTCCCAGGTAACGGCACTTCCTGGCGGTTTGTGCGGGCCAATTTTACGTTCCCGAATCCGCTCAACCCCTTCGCCGGATTTTTCCCGGAACTGTACAACCTCAATGACCTGAACAGCAACATGATGGACGCAGATTTTATTGCCATCAAAGTGGGCGACGTGAATGGCTCGGCCATTTCGAACAGCTTCATGGATTTGGAACAACGCGCCGACAATGGTTCATTGGGCATCAAAACCCTGAACCTGCCGGTCACCCAGGGCGAAACCTTCACAGTGGAAGTTTGGGCCGACGACCTGAGCCGGATCATGGGTTACCAGTTTGGCATTGGGTTCGATCCTGAAAAGCTCGAATTTCTGAGCGCTGCAACCGGCGATTTGCCCGACATGAGCGCGGAAGGCAATTTTGGGGCTGCAGCCGGGCTTGTCACCACTTCCTGGAACGGCAATCCGGAAAACATCGCGCCGGGTCGGCAGGTCTTGTTCCAGCTCAGCTTTACCGCCAAAACAAGCGGCGCCCTGAAAGATTTATTGAAAATCAGCACCGACCGCATGCGCGCTGAAAGCTACGCGACCGACGGTGCCACCCTGGATATAGTTATGGACTTTATAGAAAACCCCGCTGCCAATGAAATCGCGCAGGCCATCCCGGAGCTTTATCAGAACCGACCAAACCCTTTTGATCAAAGCACCACCATCGCCTTTTTTCTGCCGCAGAGTGGGGAAGCGCGCTTAGCCATATTCGATATGGCGGGCAAGGCTGTCTACGACCACACGGCTTTCTATGACAAGGGCTATCATGAATTACTGATTGACCGAACAGACTTGATAGCGAGCGGCGTATACTACTACCAATTGGAAGTAGGCGGCTTGAAGACGACCAAAAAAATGGTCTTTGCCGAGCGATAAGCGCCCCCTTCACATAGAACATTTTAGGTCCCTGCGTTGGAAACAGCGCAGGGTTTCTTTTTTTTATTGATGATTGACGATTACATGAATGATGATTGATGATGGAAGAGCTCCGTAAATAGGGAATGTGCAGGCAATTCTGCTGCGAGGGGGGATATCCCCTAACCCGGTTGTCACATATTCGACAAAATCAGTACATTAGCCGGTATCAAATCCAATTATGTATGAAAAAGCACTTCCTCCTTTTTGTTTTGGTTGGCTGGTCTTCCCTGATTTGGGCGCAAACACCGGCACGGCGCGCCATGACGGTCGTTGATTACCTCAACATCCCAGCATTGTCTAACCCAAAATTGTCGCCGCAAGGCAAGCAGTTTTTGTACGTCCTGGCAGAAAGCAGCTGGAGCGAAAACAAGCAGGTGGGGCATATCTGGCGGGCGGATATTGACGGCGCCAATGCCATTCAGATGACCAACGGCAAAGAAGGGGAAAACAGCCCGCGCTGGTCGCCCGATGGCAAAACCATTGCATTTTTAGCCACCCGCGGAGAAAAAGCAAAACCACAGGTTTACCTGCTGAACAACGCTGGCGGAGAAGCCATCCAGTTGACCAAACAGGACGCCGGGGTCACCAATTTTTCGTGGTCACCCGATGGGAAGAGCATCTGGTTTACAGCGCCCGAGGCGGACACGGAAGACGAAAAAAAGCGCAAGGAAAAGAAAGACGATGTTTTTCCTTACGATGAAAATTTCAAGCAACGGCACCTTTGGCGATTCGATCTGGCCGGCAAAAAAGCAACCCGCATCACGGAAGGCGATTATTCCGTGCTGAGTTTCGAGCTGTCGAAAAAAGGCGATAAAATTCTGTTTTCCAAAGGCGTCACGCCCTTGTTTGGCGACGCTTATCTCAACGAAATCTGGATCATGGACGCCGATGGCGCCAACGCCCGGCAGCTGACGAACAACTCGGTGGCAGAAAGCAATCTCCGCTTTTCGCCCGACGGCGTCCAGGTGCTTTTTGTATGCGGCTGCAATGCGGCTTTTGAATCCTATTACAACGACAAACTTTTTCTGATGCCTTCCGATGGCAGCCGGTCCGCAACAATCGCGCTGCCGGAAACGCCTTACGAAATCAGCAACGCAGAATGGGCCGCCGACGGTAAATCCCTGCTGATCCTCGCGAACATGGGACTGGAAGTGCAACTCTGGCAATTCGACCTCGCTAAAAAAGCCCTGACCCAGCTCACCCGCGGCGCCCATGCCCTTGGCGGTTGGGATTTTGTGCCGGAGCAAAACCTGCACCTCGTAACCCTCGGCAACGCGGTTAGCCCTGGCGATGTACACCTCTTACGCGGCGGCGCCCTCACCCAACTCACCCGCCATTACAACTACCTCCAGGATACCTTTTTGTTGCCCCGGCAGGAGCGCGTAGTCTGGAAAGGCGAAGACGGCGTGCAGGTTGAAGGCCTGTTGAGCTACCCGCTTGGGTACGAACCCGGCAAACGCTACCCGCTGGTGACACAAACCCACGGCGGCCCGGCTTCAGCCGATCATTACGGTTTGGGGATTGGCCCCACGCGCTACCATCCCGTGCTTGCAGCGCAGGGATATGCCATTTTTCTGCCCAACTACCGCGGCAGCACCGGCTACGGCGACGCTTTCCTGCGCGACATGGTGGGCGGTTATTTCCGCCAATCTCACTTAGACGTGATGGCGGGCATTGACCACCTGATCAAAATCGGGTTAGCCGACCCGGATCGCCTCGTCAAAATGGGCTGGAGCGCCGGTGGCCACATGACCAACAAACTCATCACGTTCACTGACCGCTTCAAGGCCGCTTCTTCGGGCGCCGGCGCCGTTAACTGGATCGGCATGTACGCGCAAAGCGACGTGCGCACCTACCGCACACCCTGGTTTGGCGGCACGCCCTGGCAGGAAAACGCTCCCATTGACGCGTACTGGAACAACTCGCCGCTCAAGGATATTTCCAAAGTCAAAACGCCCACCCTGGTTTTTGTCGGCGAGCAGGACGTGCGGGTGCCGCTGATGCAATCGGTGGAACTCTATCGCGCCCTGAAAAGCCTGAACGTGCCCACCCACCTGTACGTGGCTCCTCGGGAACCGCATGGCTGGGGAGAGTTGCGCCATCGGCTGCACAAAATCAATAAAGAACTGGGGTGGTTTGCGAAGTATGCGCTTGGGAAGGAGTATGTAGAGGAGGTGGCGGAATGACTTCTGTTACTTTCTTACCCCTTACTTTCTGTGCTCTGCCAATAACATTGTAACTTGGCGCAGGTTTTAATTTTGGATACGGAGGCGAAACGTGTCAGACACTTTCAAAGTGTCCGACGCGTTTCGCCTCCGTATCCAAAATTTAACCATAAAAAACAAAAACAGCAACCAGTGAGCACACTCATCAATGCGACCATCCAATCCTATAAAGCGAAAATTGAAGAACTTGTAAAAGACCTCCACGGACTGACCATCCGGATCGGCCACGAGGAACTGGCTCAGACAGTGAGCGACCTGCGCAACCGCATCCACGAGCCTTTCATGTTTGTCATCGTGGGCGAGGTGAAATCGGGCAAAAGCAGCTTCATCAATGCGTTGCTGGCAACCGGGCGTGAAATCACCAAAGTGGCGCCGCAGCCGATGACCGATACCATCCAGCAAATCCTGTACGGGGAGGACGAACAGACAATTGTCGTCAATCCGCATCTGAAAAAAATCATGCTGCCCGTGGAAATCCTGCGCGAAATCGCCATCGTGGATACGCCCGGCACCAATACCATCATCGCGCACCACCAGGAAATTACGGAGAGTTTTATTCCGGCGTCCGACCTCATCGTATTTGTATTTGAAGCCAAAAACCCTTACCGGCAGTCGGCCTGGGATTTTTTCGATTTCATCCACGCCGACTGGCTCAAAAAAGTCATTTTTGTTTTGCAACAAAAAGACCTTATGCCGGAAGAAGACTTAGCGGTTAACCTGAACGGCGTGCGGGAATACGCCCAAAAAAAGGGCATTCCGGAGCCACAAATTTATGCCGTTTCGGCGAAAGCGGAGCAGGAAGGCGACCTGGAAGCAAGCGGATTTGGGCCCCTGCGCGAATACATACATAAGAACATCACCGGCGGACAGGCGCCTTTCCTGAAGCTGATGAACAACGTGACTACCTCGCGCAACATCGGCGACCGGATTGCCAAAGGATTAGCCGACCGGAAAACGCAGTGGGAAGCCGATACCGCTTTCCGCGAAGACATCCACCTGACGCTCATCGAACACGAAAACCGCGCATTCAAGCAAGTGAATATGCTGGTGGAAAACCTGCTGGCTGGCTACGACCGCATCACGCGGCAAAAAGGGGAGGCGCTGAATGAGGGATTGTCGTTTTTTTCTTTGCTGAAACGCTCGTTTACGGCAATTTTCAGCCGGAGCACTTCGGTGAAGGAATGGCTGAATGATTTGGCCGCAAGCCTGGAACAGGAATTGAACGACGAACTGCGCGAAAAACTGACCGGCAGCGTGGAAGACCTCGCAGACAGCATCCAGCAAATGGCCAAAGTAGTGGATTTGAAAATCCGCAACAGCCGCACCATCCTGCGCGACGATCACGACCTTTTCAGCGATATTGCCGAAAAACGGATTAATGTGCTGCGCGAATTGCAGGACGCTTTCGCGCAATTCATCAACTCTGCGGATAACTTTGCAGATACGAATCTTTTTCCCGACAAAAGCAGTATTTCACCCAATATTGCCACGGGTAGTGGCTTGGCGGTTGTTGGACTGATCCTCAGCGCGGTCACCAGCGGCGCAGTGTTCGACATTACGGGGGGCGTGCTCACGGCTGTCGGCCTCATTTTTGCGGGGGCTACGGCCAGTGTGAAGCGTCGCAAAGTCATCGGCGGCTACGAGACAGAAGTGAGCAAAGGCCGCAATCGCATTGAATTGGACGTGACCGAAAAGCTTCGATCTTATATCAGTCACCTGAAAAACAAAATCGAAGCCAATTTCTGGCGGTTCGACAGCATGCTGGAGCAGGAAGCCGTTGCCATTGCGGGAATTGAAAAAGATTATATTGAGATTGCGGCGCGCATGACGCAGTTGGAGCAGGAGTTGAGTAAGGGGCAAGTTGGCAAATAGGCAAAAGGCAAATTTGCAAAAGGCAAGTTTGCCTATTTGCCCCTTGCCCCTTGCCAACTTGCCCCTTCCAAACCAATATCATCATCAAAACAAAACACAAAAATGGGTATGTTAAGCGTTGTTACCGGGATCGTTTTCGTCCTGCTTTTACTGAGCCTTTTGGCAACAACCGTGATGGAATTATTGGCCTCCGTGCTGAGCCTGCGCGGTAAAAATTTAGAAGAGGCGCTGCGCAATATGCTGGCCGGCACCGACGTGGACGAAAAAATTCTGGAAGCTTTTAAAAACAACTCTTTGTTCCGGCAACTGTCGGCGCGCTACGGCAAAAGCCGGGAAAATCCTTCCTACCTGAGCGCCGATTCTTTTCAAAGCATTCTGTTTGAGGTGGTGTTTGAGGGCACCGATTTCAGTAAAATCGAAAAGAAGATTGACGAATTGCCCGATGGAGACCTGAAAAATGTGTTAAAACAATTTCTGAATGAATCAGAGGGCAATGCCGAGGTTTTCCGCGAACGAGTCAAAACCTGGTACAACAATGTGATGGACCGCGCGTCCGGCTGGTACAAGCGTTCGACTCAAAAAATCCTGATTGGGGTGGGGTTGACGATTGCTGTTTTATTTAATGCCGACACCTTAGCCATTTACGAACGCTTAGAATCCGACCCTGCTGCCCTGCAAACGATAGTCGCACTGGCCGATGAATTCGTGGCCAAAAACGATACCCTCATCCAACAGCAGGTAGACCCCGAGTTTCAGGAAACCTACGACCGGCTCAAATCTTTTGTCAATACCGAAATTTCTAGCGTCAAATCGCCGCTGGGCCTGGGTTGGAAAAATATTGACACTAGTTCAATGAGCGGCTACGACTGGCTCACTAAAATTCTCGGCTGGATCGTGACGGCAATGGCGGTTTCACTCGGCGCGCCGTTTTGGTTTGATTTGCTGCGCAAAATTACGAATTTGAGAAGTTCGGGGAATAAGCCTGGGGAGTAGGCGTTTTTAATAAAAAGGCATAACTTAGTATTTTAAATACCATAGTCATGACGGCTCTTGAGTTAAAAAACAACCTTCACCGGATGGTGGTAGAAACAGATGATCTGGAAGTTTTAGAGCAAATTTCCCTCCTATTTTCTGCGCTAAGAGACGAGAAGGATGCTGGAACAGGAATTAGCGAAGCTGAAAATGTTCAGATATTGAAAGGTCTTGAAGATTTGCGCAATGGACGTGTGAAATCCCATGAAGAGGTTCGCGCCAAGGTTCGGGCAATATTGAATCAGATTTAATTCCAATGTCAGCTACCATAATTCGCTGGACTGATTCGGCAGAGGAGGCTTTTCTGGCATTTTTGCAATCAGCCTATAATTATTCGAGCAATACTGCTTTGCATCTGGATGAACAATTGGATGCTTTGTTAGAACGTCTCAAATCATTTAAATACCATTGCCCACCGGTAGAAAATCACAAGCATCTTAGGCGTTGTCTCATCGCTCATCATATAGCTTTAGTATGATGTCTCGGGCAATGAAATCATCATCATTTCGGTGTTCGATACAAGAAGCAAGCACCCGTTTGGCTAATCCCCCAGTTGCTCCAGTAACCAATTTCGATCTGTCAACTGCGGCGCTTTTTTGATTTTTTCCACCAAAGCCTTCCTTCGTTCTTTACCTGCGCTGTAAATCTGTTGCAGGATGGCGGTGAAAGTCAGGTAAGCCAATTTTATTTCTTTGGAAATGAGCTTGTTACGACGGAGATAAATATTGAAACTCGACAGCAGGGAAAGGAAAGCTTCCGTTTCCAATGTTTCGTAATAGATTTTAATAAGCATGGTTTTGGCGTCGAGGCTGTAATGAATATCCGTAAATTCCACCTGATTCAGATGAAACAGCGCGCCTCGATAGTCTTTTTTGTGGTAAAAAAGGTCGGCTGAGTTGAAATGGTAAGCGTCTTCGCGCTGATCGGCAGGGAGTTTAAAACTGTAATCGCTGATAAAGCGCTCCACCCACTCGAACCGGCGCAGGCCCAGCCCTAATTTCACCATATTTTTATACGTCCACGGCGAAATGAGCCCGTCTTCCAGCAATACGCCTTTTTGCAGGCCGCGGTCGTACAATTCCACCAGGTCTTCGGCGTATTCCTTCCCGCCTTGCCGGAATTTATTGATGCAAAAATTGATGGCAAAATAGAACAGGTCTTTCACTTCCGCCTTTGAAAAATGCTGGTCCGAATCGTAAACCAAAACTTTCAGCGCCTGAAAATGGGATTTGTCGTCGGTTCCCAAAAGGGCATTCAGCAAATGGTTGTAAACCGCTACCGGAGGGGTTGTTTGATAATCGTGCTGGGCGAGGTGTTCGCGGATCGCTTCCAGAAAAGTTTGCCGGTAAGGCGTAGACAAGATCTTTTGGCGGTCGAGCATGGCGCAAAGGTATTGCAGCTTTTGCGACAAAAACCAGGTGTCTAAATCGTTGGAAGCTTCTTGCAGATGGTGGTCGTAGCGGCGCAGGTTTTGGGCAGAAAAATGCCGTTCAGCAAGATCGGACAACATAAACTGCTGGTAATACCAGGCGCTGTTGCGCAAAGGTTGCCGGGCTAATTTGCTTTTCACTTTTTCATAAGCAAAGGCATATAGCTTGTCCAAACGCGATTCCACATAGAATTCCAGCACGACACAATCGGGCAATGCGCCGCGCTGTTCGTAACGCCATAAGGAAACAAAGCGCTCGGCCAATTGCAACAGGCGGCTCATCAAACGATTGAGTTGCAGTTCATCGTAAGGTTTTCCGGGGTACAGACTCGCGTACACGGCCCTGCGCCCTGTCTTTGCATTGGGAACCGCTTTGATGAGCTGCGGTTTCAGGTAATCGTAGAGACGCACCAATTCCTGGTCTTTGTTAAAATAAGGAGAAACGATGAATTCATGGAAAGCGCGCACCATCGGTGGGTCAAAAGCGCGGAGGAGTTGTAGCAATTTGCTGTTTTCCATGCGAGATTTGTCTTGAAATATACAAAATAAGAAAGCGTCGGATAAAGTTCAGGTTAAAAAATTTTGGATAAATGGCCCCAAAATTTATGTTTTATAAAATTGATAAACAGTATTTTGTATTTTTTATTTTTCAAAAGTCATCTACTTTTTTTTGGATAACCTCATTAAAATGTAATTGTCAGCCGCCTTTCCTGACCTTACCTTTACACCATCAAAAATTATGCAACGATTCATGAACAAGCTAAATATCTTTCTGATCACCCTGGCACTGCTGGGATGCGCACGACTCGCCGGGGCGCAAACGCTTTATCCCGGTGATGCGGACGACAACGGCGAAGTCAATCAATACGACCTGTTATACATTGGCTACGCTTATGGCACAGTAGGGCCGATCCGTTTGGAAGACGACGCCGAATTTTCCGCGCAAGCCATTCCTCTTTTATGGACGCAGACTTTTCCAAACGGCCTGAACTATGCTTACGCAGACGCCAACGGGAACGGCGTGGTAGATTTTTTGGACATTCTGACGGTTGGAACCCATTACGGACAAACGCACGGCGACCTTCAACCACTTGATTATTTTGCCGGGATAGAAGGGCTCGACCCGGTAGCCACCATTGACGGTTCGCAGTTGACCGATCCCATTACTTCAGGTTCCACCATCCAATTACCCATCCTTTTGGGAAGTCCCGGAATGCCTGCAACAGACGTCAACGGGGTTGCTTTTTCCCTGCGGTGCAATCACCCTGAGCTGATCCAGGACATCTCGCTTGACATGTCCAATTCCTGGATAGGCAATGACGCCAATGCTTTCCATTTTGTGAGTTTCTCTGATAATCCGCTGCAAATTGAAGCCGATGTGGCGCTGACCCGTTTTGGTTCCAGCGCGGTCAGCGGGTCAGGAAGCATCGGGGTTCTGAGTATTGTAATTGAAGACAACTTAGTTGGATTCATCCCGGCTGGTGATAGCTTAGAGCTGACGGTGGTCATTGACACGGTGATCATGATGAGCAGCACTTTTGGCGCGATTCCTGTTTTCAGCGCCCCGATTCAACTCATGGTTTATCATCAGAACGCTTTGCCGAGTCCGGCGCTTCCTTCGCCCGATGTTTCCCTGCATGTTTTTCCCAACCCGATAAATGCAGCAATACAAATTACCTGCACAGAAAAAATCGAACACCTGGCGGTATGCAATCAGTTGGGACAAGATGTTCCGTTTGGACTGCAAGCCACGTCTGAGCGCCAGGTGCGCCTCGATGTGGAAGCTTTGCCGGCGGGTATTTATTGGCTTCGGGTGCAAACGCCGCGTGGCATTGCCATGGAGCAATTGGTAAAAGAATAAAAATTTAACGCGCTTTTCTCATCCATCCTTGACTATTTAAACACAACAAAAAATGAACACAAAAAAACATTTGCTTTCGATGCTCTGCACCTTGTTGAGTCTTGCAGGGCTTTGGGCACAAAATTCACCGGTACAAATCACGGGTTCCGTCCTGTTTAGCCAGGAAGCACTACCGGCGCCCGGATACCCGGTTTGGGTAACCAATGCAGAGGGGATTGAATTCGGCGGCATGACAGATGACGCCGGAAATTTCGCCATCACCGCCACTCCATCGCCGAATACAATCACATTAACGGCTGATGTGCTGGATTTTTGCACGGGCGAATTGCTTTCCCAAACGATCATGCTTTCTCCCGCATTAACCGTATATCCAGTTGAACCTTTTCACGTTTGCGAAGACATTATGCCGCCGCCGCCGCCGTCTGGTTGCGATGCCTATTTCTTCGCCGAAGAACTGGATCCGATAAATCCCCTGAACTTCCAGTTCCATGATTTGTCGTACAGCGAATTGCCGATCACCTCCTGGCAATGGGATTTTGGCGATGGCAGCACAAGCACGGAGCAAAACCCGCAGCATGAATACGACACCCTCGGCGGTTATTTAGTGATGCTGACCATTGCTTCCGATTCCTGTACGAGTACATTTGAAACCTGGATCAATATTGGCTCCGGGAATTGCGTTTGTCCCGATGTTTACGACCCGGTTTGCGTCATGGTATTCGACGACATCTGGCAGGATACCATCATTCTCACCTTCAACAATGCCTGCGAAGCAGAATGCCAGGGCTTTTCCCCGGATCAGTTTGTGGAATGCACCAATGACTGCAACTGCGACAACGTTTACGATCCGGTTTGTGTGTATTTAAGTATTGACCCGGTCGGTCTGGATTCGGTACTGGTCACCTTCAATAATTCTTGTGAGGCTGAATGCGCCGGTTTCACTCCCGATCAGTTTGTAGATTGTGGCAACGATTGCAACTGCGATCCGGTTTACGACCCGGTTTGCGTGGTCAGCCCCGATGGCAGTGAATTACATTTCATCAATGCTTGCTTTGCCGCATGCGCAGGGTTTACGCCGGATCAGTTTGTGGATTGTGAGGACGACTGCAACTGTCCTGGTATTTTTGATCCGGTTTGTGTGTTAGTAGTAGACACGACCGCTATCGGCACAGATTCCCTGTTCCTGACGTTCCCGAATGCCTGCGAAGCAGAATGCGCGGGGTACACGCCTGACCAGTTTGTGGACTGCGGAAGCGATTGCATTTGCCCGGATATTTACGATCCGGTTTGTGTGTACCTCAGCCTTGACAGCATCGGCCTGGATTCTGTATTGTTCACCTTCAACAACGCTTGTGAGGCAGCATGCGCCGGATTTACGCCAGACCAGTTTGTAGATTGCGGCAATACCTGCAATTGCGATCCGGTTTTCGATCCGGTTTGCGTGGTTGGCCCCGATGGCAGTGAATTACATTTCATCAATGCTTGTTTTGCAGCATGTGCAGGCTTTACGCCGGATCAGTTTGTGGATTGCGGCGGCGGCTTTGATTGTTACGCTAATTTCTACGCCGATTTCCCGAACCCAGTCGCATTGAGCGTTCAGTTTACCGATGTTTCTTCCGGTAATAATGCGCCTGTGGTTGCCTGGTCCTGGGCATTTGGCGACGGCGGCACGAGCACGGAGCAAAACCCAACGCATACGTATGCGGTGGATGGTATTTACGAAGTCACGTTGTCCATCGTCACCGCTGATAGCTGCACCAGTTCGACTACGCAGCACATCTGCATCGGCAACGGCGGCGGCTGGGAAGGCCCGGAATGTCAGGCTATGTTCTTCTTTATTCAGGACAGCAGCGACCTTGCCACCTTCTATTTCCAGGATTACTCCTTAGGCGCCGTCAATTCCTGGTTCTGGAATTTTGGCGATGGCAATACCAGCACCGAACAAAATCCAACGCATACCTATGCAGAACCCGGCATTTATATTGTGACGCTGACGGTGAATGGAGAGAACTGCGAAAACACCATTTATATGATTGTGGCGACGGACGACAATATCCTGTATGAGAACACCTGCGCCGCACTCTACCTGCCCTTTATTTACCCGGATGAACTGACGGTATTTTTGCTCAATCTTTCTTCTCCGGATGCCATTTCCTACACCTGGGATTACGGCGACGGCACAACGAGCAACGATCCGTTCGGATTCCACCAATACGCCGAAAGCGGGGTTTACACCATCACGCTGACAATCGTTACTGCCGACGGTTGCACAAGTTCATTCAGCAGC
>JALHRK010000187.1 GCA_022841505.1 Saprospiraceae bacterium | reverse complement strand
GGGCAGCCAGGTGGCTCTGCGCCAGGAAAAAAACTGCGGCAAATAGCAGTAGTTTGCACTGGAGGGTAAATCTGCCAGTTCTGGGAAGTAATTTTGTTAACATAGTCGTCTTATTTAATTTATTGACAATGAGATTATTGAAAATTAGGCGCCTTTTGGTTGCCTGCAAAGTGCATAGAAAATCAAGCTTTGCTTCCTGCAAAAAGACAGGGAAGCATTTGCTGAAAAACAGCCTTTGATAAAAAAGAGGGAAGACTTTGATCCAATATATTGCAGCGTAGGAACAATTCAGGCCACGAATTTAAGGCATAAAGATTTAATATGCAATAAAGAAATGATAATTTAGTGATTTGCACAGCTTTATGGGTTCCGTATTTGATCATTTTTGCTTCAAATAAGCTGTAGTTCTGAAAAAATCTGAGTGATTTCGTTGATTGGGTGCTGAATGCTGGCGCCCGGGGAATGCACAAAAAAAGTGGCCCTGCAACTTCTACGCCGCAGGACCACTTTTCCTGTTTAGATTTTTTTACAACACTTTATGGCCGTTTAGCGCCACTCAGCACCACCCGTTTCGCCACATCCGGCAGGCCTTCCGAGGTTGCCCGGATGAGGTAAATGCCGTTCGGATATTCGGATAGATCGAGGCGGAAAGTTGCCATTTCTGCCGGATTCAATTCCTGTGTTTTTTGCGCTTTGCCTTGTGCGTCGTACACAGTCAGGCGCACGATGCGGTCTTGGTAAGCGCTGAAATTGACCGTCACTTCGCCGGTTGTCGGGTTCGGATAGACCTCGAGGTCAGGGGCAGCTGTTTCTGCCAGTGAATTGCCCGGGGCCGTCAGCGGGATGACCGGATTGGTGACAAAAACATTGTCGAAAACCGCTGTTGTCGTTACATTGGCATTGATGCTTTCCGAAAAAAGACCTGCATAGATACAGCCCGACATGCTCACTGTTGCCGTAAAGGCAAAAGTCCAGGTGGTTCCGTTGGTTGAAGTATACCCTGTAAACGTACTGCCGCTGCGCACTAAGCGGAGCCAGTTGTGGCCTGGGCGGGAGTAGTTGAGGTTGCTGGCCGGGCCATTGGTCACAGACCGGATTTCGCGGCGGATATTGCCATTCGCCTGCGTTTTCAGCGATACTTTTTTCGAGCCTTGCATCAGGGTTTCGCGCAGCATGATACCGCCCCAGCCGCCGTTGGTAACGCTGGCTACGCGGGCAATGATTTCGCCGTTGCCGCAAAGCTGCTTATACACAGCATGCAGCACATCGCTGGAAGAGGTGGAGAAGCCGTTTGCACTGATTGAAAAAACATCAGCCGGCCCATCGGCGCACAGGTCGTAGGAGGCTGTGCCATTAGCGGCGCCAACATTAGCCGCAGACCAGGTTCCACCGCTGGTAACGCCGTCATCCACCATGCCGTTACAATTGTTGTCAACACCATCGCAAAGTTCTTCCGCACCAGGATAGATGCTGCTGTTGCTGTCGTTGCAATCTGTATTGTTGAGCACATAGCCTTGAGGGCGGATACAGCTTTCCTGGGGAGCATTCGGATTTCCATAACCATCGCCATCGGTATCCGCATAGAAAGTAACGGGATCCGGCTCTACTGTGATCCCATTTCCACTTACTTCTATATCATCAATCAAGAGTAAAAATTGATCGTTGGAGTTGTTCCGGAATGCGATGTAGATGGACTGTCCTGCATAACCTGATAGATCCACTTCCCGATCTGTCCAGGAGGAGTTTTCTGCTGCAACAGAAAAAACTATGGTAGAATTGGATACCATGTTGCCGATATTACCATCGCTGCCATTTGGAGGGCCATTCGAGACAGGCATCACCCGAACTTCATAACCATCCGGGAATTCAGCATCGGGAGCAACTGCTTTCCATTTTAACAGGGAGCCTGGAGTAATTGGACCTATAACCGGGGTCCACATCCAGTCGTCTGCAACACCAGCCGGAACGGTCCATGAGGTGCTAAATGCGCAGGAATCTGCCACATTGAAGATGAAGTCTTCCCTTCGTTCCCAAGCCTGATTAACGTAGGCTACTGATACAGCGGACACTCTATTGTCTACATTGGCCAGTAACCAGCCCGCAGGAAAAGTATAAGTCCCGGAACCACCGGCCGTAGGGCCTGAAATATTGTCAAAATCTTCGGAGAAAATGACTCCCCCTGGACTGGTAACGCCGGCATCTACGATATTATCGCAGTTGTCGTCTATATCATTGCCGCACAATTCTGCCTCGCCTGGGTTTACAGCATCATTGCAGTCGTCGCAGTCTCCCTGAGCAATGGTGTAGCCATCACCGTCCATGTCGTCGCCGTCATCCGCTACCCCGCTACAGTCGTTGTCAAAATTGTCGCAAATTTCAGCCGCTTCCGGGTTAATGGCGTTGTTGCTGTCGTTGCAATCTGAATTGTTGTCCACCAAACCCATCGGGCATTCGGCTTCTTCAATTTCTATGCCGGGATCTTCTGCATCGCCGAAGCCATCGCCATCGGCATCAACATAACAAGAGCAAACGTTACCGACAAGCGTTTCAACTTCTGCGGCACTCAGCGCCCGGTTGTACAGGCGAAACTCATCCATCCGGGAGCCGGAAGCGAGGCCGAAGTTGGAGGAATAACCCCCTACTTTAAAAGACGAGGTTCCGGTAATGTTTACGGTCCCCTGAGCCACGGTATTGACCAATACTCCGTTGAGATAAGCCTTAACGTTGTTCAAGGTATTGTCGTACACAAAAGTAATGACCTGAGGGCCGGCAAGTGCGGCGCCGTTAACTGCTACGTCAGTAAGACCTCCACCGCGCAGCCAAAAGTTGTCCTGCCCGGCTACGCCATTGGTGAAGCAACGGAAACCGTTGGTATTCACCTCCCCAAAGATGTACCATAACTGCGAATAATTGGGCACGTTGTTGATCCATAGGGAAAGCGTCCAGGAGCTCGACCCCAGGTTCGGCACCCAGCCGGTATTGACATAGTTGTTGGAGGAACTGGCCCCTGTACCGATCAGTGCCTCCTTACATTGGCCTGTTGATCCAATGGTTTGGTTTCCGATAATGGTGGCTGTTTCAGCGCCGGAGGGTGGAGCGGTAGCTTCGTTGGGAATGCTGGTTCCTGACCCGTCGAAGCGGTAGTAAAGCAATTCCGGTGTCTGGGCAGCCAGGTGGCTCTGCGCCAGGAAAAAAACTGCGGCAAATAGCAGTAGTTTGCACTGGAGGGTAAATCTGCCAGTTCTGGGAAGTAATTTTGTTAACATAGTCGTCGTCTTATTAAATTTATTGAAAGTGAGATTATTGAAAATTGGGCGCCTTTGGGTTGCTTACAAAGCGCATAGAAAATCAAGCTTTGCTTCCTGCAAAAAGACAGGGAAGCATTTGCTGAAAAACAGCCTTTGATAAAAAAAGAGGGAAGACTTTGATCTAAAAAATTGCAGCGTAGTAACAACTTGAAGGGCGAATATAAAGCATTAATGATTAAATATGCAAAACAGGTAATAAATTGATGAACAGTAAAGAGTTATGGGCTCTGTATTTGGCCTAAATTGGTTGATGGCCTGCCACCTGAAGGTGGCGACCACGGTCACTTCAACTCCTCCCGGCTCCACCGCTGCCAGGCTTCCAGGTAATATTCAAGCAGCGTAGGCCGGTCTAAAGAATTGGGGCGAAGGGAATCCGTGGGCAACAGATCCGGTTCAAAAAGGAACAATTTTTGGAGGGTGGCCGGATTGAGGAATTTGGAAGGCACGTTAATGTTGGCTTGTCGGGCGTCGAGCGGAAAATTGGCGGAGGCAATGAAGCCCCAGTCGCCAAAAGACGGCACGTAGGCATGGTAGGGCAGGGTATGCGAAAATCCGCCGTCCCGGATGGAGGCTTCGATGCACCAGAAGGCATCGCGAGTGTGGAACGGACTAGTCGCTTGCGTAACAAAAACGCCATTGGGGGTCAGGCGGCTGCGGATGAGCTTGAAAAATTCGCTGCTGTAGAGCCGGGACAGTCCGTCGTTGGAAGGGTCGGGTAAATCGGCGATGATGAGGTCGTACAATTGGGCCGTATTTTTCAGGAAAACAAACGCGTCTTCCGGCGCCAGTTTCACTTTTGGGTGGTCGAGGCTGCCGCCGTTCAGGGTGCTAAGTTGGGGCGTTTCGCGGGCAATGCGGAAGACCTCCGGGTCAATGTCTACGATGGTAATGGCTTCCACATCGGAGTATTTGAGCGCTTCGCGGGCAGCCAGCCCTTCGCCGCCGCCGAGAATGAGCACCTGTTGCCGGTAAGGCGCCAAACTCATGGCCGGATGTACCAGCGTTTCGTGGTAGCGGTATTCGTCCACCGAAGAAAACTGGATGACGCGGTCAATGTACAGCCGCAGATCGTCCCCGCCCTCGGTGAGCACGAGGGTTTGATAGGGGGTAGTTTTGACAAAAATGATGCGGTCTTTGTAGAGGCGGTCGTTCCATTCTGTCAACAGCAAATTTGATCCGGCCAGCAGGCCGACAAACAGAAAAAACACAGCTCCGGAAGCGGCCCAGTAAATCCGTTTGCGCAAAGTGGGAATATGGGGGCCAAAATGCCATAAATTGATGAAAGCGAGGAAGATATTGATGCTGCCGAAAACCACAGAAGACACAAAAACCCCAAACCAAGGCAACAGAAAAAACGGAAACAGGAGGGTGGCAATGAGCGCGCCGAGGTAGTCGAGCGACAACACGTTCGACAAATTGACACCAAGCGGGTAGTGTTCTTTCATGAGTTGGGTCAAAAAAGGCACTTCTAAGCCGGTGAGCAGACCAATGAGCAAAATCAGGCCGATCATGATGCTGTTGAACCCTGCGAAGCCGGTATGGATAAAAGCCACATACAATAGTGGAACGCTGATGCCGCCTACAAACCCCAACAGGATTTCCGTTTCGATGAAGCGCCACAGGAGTTTATGATCGAATAGTCGGGAAAGGTAAGAACCCACGCCCATCGCAGCCATGTACAAACCGATGGTGACGGAAAACTGGCGGATGCTGTCACCCAGAAAATAGCTCGAAGTGGTGCTGATGAGCAATTCGTAGATGATGGAGCAAAGCCCCGCAATAAAAATAGTGACGATGAGTACCGCTTTTTCGCGCATGGATCGTATTTGAGGTGGATGGCGGCTCTGTTTTTACTGCCACAGCACAAAAGTCGGCATTGTCCGTCGGGAATAAAAGCAGGGTGGTCGCATTATTGCTCCGCGTGGTTGATTTAGGCAGCAATTATCCTTACCTTTGTTAGATTAATCGTTCCCCATAAAAGTTTTTTTCTATGACACCATTCAAGGCTTTTTCCCGCAACACTGCCAAAGCGCGGGTTTTTATTGCAACCCTCTCTGTTTCCAGCGCGCTGTTGCTGGCAAGCTGCGGCGGTTATGAAACCGAAGAAAAGGTGCTGCTCACCAAAGGCTTGGTCACCGAGGTAGAAGAAGTGAGCGCAGGCGAGTACAAAATCACAAACGAAACCGCTATTGACGATACTTCCGGAAGCCAGGTCATTGCCCACCACCTCAGCGGTAAAATAGATACCCTTTCGATGGAGGAGGTTCGGCAGCAGCAACACCAGGGGGGCTCCAGCTACCATTCGCATGGCATGGGCAGCGCGCTTATGTACGGCATGATGGGCTATTACCTGGGAAGAAGCCTTTCTTCGCCTGTTAATCCGGGCGTGTACCGCAATCAGGCTACGTATAACCGCGTCGCTTCTTCTACCGGCAGAACCATTACCAATTCAGCGGTCCGGACTACCGTTCGCAGGCCATCCAGTGGTTCCAGCGGTTTTGGTTCAGGCAGATCAACACGTTCGTTCGGTGGATAAACGCATTTTATTTACAGCAGACCTGCCGACAAGTCACTGGAAAAAATTAGGCCTCCAGTGGTTTGTTGGCAAAGATATGGACTACCTCACAGACGAGATGCTGGGGGTTTGGCCCGAAGAAATTCAAGCCTATAAAGCTGCCAGCGACGAGTTGTACGACTTGTACGAACGCGCAGCCCAACACATCATAGACAAGCGACTCTGGCATCGCGTCGGCATTCCTGCCAATGCGGTGCGACTGATCGAGCATACCTGGGAGAACCGCCACCAGCATGTACACCTTTACGGGCGTTTCGACCTTGCCGGGATCATTGACGGGAAACCCGCCAAATTGATCGAATTTAATGCCGATACGGCCACGGTCATGCCGGAAACGACGGTGGTGCAGCGGGAACAGCTCAAAGCGGCCAATATGGCGATGGATCAGCAGTTCAACCAATTGGATTTGTACCTGTCGGCGCAATTTCGCAGGCTGGCAGAGCGCAATCCCGACAAAGTTCCGCAAATCTTATTGAGCACGCTCGGACACGAAGAAGACAACCTCAACGCGGATGTCATTGCCAGAGCGGCTGTTCACGCCGGGTTTGGCGTGCGCCATACGCCTTTGGAAAAGGTGATATTTTCACCTGAAGACGGGATTTTCGTTCAGGTGGGCCGCGATGACTACCTGCCTTTCGATTTCTGGTTCAAACTCATTCCCTGGGAGTTTATCGCTTTTGAAGAACCAGCATTGATGGACATTCTCATCAAAATTGTCCTCAACGACCTGGCGGTCATCGTTAACCCTGCGTATACCATGCTTTTCCAATCGAAAGGCATGATGGCGATTTTGTGGGAATTGTTCCCCAACCACCCGCTGCTGCTGAAAACTACGGTTTCCGTGCAGGATTTCCGAGGAGAGGCCTACGTTCAAAAAGTGATTTTTGGCCGGGAAGGCGAAAACATCAACATCCTGGACGAGCACAACCGCTACATGGGCTTCAACAAAGGGGATTTTGGAAATTTTCCTTCCATCTTTCAAGCTTTCGAGGAATTGCCTTCCGATAAAAACGGGGAGTACTACCAGGCGGGCGTTTATTGGTCGGGACAAGCGGCAGCCCTTTCTTTCCGCCGCCGCGACGGCTACATCATTGACACGGATTCCGAATTCATCAGCCACTATATTTTGGAAGCATAAGCGCCGAGCAATTGCGCATCCCCGCGATCGAATGGCCGCACGACCATGCGTGCTGCGCCAAAGGCCGTTTTCAAAAAATCCAGGGTTTTGTCTGCCAGCAGGTCGGCGTCGCAGGTAAACAAATCGAAGGCGGCAAACCCGTGTTCCGGCCAGGTATGAATGCTCAGGTGGCTTTCCTGAATGATGACGATGCCGCTGACGCCCCAGGGGGCAAACTGATGAAACCGCGTCTCCACAATGGTCGCGCCTGCCTGGATTGCTGCATCGCACAAGGCTTGTTCCACTTCTTTCACCCCGCTCAGGCGCTCCGCCGGACAACCGTAAAATTCGACCAACCAGTGCTTGCCGAGGGGTGCTTTTATCATTTCGTTTTCCATTTATTCTGATGGCAGGGTCACGAGGACTTCCTCAATCCGACGGGTCGTGCAGGCGATAATTTTGAAGCGGAAGTCGCCCCAGAAAACCTCTTCGTCTTTTTCGGGCAACTTGGCGATGATTTCCAGAATCAAACCCGCTAAGGAATCCGATTCGCCCTTCACCTCATCAAAAGTGGACGTGTCCACCCCGATCACGCGGCACAGGTCGTTGAGCAGGGTTTTGCCTTCAAACGTGTAGTTGAAGTCGTCAATTTTTTTGTAGATGACTTCCGGTTCGTCGTCGAATTCATCTTTGATGTCGCCGATGACCTCTTCCATGATGTCTTCGAGCGTAGCGATGCCCGAGCTTCCACCGTATTCGTCCACCACAATCGCCATGTGCAGGCGCTTGCGCTGAAAATCTTTCAGTAAATCACTGATGCGTTTGGCTTCCGGCACGTAGAGGACGTCGGATCGGACTAAATTTTGCCACGCAAAAGAGGAGGGTTCGTTGAGATGCCCCAACAGGTCTTTTACGTACAGAATGCCTTTTATGTTGTCAAAATCTTCTACATAAACCGGAATGCGGGAGTAGCCCGATTCCTGAGCAACTGCGATCACCTTTTCATAATCGCTGTTGAAGTCCAGCGAAACCACGTCTACCCGCGAGCGCATGATCTGCTTCACCATCACATCGCCAAACTTGACGATGCTTTTCAGGATGTCAATTTCCTGCTTGCCGGCGATGTCCTGGCCGATGACCGTCAGCGTGATGGCTTCATCAATTTCTTCGCGACTTGCAACGGAGTTGGGGTTTGCATTTTTTGCCAGCCGGCGTTCCACAAAACCGGTCAGGGTAATAAGCAGGCTGGTGAGGGGGCGAAATACTCCGATCAAAAACAAAAGCGGGGCAGACATCAGCCGGGCTAACTTAATGTTGTTCGAGCGGGCGTATACTTTTGGGGAAACCTCCCCGAATAGGACCAACAGAAACGTCACACCCACCACGGTAATCATAAAACTGATGAACGAGGCCAGGCTGATTTCAGAAAAAATATGGCCCAATCCGAAAGTGTTGATGAAGGAGGAAGACCATATCCCCACAGTTTCTTCGGAGAGGGTTCGCTTGAGTACGAAATCAGACAACAAAACGATGCCGATGTTGACAAAGTTGTTGCCTACAAGGATGGTGGCTAACAACAACCCCGGGTGGCTTTTCAGCTTGAGGATGCGTTTATCGGCCGCGCCGCTTTCTTCTTCAATTTTTTCAAGATCGGCTGGTGCGAGAGAAAAATAAGCGACTTCCGAGCCGGACATCAATGCGGAAGCGATCAGCAAAAAAACAATGCCCAACAACCCTAAGATTACCTCGATTGAAAAAACCGGGGTTGCGGAGAGAAAGATGAAACTCGAATAAAGCCAGCTATCAGGTTCAGTTTCCAACGAGATTTGAAGTTAGTGAAACCATGCGATTGCCCGGGTTTTAAAAGGGCAGATCGTTATCGGAACCTCCATCAGGCATGGGCGTCATCGGCGGAGGCGCATCGTTGTAACTGCCGCCGGGTTCGTCTGCCTGTGAAGGGAAATAGCCGCTGCTTTCCTTTTTAGCCAAAGAGCGGAAATAATTGGCTACAACTTCTGTGATGTAGCGGTCGTTGCCGTCCTGGTCTTTCCAGGAACGGTGGGTCAGTTTACCTTCGATATAAACCGGCATCCCTTTTTTGAGTTGCGTTTCTGCCCTTTCGGCTAAGGTGCGCCAAACGACAATATTGTGCCACTCGGTTTGTTCTTGCCAGGCGCCGCTTTTATCTTTATAGCTCTCGCTGGTAGCAATCGTGAACTTTGCCACCACAGCGCCATTTTCCAGGCGTCGCACTTCCGGGTCTCTGCCCAGATTGCCAATCAGTATAACCTTATTAACCATAGACTATGCCGGTTTGTTTGTTTTCGAAGGGATGCTGCGGGGCATCAAACCAACCTTAAATACAAGGAATTATCCTTCAGGTAGCCATCTATCACCTTTGGAAAGGCAAAATTATTCAAGTTTTTTTGTTCCACTGCTATAAAGGGCGGTGTATTTGGTAATTGCTTCGTTTTGAGCTCAATTTCAAAAAAAAGGGCGGCTACTTTCTGGTGGGTCAACACCTGCCGGAACGGCCCGGCGATTTGTCGCAAAGACCAGTCGTGTTCACCAATGAGTTCCTGCCAGAGGGGCATTTGCGCTAAGCTTTTTGGGTCATCGGTGAGGGCTTCGCCTTCGATCATCGGGAATTCGTAGAGTTGCTGCCAGATGTCGGAATCCGTTCGTTTCCGGATCAGGGTTTGCCCATCGGCGCGCAGCACTAAGTAGTGGAAGAAGCGGTCTCGCTTTTCTATTTTTTTGGATTTTACGGGCAACTGTTCCACGCGTTTTTGCTGAAAAGCCTGACAATCGGGCGACATGGGGCAGGCGCTGCACTTCGGGTTGCGCGGCGTACACCAAGTGGCGCCGAAATCCATAATGGCCTGGTTGTATTCGGCGGGATTCGCGACGTCCAACAGTTCCCCGGCCTTGCGGGCGAACAGCTTTTTGCCTTCCGTGCTGTCGGTGGGCAGGGCGATGCCGAGGTAGCGCGCCAGCACCCGGAACACGTTGCCGTCCAGCACGGCGTGCGGCAAATTGTAAGCGAAGGAGGCAATGGCGGCGGCGGTGTACGCGCCCACGCCTTTGAGTTGCAGCAGGCCTTCGTAAGTATCCGGAAATTGTCCTCCGAATTCGGAAGCCACCATTTTTGCGGTGCCGTGCAGGTTTCTGGCCCGGGAGTAATAGCCGAGGCCCTCCCAGAGTTTCATCACTTCGTCTTCGGGCGCGTTGGCCAAGGCTTCCACGGTGGGGTATTTTTCGCGAAAGCGTTCAAAATAGGGCAGCCCCTGCTCCACGCGGGTTTGTTGCAGGATGATTTCGGACAGCCAGATGGTGTAGGCGTCGGGGTGGGCCTTCCAGGGCAGGGGGCGGGGGTTGGCTTTGCGCCAGGCGAGGAGGCGTTGGGAAAAAGTTGAGGAATCCATGTACAAATGTAGGTAGTTTTTGCGATTGTAGCTCTTGATCCTCATAACCCATAAGGATACCCACCACTTCAAAAAACTTAGTTTCAAAACCAAACTAAGTAAACCTTTTTTCCTACCTTTGCGTTGTCAAAGTATCGTTTACGTCTCAAAAACAACGCACCATGACGGCATTGGCAACCGCAGCAACAGCCCTGAATAAAAATGGCTACTTAGACCTCGAAGTAGACCCTTCCCTCGACCTGGTCGCTGAAATCCAGCGGCTGAAAAAAGAAAAAAACGCGGTGATCCTGGCGCATTATTACCAGGAGTCCGAAATTCAGGACGTGGCCGACTACATTGGCGACAGCCTCGGACTTTCGCAGCAGGCCGCCAAAACCGAAGCCGACATCATCGTTTTTGCCGGGGTGCATTTTATGGCGGAAACGGCCAAAATCCTGTCGCCGCACAAAAAAGTGCTGCTGCCCGACCTCAAAGCCGGGTGCTCGCTGGCGGATTCTTGTCCGGCGCCGTTGTTCCGGAAGTTCAAGGAAAAATATCCCGACCACGTGGTGGTGAGCTACATTAACTGCACCGCCGAACTGAAAACGCTGACGGATATTTGCTGTACGTCTACGAATGCGGTACACGTCATCAACAGCATTCCCGAAGATCAAAAAATCATTTTTGCGCCCGACATCAACCTGGGCCGCTACTTAGTGAAAAAAACGGGCCGCGACATGGTGCTCTGGAACGGTTCGTGCATGGTACACGAGATTTTTTCGGCTGAAAAAATCGCCAAACTGCGCGCCCGCTACCCAAAAGCGCTCTTCATCGCCCACCCCGAATGCGAAACGCATATCTTAGACCAGGCGGATTTTATCGGCTCCACTACGGGCCTGCTGAAATTCACCATCGCCAGCGAAGCTACCGAATTCATCGTGGCCACCGAAGCGGGGATCCTCCACCAGATGGAAAAATCTTCGCCGCACAAAACCTTTATCCCGGCGCCGCCTGAAAACAACTGCGCCTGCAACGAATGCCCGCACATGAAGCGCAATACGATGGAAAAACTCTACCTGTGCATGCAATACGAATTGCCCGAAATCGAGCTGCCCCAGCGCATCATCGAGGAAGGCCGGTTGTGCATTGACCGGATGCTGGATGTTTCTGCGAAAGCAGGGCTGGTAGGGTAGTATTAATACGCTCTTTCATCCCGCTTCTCCATATAATTCATAAACGCCCGGTTGACCACCCGGTTGCCGCCGGGCGTGGGGTAGTTGCCCGAAAAATACCAGTCGCCGTTGTTGTTTGGGCAGGCTTTTTGCAGGCCTTCGATGGTTTGAAAAATGACTTCTACTTTGGGTTTGATGCCCGGAGGCGAAACGATTTCGGCAATTTTTTGCGAAACCTGTTCGTATTCAAACTGGTCGTAGAGGAATTTCACCTCGTTCACAATTTTATCTTTGGGCAGGTCTTCCTGCGCTTTGCAGCGCTCGTAAGCTTCCCACATTAGGCTTTCCTGTCCGGCTTCTTTCAGCAGGCGCACCAACGCCTGAAAAGCGACAAAATCCTTCATTTTCGACATGTCAATGCCGT
>JALHRK010000186.1 GCA_022841505.1 Saprospiraceae bacterium | reverse complement strand
GAAATTAATACCTGAAGATAGACAGTTATACCTTTCCGGCAGGATTTGGGAGGAGGTTCAGCCCAAGTTTAACCTGGTACCTTTCGTTTATGCTCTCCACGATGCCATTGACCTTTCGAAATATGGCAATGGGATCAATAAGTTTTACTTCACATTTATCATTGTTCCTGCAGACGACATCATTAACCGCCCTGCAAAGCAATATTTTCATGCTAAAAAGAAAGAAGCTGAAATATCGGTTGAAATACCCTGGCTGGTTTTTAAAAATGCGACCGAATCAGAAGCCATTAAACTGATGGAAGCAGCCTATTTGAATGGTATAGAACTGATTAAAACACTGCCGTTCAAAGAACGATTTGATGTTGGGCAATTTAAAAGGGATGTTGAGGGGGTTTTTGGTCGGGAGGGGTGGTATAAAAGGGAGGTGATGGCGTATTGAAGGTCCTGGGTGTGTGATTTTGTTAGATGTGTATTGCAAAGTAAGGTAATGTGTCCTATATTGCGTTTCAAATGAAGCCTGATGCAAGGAGCATTTACATCTCAAACATATGTCTGATGAACCCTTTTATCTCCAGTCATTTATAGAGTTGCCGGTTGCGGGAAAACAGCCGGGATGGTTGGGTTGACGGAACAGGCAAGTGTTGACAAAGCGGGTTTTGACGCAATGGGGTCTATAGGGGGAGTTGACGATTAACCATAGTTAGCGGTTATTAAAAAAAAACAATAATTGGTAATGTAAATAATTTCTTTTGGCAGTACTAAAAATATAAAAAAATGAAAGTTATTAATACAAAAAATGGGGTTTGTCAAATTGATGAAGAACAATACTTTTTTATTTATCCTCATTACAGTAGAAGTTTAAATTTTCAGAGAATCATCTTGTTTGTTGTTTCAGGAGTATTTATACTGTTTTCTCTTTTTCATTTTAGTATTGGTATAAGTATATTTACAAGAAATGAAGTAGAACTTTATGATAATAGGAGTTATTATATAGAACTAATGCATCTTGGTTTTGGAATAATTTTAACATTATTTGGATTATTTGTATTTACTTATGCAAGATTTCAATCAACGGATACTATTATCTTGAAAAAACAAATACAAAAAATAGAGTATATAAATAGTGTATTTGGTCCCAAGTTCGAAATTTTATACAAGACTAATAATGGGAAAAAGCGGATAAAAAGTATATGGTTGCGAAAAGATTTTAAGGAAATCGAAAATGCAAGAGAAATTATGGATATTGAAAAAATGGGGCAAATGAAAGAATAAAACCGCTAACAGGTTCATGAGCGTCAAGCGGGGCGAATCGAAGCGCAAAGCCAACTCTCCGCCCCGCCTGCGCTCATGTCATCGTTCTCCTATAAGTACTTGAAATCTCAAAACAACCCCACTCCTTACCCGCACGAGTTTGTAACTCGCCATGTTCTACACCCAGGAACAGAAGCCTTACTGTCCGTGTTTCTTTAAAAAAAATCTCTTATCTTTGTAAAAACAAGATCCAATGACGGAACAACAGGTATTGCTTCAGTTGCAACAGCTTCCGGCTAATCTCAGGCAAGAAGTAGTGGATTTTATTGGGTATCTTTTTACGAAACATACCATGCAAAAGGCGCAAAAAAATCGCCCTAAATTCGGGAGTGCGAAAGGTAAATATCGGATGTCCGCCGATTTCGATGAACCACTTGATGAGTTCAAAGATTACATGTAATGAAGATCTTACTGGACACTCACCCAAGGCGCCTCCACCACAATCTCCCCCCCAGAATAAGTATCCTTCCAAACCAATTGATGCGCGTGCAACGCAATCGCATCAGGCAGCCAGGGCCGTGTAGCCCCATATTTTTCATCGCCGATAATAGGACACCCCATGGCGGCCAATTGCGCCCGGATCTGGTGAAATTTGCCGGTATGCAGTTCTATTTCCACTTTCCAGCCTTCCGCATGTTGCCCAACGACCTGGTAGTCAAGCATACACTCGACCGCATTTTTAGTGGGCTTCTCGTACAGCACCGCCCGTTTGTTTTTTAAGTCTTTGAACAACCAATGCCGGAGCTTGCCTTTGTTTGCCTCGGGCTCTTTTTCCACGATGGCCGTATAGAATTTCCGCACTTTCCGCTCCCGGAAAACCTCGTGCAGGGCTTTCAGCGCGCTCGGCTTTTTGGCAAACAACAACACGCCGCTCACAGGCCGGTCGAGGCGGTGAACGATGCCTACATAAGGGTTGCGGTGGTGTTGGGAAAGGTAGGCTGCGACTTCTTCCTCCACGCAGGGATAGCCATACGGCGAGCGCTCCACGGCAATGCCCGCGGTTTTGTTGACGGCCAGCCAGCGCGGCGTTTCGTGGAGGATGGACAGCATGGCGGATTGTGGTTAGGTCTTCGATACCCGTAAATGTAGGAATTTTGGGATAAATAATAGGAAATGAAAAAGCCTTCTCACTTAAAAGGGAGAAGGCTTTGGTTATGAAGTGAGGCTTAACTAACTACCTCCAGTGCAATCATTGTAGCCCTCGACGGCATTATAAACGGAGTTCTGGAAAGAGGCGTCCGCTTCCATTATACATTTTACCACAATCAGTTGGCCATTGCAGTAGACCAAATCTTGTTCATGAGTCAATTGGGCTTCTGCTACAGCCACATGGAACTCTAATAAACAATCTCTATTAATTCCAGCTATTGACAAACAGCATAGGAATAGAAGCAACAGGATACTTCCTACTTTGTTTTTTTTCATGTGTATGATAATTTTAGGATTTTGAAAGGTGATAATGAACGCAAGGCTATTGCTTTTTATTCGAATTGAGCAGGATGTCTCCAACTTCTCTTCCTCTGTAGTCTGTCCCATTCATCATTTTACTCTTTATAGAAACCTGCCTTCGGTCATCTTCAGTTAGCAGTTCTCCATATTCCGGAAATTTTTGCTTAAAAGCGTTGAGCCGATTGCTTATTTCGCAATTGATCCGCATATATTCAACACCTCCTTTGGCGGCGCTTACAATTTTTTCATCAACACCGCAAAACGATTGAGTTATTCTATTTTCATCAAGAATGCGGCTAATCGTATTCAGGTCAACTTCACCGGCTGCAATCATTTTAGCTGATTCACCTGCAGCGCTTAGAAATGCTACATAGTCCTCATCCAGGGCCATTTTATCCATCAAGGTATTTTTATTCAATTCCTGTTGGCCAGAAAGTTGTTCCGTAGAGCAACTCACTACTGTTATCATTAATACAATTAGTGAAATTTTGTAAATGCCAGAAAAGAATTTAATTTTTTTCATGATTTTTAGTTTAATGAAGGTGATGTGATTAAAATGTCAATTTCCTGAATTGCCGTTGGGGTAAGTATTCTGCAAGCAATTTTGAAATTGCTCTTCAACTACAATAACACCTGCGGCAAAAAGCATGGTACATACTGCCCCCCCCGGAATGCCGCCGCTAAAAAGGAGACAACCTGCATAACCTATCGTGATTCCAAGGGTATTGGCTTCATAGTCATCATAACAAGGCAATAAATTTACCTCCACTATAGGGGTAAACCCAATAGCAATAAGGGCATGGTTGGTAATAAGCGCTTCTAATTCGCTTTGAGACAAGTGAGATGAGAGGACTTCCAAATCAGCATTTATAGAAAATACCAATTGATTCATTTCTTGCTGGCTAATAAATCCTTCTGTGACTAATAATGAAAAAATGGCTACTAAATCAGATTCAATAGGATTTTGTGGAATGGTTACTCGCGTAGTAGCCTTTGCTCGTTTCAGTGCCTCAACCTGAAGGCGGATTAATGCTTCCAAATTATGACCGAATTGAGTTTTTAAGGCTTCTAAATCTGATGTTTGTACTTGATTCTCTTGCTTAATAGAATTTAAAGATTGCTGGCGAATAAATGAATGCTCTGCAAAAAAATCATCTCTGGCACAGGAAGATAGCCAAAATAACAAGGCGAAAATGAAAATTCGTTTCATGTAATTGAATTTTAAGGTTGAAAAATAAATAATGTATCTTGTCTTTTATGTATTGAATTCAGCAGGATAATTCAATCTTCCCGGACATTACAAGCGACTGAACGTCCTGTTAATCGTTAGGTATTCAATAATTTGAGTGTTGATGGAATTGAAAACATCTGAAGATGTGAGCGTCTTTCGTATATTGAAATTTTTTCAAGGCATATGATAATTAGTTTACATAAAATATTTTTATATAATGACAAAATAAATACTTCTATTCGATTGGATTAGTCAATCGAAATTCAATGCTAATAATTTAAATATTAGACAAAATGTTGCATGAGTGCCGCAGGCACGCAACCCCTAACTATTTTGTGTGTTGTTCAAAAGTGTGTGAAGAAGCTAATAAGTAGCGTAAAACTGTAGGAGTAGAGCAAAATAAGGAATACAGTTGCATGAAAATTGAAAAAAAATATAGCGCAATGTAAATAATAAAAATATTATTGTCAATACTAAAGAAAACATTTAACAAAAAAGCCTTCCCCTCATTACAAGGAGAAGGCTTTCATCAAGACGATTCGTTTCGTTATTTCTTATCGTTTTCGTTCACTTCTTCGAATTCCACATCGGTGACATCTTCGGTTGCAGTTTTGCCGCCGCCGGTTTCTGCTGCGTCGCCGCCGCCGGCAAAATCGCCGCCGCTGCCGCCGTCCTGAGCCGCCTGGTACATGTCCTGGCTGGCTGCCTGCCATGCGGTGTTGAGTGCTGCACTTGCCGTGTCAATGCCGTCTAAATCTTCCGCTTTGTGTGCGGCTTTCAGATTTTCGATGGCCGACTCGATTGCGCCGCGCTTGTCAGCGGGAATTTTGTCGCCGTATTCTTTCAACTGTTTTTCCGACTGGAAGACTAAGCCGTCCGCAGCGTTCAGTTTTTCTACGCGTTCGCGGGTTTTGCGGTCCGCTTCTGCGTTCATTTGAGCATCCGCCTTCATGCGTTCGATTTCTTCTTTCGACAAACCGGTAGACGCTTCAATGCGGATTTTCTGCTCTTTACCTGTGCCTTTGTCGCGGGCCGAAACATTGAGGATACCGTTGGCATCCATGTCAAAGGTCACTTCGATTTGTGGCAAACCACGTGGCGCGGGCGGAATCCCGTCGAGGATGAAGCGGCCGACCGGACGGTTGTCGCGGGCCATCGGGCGCTCGCCCTGCAGGATATGAATTTCCACTGAAGGCTGGTTGTCGGAAGCCGTCGAGTATATTTTAGATTTTTTGATCGGAATGGTCGAGTTCGATTCGATGACCACATCGAAGATATTGCCCATCGTTTCAATGCCCATCGAAAGCGGCGTAACATCCAACAACAAGACATCCTGTACGTCACCGCTCAGTACGCCGCCCTGAATGGCTGCGCCGATTGCGACCACTTCATCCGGGTTTACGCCCCGGTTTGGCTTCTTGCCAAAGAAATCTTCGACTGCCTGCTGAATGCGCGGGATCCGCGTGGAACCCCCTACGAGAATCACTTCGTCAATGTCGGCATTTGTCAACCCGGCGTCTTTCAGCGCCAGACGGCATGGCTCCAGCGTGCGCTGTACCAGTGTGTCCGCCAATTGCTCGAATTTTGCGCGGCTCAGTTTTTGCACCAGGTGCTTGGGCACGCCGTCTACTGCCGTGATGTAAGGCAGGTTTACTTCCGTTTCGCTGGAAGCAGACAGCTCGATTTTGGCTTTTTCCGCAGCGTCTTTCAAGCGCTGAAGCGCCATCGGGTCTTTACGGAGGTCAATATTTTCCTGCGATTTGAATGCGTCAGCCAACCAGTCAATGATGACGTGGTCGAAGTCGTCGCCGCCAAGGTGCGTATCGCCGTTGGTAGATTTTACTTCAAAAACGCCGTCGCCCAATTCGAGCACCGAAATATCGAACGTACCGCCACCGAGGTCATACACGGCAATGGTCATGTCGCGGTTGCGCTTGTCGAGGCCATACGCCAAAGCGGCAGCCGTCGGCTCGTTGATGATGCGTTTGATTTTTAAGCCCGCTACTTCGCCGGCTTCTTTGGTTGCCTGGCGCTGCGAGTCGTTGAAGTAAGCAGGGACCGTTACAACGGCTTCCGTTACTTCATAGCCGAGAAAATCTTCCGCTACTTTTTTCATTTTCTGGAGCACCATCGCCGAAATTTCCTGGGGCGTATAATGGCGCCCGTCAATGTCCACGCGGATGGTATCGTTGTCGCCTTTTACGACTTTATAAGTAGAACGGCCAGCTTCGTCCGTGCGCTCGCTGAAGCGGGTGCCCATGAAGCGCTTGATCGAAGAAATGGTTCTTGTGGGATTCGTGATGGCTTGCCGCTTGGCAGGATCGCCAATCTTGCGCTCCCCGTTGTCCATGAATGCAACGACCGAAGGCGTGGTACGTCTGCCTTCCTCGTTCGCAATCACGACCGGCTCGTTTCCTTCCATCACCGCCACACACGAGTTGGTTGTTCCTAAATCAATACCGATAATTTTACCCATTTTATGCAGTTTTGTTTTGTTCTATGAATGCTTATAGGTCATCAATTGATGTGCCAAGTGTGATCAACGTGGTCGGCTTGATCGGTTTTTGTCAAAATCAGCAGGGGAAAGAATGGAAAACTGACAGAAAGGTAAGGGGTGGTGACAAAAAGGCAGGGCGACCCCGTGCCAGCAGCGGAACATTTTTGGGCAATATCAACGGAATCGCTACTTTTGCCCATCCTCCCTACGGTTAGCCTTCAATTTGATCAAGAACTAAGCCCCTTGCACAACTGGCAATCTATATTACTAATTTTATCCCTGTTTTGGCAGACCAGGCCTGAAGCAGTGGCACAGGAGCATATCCTTCACACCCAATTTTTTGGCATTGAAGACGGGCTTTCCCACCGGGATGTGCAGTGCATTCACCAGGATGAGCAAGGGTTCATCTGGTTGGGCACCAATTATGGGCTGAACCGTTTCGATGGCTACCAGTTCAAATGGTTTACGAAAGAAAAGCACGGATTGCAATCCAATACCATCAACCATATCGTTGCAGACGGGGATGGGTTGATGTGGCTGTTTAATACGACCAACCGGATCTTTCAAACGCCGCTGAGCATTGACATTTTTGACCCCGTAACAGGCGAGGTTGTTTCCTTTGAGAAAAAATTCGGAAAATCGGCGCCGTTTCGAATCAATCATATTTTAAGTTTTGCTGCGACTGCCGATGGCCGGATCTGCTTTACAACTTTCAAAGGCCAGTTGTTTATTTACACCCCTGGAAAAGGGTTTGATGCACGTCAATTGAGCCTTCCCTATTTTATGTTCCATAGTTTTTCTGCCCGTCAAACCATCTGGGGATATGCCTACAATAAAGATACCGAAATTCGGGAAGCTGTGGTTGAAATTGACTTTGAGGGAAAGGTTCTTCGGCGCTATGACCCGGGTTATCCAATCCAGAATACCTTTATTGCAGGCGCAGACCAGACAGGAAGTTTATGGTACATCATCAAACGGGATTGTCCCAAACCGCCGGATCATTCGGAAGGTCTGTTGTACCGGATAACGCCAAAAGGTGGATCTCAACAATTTATTCCACGCAAAAAAAATTGGCCGATAGATTCGCTTGATCTCGGCCGGGTTGGATTTGGCGGAGGGTTTCAGGTTTGGATACATCCCACCCAGGGCTCTTTGTATTTATTCAGCAGAAAAAGCTTCCAGGTATTCCACCCCGAAAAGGGCTGGTATTTTGAATTGGAGCCTGCCCACAAATTTTTGGCTTATACGAATACGGTGTTCTTTGACAGAAAAGGCAACGCCTGGGCAGGAACAAGCTTCGGTCTCTACCGGATTGAAATCAGCCTAAATCCGTTTTCGCAAATATTAGCGGACAAAAACGAGGATAACTTCAGGGCATTTAGGGGGATAACGGAGGATGCTTCAGGCAATTTATGGGCTTCCAACGACCGGGGAAATGGATGGCTTTGGGAAATTAAAAAACAAAACCAGCAATATCAGGTACGCGATATCAGGGCGACAAACCCTGTAATAACAGATTCTTTAGAATATAAATACGCCCTTTTTACTGACCGGAAAGGATTCCTGTGGTTTGGTTCCGGGCCGTCAAAGTTAATCGTGAAATATGACACTCGAACCAATACCCATCAGACTTTCCCCCTGCACATTCCCCGAAAAATTGAAACGCTGCAGGTCAATATCTGGTCGTTTTACGAAGATGACAACGGCCTGCTTTGGTTTGGTACGGACGCTGGCATTGTCGGTTATCTTGATGAAAAACAGCAGGTAATTATTTTGCCGGAACTGGCGGGAGTCAACGCAGCAGGCGGATGTATATATCAGTTTCAAAAGGACAAAACCGGGCAATTGTGGTTAGCTACAGATAAAGGGCTGTTTCTGTTGAACACGGAAACGAAAGCAATTACGCCTTACCAGCCAAAAATGGGGGAAGTACCCTGGGAAGGCGTGTTTTTTATCAACCTGGATCCGGACGGGTCATTTTGGCTGGCAACCAGAGGACTCGGACTTTTTCATTTAAACCTTGAAACCGGAGCATTTGAACAATTTACCAAAGCCGACGGCTTGTCGCACAACACCGTTTATGCGGTATACCGAGATGACTTCAATAACCTCTGGTTACCAAGTGATTACGGCATCATTCGCTTTAATCAAAAGACCCGCCGAACCAAAGCTTACCTGAAAAAAGACGGCATTACGCACAATGAATTTAACCGGATTTCACACTGTAAAACTGCAGATGGCGCTTTCTACTTCGGGAGCCTGAATGGGATTACGGCTTTTCATCCAAAAGATTTCCAGGCCGATGGTTTTGATTTGAATATTCCTTTGGTCATCACCGAGTTTCAGCAATTTATGGGAAGGGAAAACAAATTGCTGGACAAAAAAAATGAATTGCTCAAGAGCCGAACGATAACCATTTATCCGGATGACCGGTTTTTTCTGTTGGAGTTTGCTTTGCTGACTTTCGATGATATTGAAAATGTGCAATATGCCTACAAACTGGAAGGCGAAGATGCAAACTGGACGTATCAAAAAGAAAATGCGATTCGGATGAGTGGGTTGCCTTACGGGCGACATCAATTGCGCATTAAAGGGCAGGAGCCAAACGGGCATTGGTCGGAGAAGGAATTGCTGATTTCCGTCGTCGTTTTAAAGCCATTTTATTTAAGAACCGGGTTTCTGCTGGTTGCAATTCTGTTCTTGTTGTTTTCAGGGTTGTTGATCTTGCGTTGGCGAACAGCCACCTTAAAACGCACCCAGGCGAAATTGGAAGCCGAAGTAGCCCGGCAAACGGCTACGATCCGGCAACAGACGGAAGAGCTCAAAGCAGTGGACGAATTTAAAAGCCGTTTTTTTGCCAACGTCTCCCACGAACTGCGCACCCCGCTTACGCTGATTCTCGGCCCGCTGAATGCGCTGATGACTTCGGAAGCGTTTAACAAAAAAAGTTTGGGGTTGCTCAAATTGGCGCAATCAAATGCCCGGGGTTTGCTGACAATGGTGTCTTCTATCCTCGATTTAACGAAGATAGAGGCCACCAAACTGGACATTCAGGAAACCATCCACGGCTTGTTCCCCTTAACCCGCCGGTTTGCTTCTGCTTTTGAATCACACGCTGAAAATTTGGACCTCCATTATTTGTTTGAATACCGCGCAGATCAACACCTCCGGTTGAAACTCGATGCTGCGCGATTGGAAACCATTGTGAACAACCTCCTGTCCAATGCGATGAAATTTACCCCGAAAGGCGGCACGGTTGAATTCCTGGTAGACGATTGCAGCCATGCCATCCGAATCACCATCAAGGATACAGGAAAAGGCATTCACCCGTCTGACCTCCCGCACGTGTTCGACCGGTTTTACCAGGCCAAAACACCCGGCACACCCATTGAAGGGGGAACCGGAATCGGATTGACCCTGTGCAAGGAACTTGCGCACCTGATGGGGGGGCATATTTTGGTGACCAGTGAATGGCAGAAGGGCAGCGTGTTTATCTTCGAATTTCCGAGAAAAGAAGTACTGGGTGTTAACATGCCCGAACCAGATCAGCATGAAATCCTGGCAGAACCTGTTTTTGATGCTTTGGAAACTGATACTTATGGCGAACAAGGCTATTTGTTGTTGGTTGAAGACAATTATAGCATGAGGGCGTTTTTGGAAACCATACTTGCTCCCCATTATCAGGTTCGTACGGCAGCAAATGGGGCGGAAGCGCTTGAATTGTTGCCCGGGTGCATGGCCACGCCCGTTTGGCAGCAACAAGGCGGATTAATTTTGTCCGATATTATGATGCCGTTTATGGATGGGTTTCAATTGCTTGATTACCTGAAATCAAATGCTGAATACGCTCATATTCCGGTAATTATGCTCACTGCAAGGGCGGATATCAAAGACAAACTCGCGGCGTTGCGCACCGGTGTGGACGATTACCTGCTGAAGCCCTTTGTTCAGGACGAACTGCTCGCCCGAATCGCCAACCTTTTGCAAAATTATCGAAAACGAAATTCCATACCTGAAGAATTTGCAGAAGAGGCAATCCTTGAGCCTGAAACCAAGGTACCGGTTATTTCACCGGACGACCTCGCCTGGCTTGGAGAACTGGAAGCCAAAGTGCAAGCTTTTGTGAAAAATGACCTGCTGAGTGTGCATTGGATCGCTGGTCAGGTATTTCTCAGCGAACGGCAATTGCACCGTCGCCTCAAAGCCATCACCGGACTCAGCCCTCAGGAATACATCCGGGAAATGCGACTTCAGGAAGCTCGTCACCTGCTGGAAAATCGTTTGGTGGACAGCGTCAAAAAAGCGGCCCACACGGTCTGCTTTCATGACGAAAAACACTTTGCCCGGATTTATAAAGCGCGGTTCGGAAAAAGTCCCTCAGAAGCTTTGGGGTAATCCTGCAAGGGCGTGAATGTCCGATTTACCTACCTATAATGTCCGGTTTGTCACCTGGAGCAGGTTGTACCTTTGGCCAAAACTGATTGTAACTAAAAAGATAATCAGTCGAACTAAATCCTATTTATTCACACCATTATTTCAAGTATCATGAACTTTTTGATCAATTCAAACCGGATGGTAATGCCCATTTGTTTGTTGCTTTCCGGCGCCTTATTCCTCTCGTCCTGTAAAAAGGAAGACAAAATCCCTGAAAGTTGTGACGGCATTCATTGGGAATATACCGGTGAAGACGGCCCCACGCATTGGGGCGAACTTTGTGTCGGTTATGCAGAGTGTGACGGATCAACTCAATCACCCGTAGACATCAAAGGTGCAGTTGCAGATGGTACGTTGAGCGCTATTGCAAAAGCTTATGCGACCTCCAAAACCAATATTTTGAATAACGGGCACACCATCCAGTTTAATTACGACGCGGGAAGTTCGATCACGGTAAACGGTTTGCAGTACGATCTGCTTCAGTTCCATTTTCACACGCATAGCGAACACCTGGTCAATGGCGTGTCCCATCCCATGGAAGTGCACTTGGTTCACAAAAATGCAGCTACTGGTAATTTGGCTGTGATTGGTGTGTTTTTTGAAGAAGGCGCTGAAAATCCACTGCTTGCGCACTACATAGACCACCTCCCGGTCAACCACGACGAAACCTTCACCTCTGACGAAACCTATACGGCCGCCGATTTACTCCCGGCTGGAACAGGCTACTATACCTACAGCGGTTCTCTCACCACACCTCCCTGCTCCGAAATTGTGACCTGGATTGTGATGAAGGATCACATTACAGCTTCCACCGCGCAAATTCACGACATTGAAACCCTGGAACACGAAAACTTCCGCCCTGTTCAGCCTCTGGAAGGCCGTACGATCAAAGTTTTTAATTAGGGGCTGTCTTTATAGTCCGATAGCGGCGTTATGCTCGGCCCAAAAAGCATCAGTTACGCGAGTAAACTCTACTTTTTGGGCCTTCGCATGCCTTGCTCTCGAACTCTAAAGAGCAGACACCCGACTAATTGAGTCCGATAGCGGCGTTCGTTTCGACTTCGCTCACTCGCCGTTCGTTGAGCGGAGTCGAAACGAACGATGAGTGAGCGGAGTC
>JALHRK010000185.1 GCA_022841505.1 Saprospiraceae bacterium | reverse complement strand
GCCGTTGGTATCCATGGCAATCACGAAATAGGTATTGGTGCCCAATTGTGGCGTAACCGTGATGGTGCTGCCCGTTCCAATTTGCATGCTTAAATCCGGACTGTACCAGGTAAAAGTCACATTGCTTAAAGTGCTGAAAGCGGTCAACGTCAGCGGATCCAGTGAGCAAACCGTGGTGTCGCCGGATGGATTGGTCGTCAGGTTGATGAGCGGGTAGACCTCCACGATCACTTCCGTTTCAACCGTACAGCCCGTTGCCGGATCGGTGGCAGTCACCGCATACATCTGGTCTTCGGTCAACGTCGCAACCGGGTTCCACGGGTTGGTCAGGTCGAGGCCCGTGGTAGGTGACCAGGTATAAACATAATTCGGATTGCCGTTCGGGTTGATCGGCGTCGGCGTGTTGCCGCAAATCTGAACCAGCGAATCGAGGCCGGGCTGGAAATCAGTGGCCAATACATTCACCTGGGCCGTATCCACACAACCATTGATATCCGTAGCCAATACAAAATAGCTGTTGTTCCCTTCCTGTGGGACGACGATGATGGCCCCGCCCGTACCAATTTCACTGCCGAGTGGGCGCTGCCAGCTGAACGTCACGCCGCCCAGTGTGCTGGAAGCCGTCAGGGTCAGCGAATCGAGTGAACAAACCGTGGTATCGCCGGGCGAAACGCTCAGTCCGATAGAATCAGTCACATCCACAAAGACCGTAAGCGTGATTTCGCAACCTGTTTCCGGGTCGTTGATGAATACGGTATACGTTGCATCTACGTTCCCGGTATAAATCGGGTTTGCAATGGTCGGATCACTGAGGTTGTCCGGCGGCGACCATTGATAAGTATAATTGGTATTGCCCTCAGGGTTCAGACCTGCCGGTTCGCCAAAGCAAACAGTCACCGTATCCTGGACCGTCACCTCAAACGGCACCACTTCAAATTTGAAAGTCAGGGTATCCGTACAGCCAAACTGGTTGGTAATGACAACATCCAAATTCGCAGTCCCCGATTCGAGAATGACTGTAGCCTGGTTTCCGTTGGCCGTAAAAATGCCAGCCGGTTCTGATGACCAGTTGAAAGTCAGGGTATCTAAGTTATCTAAATTGGTAATGGTGACCGTAAAAGGAACGGATTCGCACAATTCAGTCACACTGCCCACCTCTACATTGGCCTCCACGTCTACCCCCTGGTCGTTGATGATCACAGAGGCCGTATCGGTGCACCCGTAAATGTCGGTGGCAATAGCCGTAATCGTATCCATTCTGAAAGGATTCACCGTTATGGTTCCTCCACTTCCCAATGGCCCGGAAACCGAGCTGGTCCATTCAACCGTCACCTGCACGTCTGTATTGGCCGTCAGGGTGACGTCTTCTCCGCAGGTTGTGATCACCGGATCAACGCCCAGATCGAGGTTGATGCTGTCGGGGACAAAAACCGTCACCGATGTGGTCAGGCTGCAGGTATCGGAACCAAATGCCTGCACGGTCACGGTATAGACTGTCGTTTCTGTTGGGAAAGCGATCGGATTGGACGCATTTGGATCGCTGAGGCCCGTAGCTGGCGACCAGGTGTATTGATAATCGGTATTGCCGTTCGGATTCAGGGCTACAGAATCGCCGCGGCACAAAATCAGCGTGTCCGCTAAATTGATTTCTACAAATTGTATATTTAGGGTATCGGTCGTTGTCGCCGAACAATCATTAGCCGAGAAGATGGTCATCGTTACCACGAGCGGGCCGCTTTGCGTCACAGTAAGAACCGGGTTTTGCAAATTCGACGTATCCGGGGTGCCGTGGCTGAACGTCCACAACCAGCCGATGGTATTGTTAAAGGTATTCGTGGAAGCGTCGAAAAACGAAATCTGGCGATTACCCTCCTCGCAGGCGGTGATGTCGAACGTAAAATCCGCCACAATCTGCGGCTCCTCAATGGTCAGCGTAGCGCTGGCCTCGTCTGCGCAGGAAACGTCATAAACGATGCTTAGCGTTACCGTATAATTGCCGGCTTGCGCATAGGTATGTGTTGGATTCACCTCGTAGTTCAGCGGCGAACCGTCGCCGAAATTCCAGACATACCCAAAAGCGTTGGTGCTCGTATTGGTGAAAGTCACCGTTGCCCCATTGCATTGTACCTCTGCGGTAAAATCAATGTCAATATTGCTGTCTACTACGGCTACGGCCACCGAATCGGTGTGGCTACAGCCAAACTGATTGGTGATGGTTACGTAGACGACCCGTTGGCCAACAATTTCAGCGAGGTTGGGCGTTGCACTGTCCAAGCCGCCTTCAAACGCGCTGGCGGGCGACCAAGCGTAGGTGAGCACATCGTTTGGATCGAGGTTAGTCACTGTCAGTTCTAGTAATTCGCCGGTGCATACCGCTACGGTATCAGGGATCGCCACATTGACGGGGCCACCACTAACCGTAACTGTTTCTGTTTGTACACATCCAAATGCATCTTCCGCTTGCACCGTATACGTCGCCGTTCCTGAAACCAGAACACCGAGCGTAAAAACATCGGCAGCGATGACATTGCCTCCGGCATCTAACCAGTTGATTGTAACCGGGACATCCGTTGTAGCCGTCAGCGTGACGCCCGGCTCGCAGGTTGGGCCATCGCCGCTGACCTGGAGGTTGATGTTCGGCGTTACAAAAACGGTCAGCACGTGCGTCAGCGTGCAGGTATCAGCTCCGACTGCACTGATGATTGCGGTATAAACCGTTGTTTCTGTTGGAGAAAAGACCGGGTTGGCCGATGTGGGGTCGTCAATGCCTATGTTTGGCGACCAGTTGTAAATATAGGCCGGATTGCCGCCCGTCAACTGCACGGATTCGCCGAAACAGAGTTGCAGGGTGTCAATCAATTGCGCGTCTATTCCTTCCACCAAATTGATGGCCACCGTGCGCGTTTCGGTGCTGGTACACCCGTCGGCAGCGGTGATGGTCAGGGTCACGTCGAGTGTCGTGCTGGTTGTAAAGGTCAGCTGTGGATTTTGCTCCGTAGAAGTCTCACCATTGCTGAAAGTCCATGACCAGCCGGTGGTGTTGTTTTGATTGTTGAAGGAAATGTCTGTGAACTGCACCACCACATTGTCGGTAGAGCAATCCTGGTAGCTTACGCTGAAATCGGCATCCAATAAGAATTCAGAGATCGTCACCGATTGCGTCAGCGTATCCACACAAAAGCCTCCGGTGGTCGTCAATGTCACGATGTAAGTGCCGGTATCCGGATAAGCATAGGTAGGGCTAACCGCAAGGGAAGTATCTGCATCGGTAGTCGTATCTCCAAAATCCCAGCGGATATTCGGCGCATTCAGGCTGTTATTGACAAAATTAATCGTCAGGCCATCGCATTCCGGATCAGCTGTGAATACCAGTTCGGGAAGCGGCTGCGGAACCACCGTCACCGTTTTGATGATTTGGCAAATGTTGTTATCCGGTGAAATAGTGACCGAATAAACAACCGTAGTAGCGCCAACGGTGATGGTTGGATTCACGGCAGTGGAATCAATGCCGGCGCCGGGCGACCACAGGTAGTTGAAGGCAATGCCTGGATCGGTATCGGGGTTCAGCCCAATGACGTCCCCTTCGCAGGCCCGCAGCGTATCGCGGATAAATACGCCCGGGTTATCCAATCCGGTTTCAAAAGGTTTGGAGATCGTCTGCACGCACCCGTTTTGTGAGGTGACTTGCAGGTTTATGCTTCCGGTAATATTCAGCGGTACGCTGAACACCGGATTTTGCAAGGTTGAATTGAGTGTTGTTGTGTCATAAGTGACCGTCCATAACCATGCAGAAGGCGGCGATACAGGATCCACCGACAAGTCTGTTACCTGTAGCAATGCTTCGTTGTCGCAATCGAAAACATCGGCACGGAAATCAGCTGTCAACGAATTGTACTGTAGAAACAGTGGCGCAATCATGGTGTCGGCGCAAACGGTACCAGGTTCGGCAATCAGGCGAATGGTGTACAACCCCGTATCCGGGAAGGTAATCACCGGGTCAGCGACGGTAGTAGTAAACGTCGTATCGTCAGAAGAAAAAGTCCATTGGAAGCTGTTTGTATTGGTGCTTTGGTTGTCAAAAGTGACGGTAAGGTTATCACATTGGGCTTCAGGCGCAAAAAAGCTCGCCACTTTTTCTCCGCAAACGCCCACGTTGTATTGAAAATCGCGTCGGGATACCGAACGCAACAACCCCGTTTGCGTGTCGTATTCTTCCATACAAACCCCAACGACAAACTGCCCCTGCAAGGCAGGAAAAGCCGTCATAATCCCCGTCTGCGGATTGATTTGCAAAGGCGTTCCAAGGCCGAGTACGTTTTGATTGGAATAGAGCGGCCCTACCCAGACCAGCGTATCATAAGGCGGTGGATCAGCAGGCAGGGGCTGGGGATCGGCCAGCGTTCCACCTGCATACGGCGTACATAATTTATAAACAATGGAATCCCCGTCAGCGTCCGCAGCTGAGTGATCGAAGGTGAAGGGTTTATTCACACAGATGGCGATGGGTGGCCAATCGTTGAAGACCGGACTGTTGTTGCATTCCAGCATGGATTCCCTCGACAAATGGATCCAATAAGTCGCGCCGGTTTCCAGGGGGTTGATGATGTTGAGAATCGTCTGGTTTCGGCAACACCGTTGGTAGGCAAACGTATATCCTCCGGTTACAACCGGCAAAGTAGTAGTATCCCGGTAAGTGGTGGTATGCACACAGACATCCGGCGGTACGACCAGGCAAGGGTCGTTTAAAACCGCCGTCAGGGTATCATCCCCAACAAACGCTGGTTTCAGGGTGCGTACCAGCAATCCAAACTGGTTGTAAACGCCTATCCAGGCCGGATCGTCAAAAGGCGCATCGTTGGCGCCGTAGAAACAATCGCGATAGACATTGAGTGTAATTTCCCATTGGTTATTCCCCAGGCAGCGGTAAGCAATGTCTCCACCTACGATGTGGGTCGCCCACAAGCTATTGGGTAAATAACACATCGCCACGAGGAAAAGCGACGTCAGGAATGGCCGAAACCGGAGTTTGTACCTTTTCAAGTCGCAAAGATTTTTTATTGTTGAGTAGTCCATGTGATGCCTTCTATTTGAATACCGTCTGTTCATAAAATTGCTTCCCTTTCCAATCATCGCCGGTCAGCAGTTTTCACCTCTACAATTTCCACGCGTCGTTCCACGCAGGCAACCACGCTGAAGATCGAGTTGCGGCGGTCATCTAAGCGGGCGCTAACCGATTTTTTAGCCGTGGATTCCCCCAATGCTTCCTCTTCGATCAGCAATTTCCGGTTATTGGCCTGCATGTAAGGCAGTAAGGCGCCATTCTTGTATCGTTTGAAGTGGTTTTTCACTGAGTCAATGCGTCGCGCACTCAACAAGGCATTGTAAGTGGAAGCGCCGCGGGGGCTCGAATACCCCTTCAGGCCAATCCGGATGCTGCCGCCATTTTGAAGAAATTCTAATAATTTCGCTGTAAAGGCTTCCAATTCCTGGCGGGAGCCATCTACTTCCCGATCGAAGAAATCAATAAACCGGCGTTCAGTAAGGAATTTTTCTTCGGTTGACAACCCCGCAGTGAACTCTTTGATGTACTCCGCTTTGCGTGCATGGTAAGCCGTATTGGTTTCCTGATACGTGAAGGCTGTCGTTTTTCCGTACGTCCTCGGATTGGGCTGGTCGTTGTCGAAATAAAGCGCAATTGGCAAAAAGTCGTCGAAATTGAACCGGTCAAGCGGAATTTCGATGGTGATTCTGCCACCCGAAGCAGCCACTGTTGCTTCGTCAAAGCTCAATTCTTCTTCCACCGAATTATACCCCGGCCGGGAAGCTTTGATGAGGTAAGGCCTGTTTAAAGCCAACGGAAACAGGAAGTCATTGGCGGTTAGATTGGTCTTTCTGCCTTTTAGTACCGGCGTTGGGCCGCCTATATCGTAAAGCTCCACCGTGGCGCCGGCCAATGCAGCCAGCGTTTTGGCATCAATGGTCCTCGCTTCGAGCAATTGCCCCAGGTAGAGTTTTCGCTCCAATTTTGAGACCATCTTCATTTCCGGGCCGCTCACGTCAACGATGTCAGCCGCGCCGGCATAACCGTCTCTTTTCCCGCGAAGGGTATATCTTTTTCCACGCTCCAGGGCAAACGTAAAGTTATTGCTACTTGGGTTAATCAGCGATTTCACTAAAGTTTCCCCGCCTGGCCCTGCTTCAAAAAGTTCCACCGTTACACCTGCCAGGGCAGTAGAGTCAATGTTTTCAAAGGTAAGGACATCAAGCTGTATCGGCGGTTCTAAATACAATTTGCGCTCAATGACCTGATTGCCTTCCGGCAAATTGGTCGCGTCTACTGTAGCCGATGCCGGCCCAAAACCGTCCCGTTTTGCTTTCAGAATATAATTTTTCCCACGCTCCAGCGGGAATTCAAAATTATTGCTGTCGGGGTTGATCTGTGTCCCTGCCAGGATTTCCCGGCCATCCGGGGTCACTTCAAACAATTCCACCGTGGCGCCGGCCAGCGGCGATTGGTCTAAGTTGTTGTACGTAGTCGCCAGCAAACGCACGCTCATGTCGAAAGTAATGGCGTAGAGGTCGTTGCAGCAGGTTTCCTTCGTTTTATCCCAATAAAAGGCAGCCGTATCGGGGCGGTTGGAAGACAAATAAGCTTTTGCGCCGCCTTCAAAAACTGAATAATACAGATCGTTGTAGCTGCTGTTGAGCGGGGCGCCCAGGTTTTCAGGGGTTCCCCAATCTGTTCCTTCTTTCCGCACTTTGTAAATATCGTATCCCCCCAGCGTATGGTTGCCGTCGGTGCTGAAATACAGCGTTTGTGAAGCTTCGCTGAAAAAAGGCGTCACGTCGTTGCCCTCCGTATTGATGGCCGCCAGGTTTTCCGGCGAGGAAAGGCTGCCATCGCCATTAAAAGTACTGTACCAAATATCGAGCTTCCCTTTGCCGCCATCCCGATCCGAGACGAAATAAAGCCGGTAACGCCCGGTTTGGCTATCCCGCCCGATATAAGGCTGGGTGGTGCTGGCGCCTGCGGCGTTTATGGCCAATTTTTCAGCGGCCCCCCAGGTTCCGTCAGCGTTCAACGGGCTTGCATAAATATCGCAACGTACATCTGCGGCATTGATGTAATCGCAAATGGTATAGTAAACTTTTTTGTATCCCTGGTCGAACGCAGTATGCCCCACGTGTTTGCCGGTAACGTTGATGTTGTCAGGCAACGGAGCGCCGGGAGCGCCTGCAATGGACTGGAGTATTTTGGAATACGTGCGCCGCGGGTTGGTCGTATCCTTGTCGTAAACAAACTTCAGCGAAGAGTAATACATCGTATCTCCTTTGAAAGCGACGCCATACTCGGAGTATTCCGTATTCACATTCGCACTCAGAATGCCAACTTCTTTATCTTTCCGAACCTGCCCTTTTGCCCATTCGCAATCTGCCAGCCCTTTGCGGGCAACGGTTTGCAACTCGGCGTCAGCATTCGGGTTTTCGCTCAAAAACTGTTGAAAGAGGCCGGCGGCTTCATCGTATTTCCCAAGCGTTTGTTTCACCCCGGCCAGGTGGTATTTGGCCAGCGGATAAGCAGCCAACTGCCCCGGCAAATCAATCACCGTCTGGTATGCGCCTTCCGCTTTGACGTAAATGCCAAACAGGCGCGCCGATTCAGCGTACTGGTAAATGATGTCCGGACGATCGGGTTTATACTGCCGTGCAATCCCATAATAGCGATAGGCTGAATAGTAATCTTTCTGTGTGAATACCTTATCCGCAGCGCGCACCCAATCCTCGACAGGTTGTGCTTGTCCTGTTTGAACGGCCAGAAAGAAGGCGCCGGTTAAGAGTAGTAGTACGTATTTACTCATAGTGTTATGCTTGCTGTTATTGTGCCGGAGCTTGGAAACTGCAGTTTGTTAGCCACCTTATTTCAAGCCACGCACAGGAAAAGAAAATCTGGTTTTGGTTAATTTCCGAACATTAGATCAGTGGACAATTCAGGTGCGAAGGCAGCGGTCTGATTTTGTTGATGATATACCGCACCGAAAACTCCGGCCCGCCCCGCCTGCGCGTTGCAATGCTGAAATCCGAAACGTTGATATCGTAAGTGAAGCCCACGTTCCAGGCATTCCAGGCCAATTCGATCCCGGGGTAGAACGCGTCCCCAAAATCGTGGAAGCGGTAGCCCGCCCCCACTTGCAGGGCAACCTGGCGTCCTAACTGGCGGTCGTTAAAATGAAATTTGACGCCGGCCATGGCAACCATTTCCCGGTATTCCTGCTGAAACTGGGCGCTGAAATTCGCCACCAGGTCCACATTCCTGCCCAGCATCAGCGTGCCGAAAGCGTAAGGGCTGATCCGGACGGGCAATTCTATTTTATCGTTTTCGTAAAAACTCTGATCGGGCCGGTTGAGGTGGAAAACGCCAACGCCGAAGTCCAATTTGTTGCGCTTGTCCAACAGGTCAACCAACGTTTCTGTTTGTTCGCTTTGAAGCCGGATGTTGATGCCCGCACCAAAGTCGAGGAAAAAAATGCTGGTTGCATCAAAACTTTCCCCCGTAGCAAAACCCGGATTGAAGCTGCCCGAACCCGTGTCAAATTGGTTGTCGAACCGCAAATCTCCCAGTTTGAACGCGCGTTGGTGGCCGCCTAAGTAAAAACCAAGCGTACCAAAAGTCGTCGGACTAAACGTTTTGGTATACGACAGGCTTGCATTCAAATTCGCCAGCGCCAGCTTCGAATCGCCCGCGTGGTCGTAGTTGAAAGCCAGCCCTCCGGAGAAAAAACCTTTCCGGTCGGTGCGCCCGATGAATTTCATGTCGGCAAAAGCGGTGAACGTTGTATAATCTACCGGGACGGAATGCCACTGGCTTCGGTAATTCGCCATGAACCGCACATCGCCGCGGTAGATGCCCGTGAGGGCGGGATTGATTAATGCAGGAGCATTGTAGAATTGGGAGTAATGAGCATCCTGTGCATGGATTACTCCCGCGCAGAGCAGTAGCCCTAACGCCAAGGGGTAAAGTTTCTTTTTCAAGTGATACCGGTTTAATGTCATAACAATAGCCCTTCGGACTGCGTAACCTCGCCGTTTCATGTTCATGGTGTGTTTAAAATGTTCAAGCACTAAAATAAAAGATTTCTCTTTTATTTGTATATTTTTAATGTAGATAGCTGATTTTAAACTTGCAGCGTAAGGAAGGCGTCTCTCATGAATTATTGCTGAAATCAGCACGCAATATAGCGCATATACGGAGGAATGGGCAGCAATGTTTCAAAAAAATAGATAAGAAATTTGTTTTTTGCCGGACAATCGCGGACAAAGTATGCCATTACCTGCCTTTGGGCCCAACAGGTAACCGCTCTATGGGATGGATTTGATGCCCTGTTCAGGATTCTTCTGCAGGCAGGTCGGTGGGCAGGTCGGAAGTTTTGCGGTCTTTGGGAAAGCGCCCGTGTTCTTTTAAAGCCAGGCTGATGATCCATTCCAGCTGGCCGTTGACACTTCTGAAATCATCCGCCGCCCATTTTTCCAATGCAGCGTAAGTGTGTTCGTCTATGCGCAATACAAATGATTTTTTAGCCGCCATGAGTTTACAAATTTGAACATTCTATTCTATTGATTCTTGCCTCTTGCTTAGTGTCCGTTCATCTAGAGCTTGTTTAAATTGATGGAATTTTAAACATGCTCTTAGTCGAGTGTCTGTCCTTTAGAGTTCGAGAGCAAGGCATGTTCTCCTCCAAAAACGGGAGTCCCGCCCGCCGGACGGGATGACCGATTTTGGAGGAGAACATAACGCAGCTATCGGACTATAAAGACAGACACGATATTACTGATGCAAAGTCCCGGCGTTAATTACCGGGGAAGCATTCCGATCGCCGCACAACACCACCAGCAGGTTGCTCACCATGGCTGCTTTTTTGTCCGGATCGAATTCGATGATTCCTTTTTCCGACAATTGATCCAGCGCCATTTGCACCATCCCTACTGCGCCTTCCACAATTTTGCTCCGGGCCGCCACGATGGCGGTAGCTTGCTGGCGTTGCAACATTGCCCCAGCAATTTCGGTAGCATAAGCGAGGTTGTTGATGCGCGCTTCAATGACCTCAATGCCGGCTATGGTCAGGCGTTCCCTGATTTCCTCAGCTAAGTGGTGGTTGACTTCATCCGAACTGGTGCGCAACGTTGCGGTAGCTTCTTCGTCCTCCAGGTTGTCGTAGCTGTAAGCGCCTGCCAATTTACGGATGGCCGCTTCGCTTTGAATTTTGATGAACTCCGGGTAGTTTTCCACTTCAAAGGCAGCTTTAAAAGCGTCTTGCACGCGGTACATCACAACGGTGCCAATCATGATCGGGTTGCCCTGCTTGTCGTTCACTTTAATCGTGGGTACATCAAGGTTGACGGCACGCAACGATATTTTCTTTTTCGTATAAAACGGGTTCGTGTAAAAAAATCCGCTTTCCCTGCACGTGCCCACATAGGCGCCAAAAAGCGTCATTACGCGGCTGCTGTTCGGTTCGATGGCTACAAAGCCTGGCATTACAAATAGCACATCAATTGCCAGGACAATGCTGCCTGTAATAAAGTATTCCATAACCAGCAGGGCAATGCCGCCGCCGAGCAACAGGAAAAACACCAGCAGCATAAGCCAGCCGGAGGTCAGTTTTAAGTTCTTGTCCATCTTGAGTTTGATTTCGTTGTGATATTATTTTGATAGCAAATATAATCACATTGAATTGGTTTGTCAAGCTTTTTTTGCACGAATAAGCCCCAACAGGCGACAAAAGGTTGCTCCTGCCCGATAGACGGCCATTTTCTTGGCTATAAATCCCGCCAAAGGCGTTGCAACCTTGCCCACAGTGGGTAGTCTTTGAGCAAACGAATGCACAAATAGCTATGAATACGACGACCAACTTCCTTCGATTTGCCTCGATTTGCGGCTTTCTGACCGTCATAACCACCCTTGGCATCCACGCTTTTTTTCCGGACCCACCGGCAGATTTCGAACAACGGGTTTTGATGTATAAAGACCCGATGTACCTGCTCAACCGGTGGTGGGTCATTGGACATTGCTTGTTGGTGGTGATAGCGATGTGGGGGATTGCGCTGGTACAATTCCGAAAAGCGGCGGGTTTCACAGGATTGGGCTTCCTGTTTTTTTCGGTCTTTGCCCTAGCCGAAATCAGCCGGCAAATGCTGGTATTGTTTTACCTGAACGGGCTGCGGATCCAGTATGTCGCTGCGGAAAGCACAGCGCTGAAAGAAAGCCTGCGCATGAGCATTGACCAGTTTGGGCTAACGGGCAATTCCATTTTCGGCCTTTTTGTCCTGGCCTTTGGCTTGGGCAACCTGTGTTACGGGCTGAGCCTTTTTCCCGAAAAGGGCTTTGGAAAATGGTTGTCCTGGTTGCTGATCCTATGGTCGGCAGGCAGTTTCTTAGCCTTGGGCAACGAGTTTTGGCAGCATGCCGGAATCAACACCTTTATTTCTAATTACAATCTTGTTTTCCAGCCAGTTGTAAGAGGTATAGCAGCCTGGTGGCTTTGGAAACAAGCAAATCTGTGGAGCAATAAATAACACTTTGAATTTATCTGTTTTCGTCATTGGCCAGCAACTCCAGCAGTTTTTTAGCTTTTTCTGCCCGCCAGCCGTCGCGCACAACCTGTTGAAGTTCTGCTTTTGCGGCATCCGGGCGACCAGCCTTGAGGTACGTTAACGCAAGCATCCAGTTCGTTTCTTTTTGAAATTTCTGGTTTTCGGCTTCCATTGACCGAATGCGCAGGAAATTTTCGATGGCATTTTCATACTGCTTCAGGCGCAATAAGCTGACGGCTTTGAAGAAATAATCATCCGGACTCATGCCGCCCTTAGCTTCCATTTGTTCCCAAAATCCGATGGCTTCCAGAAATTTGCCGTCGTTATAGAATTCCGTGGCTTTTTGAGCCAGCGTTTCAAGGGAAATATCCCCTTTCCTGGTCTGAGGTTCCAGGATTTTTTCTTCTTGCAAATAGGTGTCTGCAAGTTGGGGTACGGAGGGGTTTGAAGGCCCC
>JALHRK010000184.1 GCA_022841505.1 Saprospiraceae bacterium | reverse complement strand
GTACTTGCTTTCCATTGCCTTTCATTTCTAACTTCTTTGTAGCTAATTGCCATAAAATCAGATTTGAAGCAAATATACGAACTCTGGGAATCAATCGGTTACAACACAACAACTCTAATATACCTTCAGAGTATATAGATGTTAATTCGAAGGAGATGTTTAAATCTACGATTTTAAAAATAGAAAAAAATGCAATAGAAAATCAAGAAATTCCTTTTCTTCATTTTGAATGCCATGGTAGCCCGAATGGAATTCTATTAAAATCTAAAGGTAGATTAAATTGGAATCTTTTTGCAAATTTTTTAACAAGAATTAATGTTGCATGTAAGAATAATTTATTCGTTTCTATGGCTTCATGTTATGGGGGCTATCTTATTTTGCCATTGATTGAAAAAGTAACAGGTGGCGAAAAATCAAGGGCCCCTTTTTTTGGTTATATTGGCCCAACAAACGAAATCAACGTTGGACAATTAGAAAGTGGATTTGGTAAGTTCTTTAATGTTCTATTGGATACCCTAAACATGGATGAGGCGATAGAGATGCTAAATAAATTCTCAGACTACAAAGCAGGGTATTCTTATAACTCATGTCAAGGGATTTTTGATTTGGTAATCAAGCATTTTCTCGCTTATGATTTGTCAAAAAAGTTCAACAGTAAAATTAGTTTTACCACACATGTTCATGGTTTAGCAATGCAGTATTTTAGAAAAACCGGGAGATGGCCAATAAATGAAGATTACAATAGATTATCATCATTGGTAGCTGATGAAAATTTTTATTTAGATTGTTTTAATAGCATACAGAAATACTTTTATATGATTGATTTGTATCCTGAAATTGAAGATAGGTTTGAAAAGGTTGAAAACATTCCAAATTGGAATAGATTAATGGAAAGGATTTTGTAAATAAGTAAACTGCAACGGTAGTCAACCTTATTGGATAGACGAAATTATGATTGAATAAAAAGTAAAAGGCAAATTGGCAATTTCCGGTCTATTGCACGGATTGCCAATTTGCCCTTTGCCTCTTGCCCACTTTTCATTCAAGGTCTGCCAGCTGAAGCTGGGCGACCACTATTCAATATACAAATCAAACTCCACCCGGCGGTTTTTCTCGCGGCCGTCTTTGTAGCGGTTGTCGCCGATGGGCTGGCTTTCGCCGTAGCCGCCGTGCGACATTCGGTTGGCAGCGATGCCTTTGGCGACTAAATAGTCGTAACAGGCTTTGGCGCGTTTTTCCGAAAGACTTTGATTGGCGGGCGCTTCGCCGATGCTGTCGGTGTGGCCGTTGATGCGCAGTTTGTGCGCCGGATAACGCTTCATGATGTCCACAATCTGGTCTAAGATGGTGTTGGATTCCTTTTTCAGCGTCGCTTTGGCGGTTTCAAACTGCACCGCTTTCATGGCAAAGGTGAGGGTTTCCTTGTCTTCTTTTTTGATTTCCGGACAACCTTTGTTCGATGCCGGGCCGACTACAGTCGGGCAGCGGTCATCTTTGTCCAAAACGCCATCGCCATCGCCATCCGGGCAACCTTTGTACTGGCGCGGGCCTGCCGCGGTCGGGCAGTCGTCTTCGCGGTCGGCAATGCCGTCGCGGTCTGTATCCGGACAGCCTTTTGTCTCGCGGGTGCCAGCTTCGGTCGGGCAATCGTCGTCTTTGTCGTCAATGCCGTCGCCGTCTGCATCGCGGATCGGGCAACCTTGGTTGGATGCCAAACCTTTTTCGGTCGGACAATCGTCGTCCTTATCCGGAACGCCGTCGCCGTCCCCATCCGGACAGCCCATAAATTCTTTCGGGCCGGCAACGGTAGGACATTGGTCTTCCCCATCCGTAATGCCGTCGCTGTCAGTATCCGGACAACCGTTGAATGCAGCCAAGCCGGGTACATCCGGACAAAGGTCCTGTGCATCCTGGATACCGTCGCCGTCGCGGTCGGTCATGGCCGGTTTTTCTGCTTCGCCTTCGCCGAGCAGGATGAGGATGCCAGCGCCCAACTGGATGTGGTCACGCAGGTCTTCAAAACCGAGTCGGTATTCTGCTTTAGTGGTCAGGTAGGCATGACGTGCCAGGCGGAAATCAATACCAGCGCCAAGGGGAACCGCCAGCCGTAGGCCGTCTAAATTTTCGGACATTCCGCTCACCCCGGCAAAGAGGTACGGGTTAATAAACTGGCGGGGTTTGAAATATTTAAGTTGCAGTAAGGCGTCCAAACTCATAGACGGCACGTTTTTGATGCCGCCGTTTTCGTTGACAGGAAGGTTGGCGCTATTGATCCGGAAAGGTACCGCTAAGTTCAGGAAGTTATTCAGCGATCGGACGTATTCAATTTCCATACCAGAAGTGAAATCATCTTCGAGAAAATCTTTTGTAATGGGGTATTGGTAGTTGGGTAAAACTACCCGCACGCCCAAGCCATCTTTGGCGTCGGAGTATTGGGCGAAGGAAAGGTTGGTGGTGAATAAAATGGCAAATACAAACAGGTAGCGTAGCTTTTTCATGCGGAAAGTGTTGGTGAAAAAATATGGTTGTGTTTTGTTATGGGTTATGACTGCTTAACAGAACAATAGTAACCGATTTTTTGTAAAAAAACAAGGAAAATATCTTTGCTTTACTCCCGCCGATTTTGAGCAAAAATTACCACCGCTTATGCATGAATTGAATCAATACATCAGTACTTATTTTCCGGTCCCACCCCAAGATCTGGAGGAAATTGCCCGTCAATTCAAGCCGCTGACGCTGAAAAAAGATGAGTTTTTTCTGAAAGAAGACCAGTATTGCAACCGAATGGCTTTTATCAGCTCCGGGCTGTTGCGCATTTACCGGTATGCGGACGGGAAAGAAGTGACCCAATGGATTTCCAGTGCGGGTTATTTTGTTACGGATTTGGCCAGTTTTGTTTTCGAAACACCGGGGCGCTGGAATATTCAGGCGCTGACCGATTGCGAATTGTACAGCATTGACCGCAAAGCCTACCTGGGCTTGGGTACTTCCATTCCAAAATGGGCTGAGTTGGATAAACTGTTCATTGCCCGCTGTTTCATCATGCTCGAAGAACGCGTGTTTACGCACCTGCACCTGAGCGCCGAAGCGCGCTATCAACGATTGATGGAGCAAAGCCCGGAACTTTTTAACCTCGTTCCGTTGCAATATTTGGCTTCCATGATGGGCATGACGCCCGAAACGCTGAGCAGAATTCGCGCAAAAATGATTTCTTGATTTTTGTCAAGTGGCGGGTGGCTGGTTGTTCGGAGATTTGTGGGGTAAAGTGGTGGACGGTAGACGGTAGACGGTGGACGGTGGACGGTGGACGGTGGACGGTGGACGGTGGACGATAGACGGGCCCGTCCACCCTCCACCCTCCACCGTCAACCATCTACCGCCCAGTAACCAGTAACAAATAATCAGTAACCAGAACGCATCATGGCAAATCAGGCAAAAAAAGCAACAGAAATTCGCACTTCTATTCTCATTAAAGCGACGCCGGAACAAGTTTGGCGCATTTTAATGGATTTTGAAAACTACCCAACCTGGAACCCTTTCATTAAAACCATTGCCGGAAAGGCAGAAAAAGGCGCCCGGATTGTTGCCTATATTGAACCTCCGGGAGCAAAAGGCATGACGTTTAAACCCAAAGTTTTGGCAGTGATGCCAAACAAAGAATTCCGGTGGCTGGGCCATCTTTTCATTCCAGGGTTATTTGATGGGGAGCATATTTTTGAGTTGAGCGATAATGGCGACGGAACCACGACCCTGGTACAGCGCGAGCGCTTTGGCGGTATTTTGATTCCGCTGTTTAAAAAAATGCTGAACGATAATACTTTGCGCGGTTTTGAGGCGATGAATGAAGCGTTGAAAGCAAAGGCGGAAGGCGGGGGAGGATTTGAAGATTTGAAAATTTGAGGATTTGAAGATTGCGCTCCCGTCATATTTGGAACAAAACTCCGTAACATAAAAGAGTCCACAGAAGCACTCCGCGTTTACCCTATGGGGCTCCGCGACAAAAAAAATAGCGCGGAGTTTCACAGAGTGAGCACGGAGTTCCACGGAGCAAAACTCCCTGGTAAGACATCATTAGAAGGATTTAGCCCGCATTGTTTTTCTCACGAAGGTAGTGGATGAAATCCGTTTTTGGCGGATCGGCCAGGCCGAGGCTACGACCCATGGTGACCAACTGCCCGCGATGAAAAGTGCCGTGATTCATACAGTGCTGGATGATTTCTCCAACCGGCGTGGTATGGGGTTCTCCATTGAATTGTAAATAGGTGCATGGGGTGGAAAAATCATTTATTCCCAATGTAACAACAAAATCGCGGAATTTTTGAGAAGAGGCAATAACCGCCGAAAAGACCTCTTCAGCGTCGCCTTTAAAATGATTGGATGGGAATTCGGAGATTTTTCGGTTGCAGAGCCTTTCCAACCAGACGGTTTCCCCATCGCAAATGTGCAACAGGGTTTTTTCCAAACTCGGGAAGCTTGAATGGACTTCCTGATAGAGCAGGGCAGCTGGTTTTTCGCGCAGCCAGCCCACCATCTTTGAATTGGCCCAAAGGTTGAATTCGACGTAATCTTTCAAAAGGGAATCGAGTTGCATCTTCAGAAAAATTAATTTTTAATACAAAGTTTTGTGCACGGAAAAACCAATTGCAGGACTAAATTCCACCCTTAGCGGGAAAGATTTGACGAATTGGATCGAATGCCTGCAATCGCCGCGAAACTGGAAAAACAGTTGGTAAAAACCGGGCGGAAGCTCCGAAAAATCCACCAAAACGGTATTTTCAGAGGTATTCAGGTCGCTGAAAGCGCGTTCCCAAAGCGTTTCCTCGCGTTGTGCATCCCGCAGCGTAACCCGCCGGGGTTCCTGTGAAAATGGCGGTAATTCAATATGCAAGCCTTGGGCGTTGTGCCCCCCGATTTCTACCAACGCGACCTGTTCTTCTTTCAGAACGCCGTAGGGTAGGGGAGCCGGTTCGGGGTGCAGGAGTTTGCCATAGCCCGATTGCGTTTTCGTCACACGCAATGGGCCGGTTCGGAGGTCTACGCCTTCAAAAGCTTTTGCCGGGCAGTGCCTGGTAACGTCGCCGCGCAGCATTGCGCTGAAGCCCCGGCCGGTATCCGGCAGGAAATAGGTCTTTTGGTTCAAATAACCCACTCTTTCGCGCACCCGCTCATCGAGATCCCTGCCATTAATATCGGATTGTTCTTCCAGGAAATCGAAGACCGTCCCGATTGGGTATTTATAAACCGGTTCTGTCAGGACTAATCTGACTGGTGTCATGTGTCACTATTTTTCGGAAAGGTATGCGATCAGTTTTAATAAATCTTTGCGATTGCCTGCTTTTTTGATGAAAACGGGCAGCCGGCTGATCATGGTGCTGTTTTTCCGGATGGTGTTGGTGTAAGGATTAAAGCCGCGCTCGCGGAGTTTGGCAGCGATGTAGCTGCGCAGGGCTTCGAGGTGTTCGTAATTGTAAGCCCAGAACAACTCGTCACGGAATTCTTTTTGCAGCCAGAGCGGCAAACCAAAGACCCGATCGGTCATGCGCCCCTGATGCAGGTGGTGCTGGGTGATGCTGGCATCGTATTCGCAACGATCGCCGCAGTTTTCGCAGTGCATGGCCAACTTTTTCCAGGGGCCGATCCACGGGGTGCTGCGGCGCAGTTGGGCATGGCATTCGCGGCATTTGACCGACACATACGCCGTGGCTTCGCCGTACCAATGGCCGGGTTGCTCCACGTGGGCGCAAGCGGTGCAAACCAGGTGGCCTTGGGTATTGATGATGGCCTTGCTGGCGCATTTGGGGCAATGCACGACGAAGTGAGTCGAATAATCCAACAAGGAGGCGCCGGGATCGGAATAGCGGTTCATGAAGCGCAAATGAATTTTGTATAATCAGTGAAACTCCGTATAAATTTTAGTTACAGTACTGACTTCCTTCCGCTTTCAGAGGAGCTTAGCCCCTGATTTGCATGACGCATGTTTATTCCGTGTCATCAGTGTCATCAACGTCATCCGTGTCCCAATTGACGTCCTTTTGGGGACACGGATGACGCTAATGACACGAATTGCTGTGCGAATACTTTCTAAAATAAGGCAGTGTGAAATTACTTCGCAATCAATGAAATCGCAGCCCCGCCTCCAGCAACCAATTTCAAATTCAGCGCATCGCCTTTTTTAACCGTCATTTTCCGAATATTCACCGCCGTCGGATTCTTCTGCCAGTGTGCGTCGGCCCCATCTTCGTAGATGGTGGCTTCGTATATTTTGCCGGCATCCAAAAAGTCGAGCTTTGGCGCAAAAGTTCGCGCATTTTCGTCGGTAATGGAGCCAATGAACCAGTTGTTGGTTCCTTTAGCTTTGCGCGCATAAGTCACGTAGTCGCCGATGGCTGCGTTTAAGACCTTCGTTTCGTCCCAATCCACAGCAACGTCTTTGATGAACTGGAAAGCCGCTAAGTTCTTTTCGTAGTGCTCCGGCAGGTCGGCAGCCATTTGCAAAGGCGAGTACATCGTCACGTACAAAGCCAATTGTTTGGCCAAGGTGGTATGCACCTGGTTGGGATTGTTGGGATCCGTTTTGTATTCTTTGAACTGAATATTAAAAATGCCGGGTGTGTAGTCCATCGGTCCGCCAAGCAGGCGGGTGAAGGGCAGGATGGTTTCGTGCTCCGGCGGGTTGCCCTTGCTCCAGGCGTTGAATTCGTTGCCGCGCGCCGCTTCGCAGGCCAAATAATTGGGCCAGGTGCGGTGCAGGCCGGTTGGGCGCACGGGTTCGTGGGCGTCCACCATAATTTTGTGTTCGGCAGCTTTTTCGATCACGCGCTGGTAGTGGTTGATCATCCATTGGCCGTCGTGCCATTCTCCTTTTGGGATGATGCGGCCCACGTAGCCCGATTTGATGGCATTCAGCCCCAGGGAGTTCATCAGTTTGTAAGCCGCTTCGTAGTGTTTTTCATACCCCGTTGCTGAGGCAGAAGTTTCGTGGTGCATGATAATTGGCGCGCCTTTTTCGATGGAGTAAGCGGCGAGCCCTTTCAGGTCGTAATCGGGGTATGGCGTTTGAAAATCGAACACATCTTCTTTCCATTTGCCAAACCAGTCTTCCCAGCCCGTGTTCCAGCCTTCCACAAGTACGCCTTTGAAGCCGTGCTTTGCAGCAAAATCAATGTATCGTCTGGTATTTTCCGTGGTGGCGCCGTGCCGGCCATGCGGCCTTGTATCGTGCATGGTTTGCCCGCTTTGCGATCCGGTGTAATCCCAGGTGGTTTTGCCAAGGTGCAATTCCCACCAGATGCCGACATATTTCACTGGTTTGATCCAGCTCACGTCGGTTAGTTTGCATGGCTCGTTCAGGTTCAGGATGAGGCGGGAGCGCAACAAACCTGCTGCATTTGGGCTGATCAGAATCGTGCGCCAGGGCGTAGAAAAGCCGGTTTCAACCACCGCTTTGCGCCAAAGCCCCGCGCCGGGGATCAGGAAAGCGGACAGTTTTTTCGTTGCATTGTCCACTTTAAGCTGCATGGCCGGGAAATTGACGAGGGCCGCTTCGTGGATTGCGATATGCACGCCATCGGCGCTGCGCATGGCGATGGGCGTTTGCACCGCTTTGAAATCGGGGATAAACTGCGTGGAAATGGCCGTGCCAATTGTGTAGGGCTTCCCGTCTATCTTCGATATTTTGGTGGTAGAATATTCGTGTTCGTTGGAATCCCAATCTCCGGGCTGCCACCAGGCAAGGTGGTCGGCGGTCATCTGGAACTCGGTCAGTTCTTCCATGACGGTCAGCGTTTCTGCTTTATCTCCGGTTTGCGGGAAGGCATAGCGGAACCCTACCCCGTCGTCGAACACCCGGAAAATGACGTCCAGCAGGCCGTCTTTATTTTTGAGGTTGACGGTTAACTCGTTGTAGTGGTTCCTGATTTTGGATTCTTCTCCCCAAACCGGTTCCCAGGTTTCGTCGAAGGCATTTGTTTTGGTTCCCTTGATTTCAAATCCTTTGACATAGTTGCGACCGTCTAAATAAAAGCCCATTTTGGAGGCGCCGACGATCGGTTTTCCATTGAAAGTAACCGCATAATAAGCCTGGCCGCTGGGCGAAAGGCTGAACGTCAGTTTGATTTTGCCAGATGGCGATGCGACCACGGATTGTGCCTGGGTGTTGTTCAGGCTGGCCAACAGCACTAAAATCAAACTCAAAAAACGAAGCACATAGATGAATTTCATAACGGTGACGATTGAATGACAGAAAAACAGACAGTTTTTTTGATTTTGTGACAAAGAAACACATATCCTGCAAAGATTATTTTGAATTTTTTCATTTGGAAATTAACGGGATCATTTTACCTTTATCCCAGACATCTTCCGCTCTCCTATTTCTCGATTTCAATCATCTTTCACTCTTTGCCAAACCCATTGTATGGAAATTCTGGAAATCGTCATTGGTTTGATCTTCATCTACCTCCTGCTCAGTTTGCTGACTTCAACGATTCAGGAGTTGGTGGCCTCTTTGGTCTCGCTGCGCGGGAAAATGCTGTTGAAAGCCATTCTTAAATTGCTTGAAGTGGAAAACTTAGCAGGAACAGAAGACGAGGCGGCCAGAAAAAAAATGCTTGAAGAATTTAAGACCAAAATTTTAAACAGTAAGGTCTATAAGAAATACAGCTCCAAGTTTCTGTGGATTGAACAACTGCCATCTTACTTGTCATCGGACCAGGTAACGGGGCTTATTAAGGACTTGATGGCAGAAGAAGCCAACAGCGCGCCGCCCGCAATGGTGGGCGAACGCGGTCTTGACGCACCCGCTGCTCCTGAGGGCACGGGCATGACGATGCTGGATGCCATGCAGCACAGCGATCTAAAAAAGCAGTTGAGCATCATTACCGGCAACGCGCCAACTGATGGAGGGATGGGCCTGCGTTCCCTCGACGGTAATCCGGAAGATGAAGAAACAACGATGAACAAGGCAAAAACTGCTTTCAGCGTTTACTACGATGAAATTATGGACCGCTGCACCGATTGGTACAAACGCAGCGTTCACATCAGTTTGATTGCGATTGGCATGGTGCTCGCCGTTGCGTTTGACGCTGATACCTTCAAAATTTTCAATAGCCTTACGGCCAATCCCGAAGCCCGACAGGAGTTAATGACCCTGGCAGAATCTTTTGTGTCCAACAATAAATTAGAGGCTTACACGCCGACGCCCCGGGATTCTACGGCTACCGATTCTGCAAAATTGGTCCGGGTGACCGAGCTCCGCAGTTTGGTTGATTCCATTTTATACAACGAAATTAAAAAGGTGCCTTCTCCGCTGGGATTGGGTTGGGCTCCAACGTACACGGAACAATTGACCACTGCCGAAACCAATGGCCGCTCCGTGTTGGTGTTTTTCCTCATCAAATTATTCGGCTGGTTCATCACCGCCTTAGCTGTTTCGCTGGGCGCACCGTTCTGGTTTGATTTGCTGCAAAAGGTGATCAATATCCGGAATGCGGGCGTGCGGCCGCCGAGCCGCGAGGAGCAACAGCAGGCGGTGACGGGAGGGAAATCATGAAAAATGAAAAGAACTGTAACATTTGCTAAATTTTCAGGATAAATTTCTATTTCCGGAAGATTTTATATATTTGCATTTAAGAGCTAATGACACAAACACAAATCACCACAAAGTCGCCGTTTTAACAACGCGTTCTGCTCTATTTTTGTATTCCTTTAATGATCACCACCATTTATGCCAGCCTTGCCCTGGCATAGAATTATTGTTTGCACTGCAAACACAATTTAGCCTACTGTCGGGTTTAATGTATCCGATGGAGGCCTGTGATTCATTTAATGATTACGATTAAACCTGTACGCCCGCTATCCTATAAATTTTGATCCATAAACAAAAACCATGAAACCCATCAGCATCCTGATTTGTGAAGATAGTCCCGAAAAAAGGGCTTACCTGCATTTGTTGCTACAAGAACCTGGATTTACCTTGACCGGGGAATTTAAACGGGGTGAAGACGCCATTGCCGGAGCTGCCAGATGCTGCCCTGATGTCGTCATTATGGACATTCAGTTGTCCGGAATTTCCGGTATAGAGAGCACGCGTATGATCAAAGAAAGCCAACCGGACACTCAGGTTATTATGTACACGGCTTGTGAAGAAGAAGAGATGCTTATGGAAGCCTTGTACGCGGGCGCCAGCGGATATCTGCTCAAAAAAACGCCGCCTCAACGCCTTATTGATTCCATTTACGAAGTCATGGATGGCGGTTCGCCTATGTCGCCAGGAATTACGCGGAAATTAATCCGGCATTTATACCGGCCTGGCCGAAAAACCGCTTATCCGCTCTCGGAAAGGGAGTTGCAGGTATTGGCTTTGTTGGTAGATGGGCTACCGATTAAAGTGATTGCCGGCAAGGTTTTTTTGTCGCAAGACGGGGTGAAGAAGAACCTGAAAAACATCTATAACAAGCTGCATGTGACCTGTGGAAAAGAGGCGGTTGCGAAGGCGATTCGGGAACGGATTGTGTGAGGGTACACTTTAGTGTAAAGCGAAGTGATTAATTTCTTTTTAACAATATTGTGTTGTATTTTTGAGATTGTATCACCACCATATATATAAAGCTTCGATTGGTAATTCTGATTGAAGTGTATCTACCTTTTATTATACGAAAAATGCGTGCTCTTTCGCCCGACACGATCTATTGTTTTTATTAGCAATGGAGAGGAGGGATTGTGTGCTTTTATTTCTGTAAAAATTACCACTGCTCGAAGCAGTGGGAGGTATTTTTATTACTTGAGGAGTTCTAAATGGGACTTACTCCGGCGAAGCCATGCATAAAAAGTAGCAATTACAAAATTCACCAGTTATTCTGGTAAGCATAGTCATGGATTAGATTTCATGAACTAAACACCCGAAACCTTAATGAATAATAAAATGAATACCAACACTTCCACAGCGTCAGCTGACCCGCATGCTGTAAAATGGCATGTGCTGTATGTAAAGCCCAAAACGGAAAAGAAAGTGGGGCAAAAACTGAATAACCTGGGATTTGAGGTTTGTATTCCTACCCAAAAGCAGCTCAGAACCTGGAGCGATCGAAAAAAAATGGTTGATGTGGTTTTGTTTACAAACTACGTTTTTGTTGCCACCACAGCTCAGCGCAGGAATGAAGTGTTTAAGGCAGGCGGGCATGTGCTGAAATACATCCAAACTGGCGGAAAAATTGCGACCCTTACCGATAAAGAAATTGCGATGGTTCAACAATTAGGTAAACTGAAAGAACCAATAACGATATGCTACCGGGGTTTTGAAGTAGGAGAAGACGTTGAGATTATCTCAGGCTTCCTGGCCGGTTTTTTTGGGAAAATAGTCGCAATCAATGGCATTTCAAAAATTCAATTATCGCTGGCTGGACTGCAATGTTTTGCGAATGTGGAATTGAGGCAGACAGATATAAAAAGGTTGCATTGACCCGCTATACATACCTTTCTTAATCAAAGACTATGAGCATTACGCCAATATTGAAGTACATTACCAAAGAGATTAATTGGTATTACTCCAAGACTTCTGCTGAAGATTTTGCCAAGCTTGGTAATATCTCCAGAATGGAAAATTCGTCTAATTCTGCCAATGCTGATTTACAGGATAAAATTATTCTGACCATTGTCAATATTGAAGAAGAAAAAACTTTAAAAAATAATCCGCATTACATCAAGCAGGGGGATACGATTCAAAAGCGTAATCCAACCTTGTTTTTAAACTTGTATGTTTTAATTAGTTGTGCTGCTGATGATTACGAAACTGCGCTTACTAAAATTTCTAACGTAATTGCTTTTTTTCAACAAAAAAATGTGTTTACAGCAGAAAATGCAGAGGTTTCATTTCCTGAAGAACAGGTTGAAAAAATTATGATGGACATATTTTCCATGAATTTTGAACAAATTAATCATTTATGGGGAATACTGGGGGGCAAATATATTCCTTCCGTTTTATATAAACTCCGTATACTTCCAGTACAGAAGTCAGAACTGAAAGGCGCCGATGTCGTTCGGGCTATTCGGGAAAATGCAAGTGGAAATTAACCATTGATTA
>JALHRK010000183.1:362-12140 GCA_022841505.1 Saprospiraceae bacterium | reverse complement strand
TGGTGGGCGTTTCAATCCAGAAAAGCTTTGTTTTCGGAGAAATGAGTTTTTTTACTTTTTCTTCGTCTCCCAAATCCACAAAATGCGCTTTGACGCCGAAGCGCTCGTACACCCGCACCATCAGGCGATAGGAACCGCCATAGAGGTCGTTGGTAGAAATAATTTCATCGCCGGGATTCAACATCCGAAGCACGGCATCCATAGCGGCCATGCCACTGGCGAAACAGATTGCATCTACCCCGTTTTCTAAAGCGGCGAGGTTTTTTTCCAGGGCACTTCGGGTTGGGTTTTGCGTGCGCGCATATTCATACCCTTTGTGCTGGCCGGGCGCATCCTGTGCGTAGGTGGATGTTTGGTAAATGGGCGTCATCACCGCGCCGGTGGTTGGGTCCGGCTCGACGCCGGCATGAATAGCTTTAGTACCGAATTTCATTGAGTTGTTTTTTTCAAATAAGGCTTATGACAACAATCATCAGCCCGATGGTCAAAGAAAGCGGCGTAAAAATTTTTGTGTCGTAGGCCGCAAAATTAGTAGAACGTATAGATTTTGTGAAACCAACATACCGAAAATCGCCCATTGCTCTTAGCAGAAACAAGGCTGCAATCACCCATGCGCCAAGATTTATCCAATGATAAGAAATACGAAAAACCCCTTCAAATGTTTTCAAAAAAATAACACCTGAGAAAGATAGAAAGATGAAGGCCACTAAAATTGTTGCCCAATTCCCTGCGGTAAAGATGGGCTTATCCGTACCCGCAAACTGCGGAAATACCCGATCCGCCCATTTTCTGCCACCCAGCGCCCAGTAGAAATGGACGAGGCTGATGGCGAGGATGGCCGTGGTGGAAAGGATACCCAGGAAGATGATCATAACTTGCCTGAGCTTTACTTCTTTCTCGTCAACACAGTCCGTACTGCTCCCGCCACATCATTCACACTCAATCCATATTTATCCAGCAATTCCAGCGGTTTGCCGCTTTCGCCAAATGAATCGTTGACGGCCACAAACTCGATGGGCGCAGGTAACCGCCGGGCCAGCAATTGAGCGATGCTGTCGCCAAGGCCGCCATTGCGCTGGTGCTCTTCTGCGGTAACCACACAGCGGGTTTTGCTGACCGAGTCCAAAACAGCAGCTTCATCAAGTGGCTTGATGGTGTGGATGTTGTAAATTTCACAACTCACGCCTTCTAAAGCCAACGCTTTTGCCGCTTCCACGGCCTGCCAAACCATGTGCCCGGTCGCAAAAATGCTGACATCGCTGCCGGTGGCTAAGAGTTGGGCTTTCCCGATTTCAAATTTTTGATTTTCGGCTGTAAAAACCGGCCAGTCGGGGCGGCCAAAGCGCAGGTAAACCGGGCCGTAATGCTCCGCAATGGCCATGGTAGCCGCTTTGGTTTGGTTGTAATCGCAGGGAACCACGACCGTAAAGCCCGGCAACATGCGCATCATGCCAATGTCTTCCAGAATTTGGTGCGTAGCGCCGTCTTCACCCAACGTCAAACCGGCGTGCGAAGCGCAAACCTTGACATTTTTATGCGAATAGGCGACGGATTGCCGGAGTTGATCGTATACCCTGCCCGTAGAAAAGTTGGCAAAGGTGCCGGTGTAGGGAATTTTCCCGCCGATGGCCAAGCCGGCTGCGATGCCCATCATATTGGCTTCCGCAATCCCGATCTGGAAAAAACGCTCCGGAAATGCTTCAATGAAGGCTTCCATTTTCAGGGAACCGATGAGGTCGGCGCACAGCGCCACGACTTCTGGCTTTTGCTTGCCAATTTCAAACAACCCCGCGCCAAAACCGTCGCGGGTTGATTTTTTTCCGGTGCTGATGAGTTGATCCAGCATGATTTATGTTTAGTTTAAGGCTTGATCGGTGCAGGTTTACTAAACTTTAAAAGTTTAGTAAACCTTCCTGGCCCTGATAATTTAAAAATCTCCAAGCGTTTCCTCCAATTGCGCCAAGGCGCGTTCGGTTTGTTCCGCATTTGTCGTTTTGCCATGCCAAACGTGGGTGCCGACCATAAAATCTACGCCGAAGCCCATTTCCGTTTTCATCAAAACTACCACGGGTTTGCCTTTGCCGGTATGCATTTTAGCTTCAGCCAAACCATTGAGCACGGCCTCCATATCGTTGCCATTTTCAATTTTCAGCACTTCCCAGCCGAATGCGGCCCATTTAGCCGGCAGGTCGCCCAACGACATGACTTTTGCCGTTGGCCCGTCTATCTGCTGCCCGTTCCAGTCCACAATCGCAATGAGGTTGTCCACTTTATGGTGGGCCGCAAACATGAGCGCTTCCCAAACCTGGCCTTCCTGCAATTCGCCGTCGCCGGTGAGCGTGTAAATCAGGTGTGGATCGTTATCCAGTTTTTTCGCCAATGCTGCTCCAATGGACACCGAAAGCCCCTGGCCAAGCGAACCGGAAGCGACCCGGATGCCGGGAAGCCCTTCGTGCGTGGCCGGGTGTCCCTGCAGGCGCGAGTTGAGTTTTCGGAAAGTGGCCAGCTCCGACACCGGGAAATAGCCGCTCCGGGCAAGCACACTGTACCATACCGGAGAAATATGACCATTGGAAAGGAAGAACATATCTTCCCCTGCGCCACTTTTGTTGAATTTTGGATCGTGTTTCATCACCTCGAAATAGAGTGCGGTGAAAAGCTCCGTACAACCCAGGGAACCACCGGGATGCCCGCTGGCTGCCATGGAAGTTTGGCGAATGATGTCGCGCCTGACCTGAGTAGCCGTGCGGCGCAGTTGTTGAAGATCTGCCATTATAGCGTGGAATATGTGAGTGATAATGGGGTTTTCCCTTTGAAGGTGCAAAGCTAAAGAAAAAGGGCAATTCAAGCATAACCCGAATTGCCCTTTTCCCAAGGTGCTATATCAGCGCGGCGCCATTAGTTGACGGCATCGGCAAGTTTCTTACCTGGCTTGAATTTAGGCACATTTCTGGCAGCAATGTTAATCGCTTTACCCGTTTGAGGGTTGCGACCACTGCGCGCCTCGCGGCGGGAAACTGAAAAAGTACCAAAGCCTACCAGCGTAACGCTATCATCAGCCTTCAGCGCTTCAGTGATGCTGTTGAGCACAGCGTTCAATGCATCTTCTGCCTGAGCTTTAGACATGTTCGCACCATCTGCGATTTTTGCAATCAAATCTCCTTTGTTCATTTCAAAGATTTTTGGTTAAAATAACTTTAACGCGGCAAATTTATACGTAAGGTTTTTGAAAACCAAGTTTCCCGGATCAAAAAATGCTGCAAAGCCTGATTTTTCAAGCATTTCCTGAAATTTTAACGATTGAGGCACGGTAAAATGCCCTCCGGACGTTTCTGATAGGGCATGATTGGCCTGAACCCGGGGCCTGATTTCTTGGAATCGGGGTGTAACCAATCCGGGAAACCGAACTTATTATGCTATTAAAACGACTTGTCACATGAAAATCAGAAATTCTGTTGCCCTCTTGCTCTTCGCATGTATTGGATTGTTGGGGGTTGGCGCCTCTTCCTGTAACCGCAAAAGCGGATGCCCGGCCTACGAAAATGCGACGGTAAAGGCCAACCGGAAAGGCGAATTGCCAACCAAGGGCGGTAAATCCGGGCTGTTTCCAAAAAAAATGAAAAAGAAAATGAAATAAGTACGCTGGTTTCAGGACTTGTTCAAATTTCCCGCTTGCAGCCGATTGGTGGAATTCGGAACAACCTCTAAGTCTTAATAGCCTCTCCTACCCCTTCTCCAATCAGGTTGAAGATGGTGATGGTGAAGAAAATACCCAAGCCGGGAAAAAGCGCAATCCACCAGGATTGAGGAGCAGAACGGGCATCCTGAAGCGTATTGCCCCAACTGGCGCTTTCCGGGGGTAAACCAATGCCGAGGAATGATAAAGAAGCTTCGATTAAGATTGTGTTTGCCATACCGAAGGCAACGACAACCAAAATCGGGGCCAATCCGTTGGGGAGGGCATGCCTGAACAGAATACGCCATTCGCTCAGCCCCATAGCACGCGCTGCTTCTACATATTCCAGGCTTCGGATTTTAAGCAGTTCAGCGCGGATGTAACGGGCGATCCCTGTCCACCTGAGCAGCCCGATGATGGCCATGATGTAAATGATGGAAGGCTTTTGAAGAAGCGCTGCCGCAGAAAGCAATAATAATAAGGTGGGAATCGCGGACAGGATTTCTATGGCACGGTTGACCAGCGTGTCTGCCGGGATGGCAACGGATGCAGAAAACTTGAACCGTCGTTCCATCTGTCCGGCGATCAGATTCGCTACCAGTAAACATACAAGCAGGATACCAAAGCTTTTCAGTAGTTCTGTAAACAGTACGCCTTCTGTTATCGCAAAGGCCCGGACACTGAACCCATAGAAGAAGCCGGCGGCCAGGGCAACCACGTTCAACAGCAGCCGGGGGGGCGAGGTTCGCAGGCGCTCATCTCCGAAAAATCCGGCTAAACTGCCAAGCAACAACCCGATCAGCGTGGCAATGCCCATGGAGATGATACTGACCAGCATCGCTGCTCTGGCGCCATGCACCATCAACGCGGCAATATCGCGCCCAATCCCATCCGTACCCATCCAATGCCGGAAACGCCATGATTTCACAGCTTGTTTTCCGAAAGGGGAAGTATGTCGGTTAGGCGTATCGGCCTGCTGAGCATTGTAAGTGATCGGGGGAAAAATCACGGCTTCGTAAACTTCATGTTGCCATTCGCGCCGGAAATAAGCTCCATTACCCTGCGACAAGCCGTATTTGATGCCGTATTCTTTGAAAACAGGAAAATAAGTTTGCCCCTCAATGCGACAATAGATGGGTTTGTCATTGGCTAAAAAGTCAGCAAACACGGCTACAAAAATCAACGCGTAAAGCATCCGCAAAGACCAGAGCGCTGCCCTGTTTTTTGAAAAACGCTGCCACCCCGGCGATGCGCGCAAACGCCCCACCTGTTGCGGGGGCGACTCAACTTCGGGTTGCTTTTGTTTGTGGTTGAAAAAATTCATAGCAGGTTATTTGCGGTTTTTATTACTCAAATCCACCCTCGGATCTGCGACAGCATAAAGCAGGTCGGCAACCAAAATTCCGATCATGGTCAATAAAGAGGCCAGCATCAAAATGGTGTAAATAACCGGCCAGTCATCGCCCTGAATGGATTTTATCATTAATTGACCCATGCCAGGGATGTTGAAGATTTGTTCGATGATCACCGAACCGGCCAGTGCTGCCGGAAAAACAGAAGCAAACATCGTAATCAGGGGGAACAAGGCATTGCGAAAAGCGTGCTTCCAAACCACTTGCGAGGCTGTAAGCCCTTTGGCACGCGCTGTCCGGATATAATCTTGCTTTAGCGCAGTGATCATACTCGTGCGCACTTGCCGGGAAATGTAGGCCAAAGCGGTATAAGTCAAACAAAATACCGGCAAAATAATTCCAGTCAAAGCGCTGAAAAAACGCTCCCCAAAACTGGCATCGGCAGGCAAACTGGCCGGACCCAGTACCCGGAAAAAATCCATGCCGTATTCTGGTGTCGTAAAAAAAATAATGAGCAAAGACGCCATCCAAAAATTTGGCATGGAGTCCAATCCGAACAAAAAGACGGATACTACCCGTTCGGTTTTGCTGCCCTGATGCACCGCACTGTAAACGCCAATGGGTACCGACAAAAGATAGGCCAGCAGGATTGCCGTTATGGTGAGGGACAGCGTCCAGTTGACTGCTTCCTTTATCTTTACAGAAACCTTACGACCGTCTTTCAGGGATGTTCCAAAATCGCCCTTTAAGATACCGATTAGCCAGTTGTGGTAACGGTTGTGAAAACCATATCCGTGAAAGGTTGGAATGTAAAGCTTCCAGCGGCTTTGGTTGGAGCCAATTTGCCGGTAAGCTTGTTGCAATGCCTCAAACTCAGAAGCCACCTTTTGTTGCAAAGCTGGGTTCCTGGCCAATGCAAGACCAATGCTGTCCAATCCTGCCTGGATGGAGGCCGGTTGGTACGTTTGCGGCAGTCTCTCCGTGGCATACATGGCCAGATTGAACTGATCTTTTGCCGCCGGATCGGGCCGAAGGTCATCAAGCTTAGTTTTAAATGCGGCTAATTGCTGAAGGTAAGCGGATATTTCAGGCCAGTTGCCGAATTGGGCAATCAGTGCAGTTGCCGCTTCCCGATTGCGCTGGGGGATAATCTTGTGAAGGGTATCGGGGTATGCTACAGCCGTAAGGGTGAAATAAAACGGGGGCTTGTCAAGTTCCAATGCTGCCGCTTTTTGCCTGTACTCCCGCAGGTAGGCCGAAGGCATAACGCCACTGCCTTCCAATGCAGCATCTACAGGATCCCCCGGAGTACATTGGTTTAGCCCGAATGCAATGAAAGAAATGACGAACAGCATCGGAACAAACAACAACAGCCGCTTTAGCAAATATTGCAACATAGGCTATGCGTATCGGTTAAAACCTACAATGAAAACATAAAAGTATCGGTAATTTTTGGGTAGCACCCCCTTGCCGTGCAAAGTTTTTTCTGATGACCAACAATCCGGGTGCACTGCTTATCTTTGCCGGCGGTTAGATCCGGAAAAACGGGTCTTTTTTGAGAAGCCGTTCCAAAAAAATAAATTCAGCATGCTGCGACCCTTTGCCAAGGCTGTTTCCTTCCTTTTTCACCCCCTGCTTATGCCTACGTATATGTTGGCGTTGCTGTTGCTGATCAATCCTTTTATTTTTGGGGTCAACAGCATCTTAGACGATGCCGGCAAACTCAATTTGTTGCGCATTTTTCTATACACGTTTTTTATTCCGGCTTTTGCAGTGGTTATGCTGCGCCCGCTGGGTTTTATTCGTTCGCTGGAAATGGAAGACAAAAGCGAGCGTACCGGCCCGTATATCATCACTGCAATTTTTTACCTCTGGGCCTATATGAATATGAAAAACAGTTCGCTGTTCCCGCCTGCTTATGCCAGCTTCATGTTGGGGGCAGTTATTGCTCTTTTTATGACTTTTTTTATCAATATTTTTTCAAAAATCAGCGCTCATGCGGTGGGCATGGGCGGCTTATTGGGCATGGTTATCATCACGATGGTGCGTTTCAGCCACGATGTTTTTTCTATTCAAACCGGTATGTTCGGAACGATTAGTTTTAATATGAATGCCGTGCTGATCATCGTCATCCTTTTGTGTGGAGTTGTCGGAACATCGAGGTTGTTGCTCAATGCACACGAGCCCCGTGATCTTTACGGCGGGTTTATGGTGGGGTTTGTGGCGCAGTTTCTCGCCCTTCGATTCTCCATTTAGGCCGGGTGTGTTTTTAGCGCCAGATAGCTGCGTTCATTTCGACTCCGCTCAATGACCGGTCGTTGAGCGAAGTCGAAACGAAACTCCCGTTTTGGAATCCAAACATGCCTTGCTCTCGAACCCTAAAAACAGACACTCGACTAAAAAACAGACATGAGATTCATTATACATTACGGCATATGAAAGAAAAAAAAGCACTCGTAGTTGGTGCAGGCCTGGTTGGCGCACTTTGGGCGGTATTCTTAGCGAAGCGCGGTTATGATGTCTCGGTATACGAACAACGCGGCGATATGCGCCAGGCTGGGTACAGCGGCGGGCGGTCCATCAACCTGGCGATGAGCGACCGGGGCTGGAAAGCCGTTGAAAAGGCCGGGATTAAAGAAAAATTGGCTTCGGTTGCCATTCCGATGTATGGGCGTATGATGCACCCTGTAAGCGGGGAATTGGTATTTCAGCCTTACGGCAAAGAAAACCAGGCCATTTATTCAGTGTCCCGGGGCGGACTCAACCTGGAGTTGCTGAACATTGCAGCCAGTTTTCCAAATGTTGAACTTCAGTTCGATCAAAAATGCCGCCGTTTCGAGCCTTCAGAAGGCGCCGTTTGGTTTGAAGGCCCGGATCGGCAATTGAAAAAAGTGGAAGCGCCCATCATTTTCGGCGTGGACGGCGCTTTTTCTTCCATCAGAAACAGCCTGCAACGCCTTCCCCGATTCAATTATTCGCAAAGCTATCTGGATTATGGCTACAAAGAGTTGAATATTCCGCCAAACGAAGATGGCAGCCACCGCTTAGAAAAAAACGCGCTCCACATCTGGCCCCGCGGGCAATTCATGCTGATCGGCCTGCCCAATATTGACGGTAGCTTCACGTGTACTTTGTTTTTGCCTTTCGACGGCAGTGAAGCCGCTTTTGACCGCTTAGATTCAGACGAAGCTGTGATGGCTTTTTTTCAGCAATATTTTCCCGACGCCATTCCTCTGATGCCTGCATTGCTGGAAGATTTCCGCCGGAACCCGGCTTCTGCCCTGGTGACCGTGCGGTGCAGCCCCTGGCATTACCAGGATAAGGTTTTGCTGTTGGGAGATGCTGCGCATGCCATTGTGCCTTTTTTTGGGCAGGGGATGAATGCCGGGTTTGAAGACTGCACCATTTTGGATGCGCTTATTGACGATTTCGACGGGGATTGGGCACGCATCGCTCCAGCGTTCAGTGCCAACCGGATTTCTGATGGCAATGCGATCGCGGAACTGGCTCTGCGCAATTTTATTGAGATGCGGGATCTGGTGGCAGACCCCCGGTTTTTACTGCGACAAAAAATAGCCGCCCGCCTGCATGAAAAGCACGCCAGTTTTTTACCAACGTATTCGATGGTCACTTTTAGCAACATTCCTTACAGCCAGGCTTTGCAGGCTGCGGATGCCCAAAATGTGCTGTTTGAGCGAATTTTGGCCTTGCCTGACATTGAGCAGACCTGGGAGAATAATGAGCAGATTGAAGGGGTTTTCAGAAAATGGCAGGCGGAACTGTTATAAGGGCAAGGGGCAAATTTGCAAGAGGCAAAAGGCAAGTCAGCAAAGGGCAAGCACTCGAAATTCAGGTTTGCCTCTTGCCAACTTGCCTTTTGCCCCTTGCCAACTTCCTTTTCATCCCCCCTCCGGCAACACGGCAATACATTTTAGCTCAATCGCAATCGGCGTTGGGAGCGAATTAATACCGACCGTGGTGCGACAGGGTTGATTCGTCTGGAAATATTCAGCATAAATGCGATTATAAGTATGAAAATCGCGCTGCATATCCGTCAGAAAAACCGTTACATCCACTAAATCTTCCCAGGTTGCGCCGCTCGCCTCCAAAACAAGGCGCACATTCCTGAAAACGGAATGGCATTGCGCTTCAAAGTCAAAAGCTGTAAAATTTCCTGTGGCGCTGCGCTCCAATCCCGGGATTCCATCGGTTTCAGGATCGCGAGGGCCAATGCCGGAAAGAAACAGCAAATTGCCTGCCCGACGGGCATGTGGATAAGCGCCTACCGGCTTTGGCGCGTTGGACGCATCTATACGATCAGACGAAGACATAGTTGATTAGTTTTAGTCTGGACAATAGTACCACTATTTTGTGTCAGCTTTAATAACTATTTTTGCCCGGAAAGATGTCATCCGGGTAGTTCCTGTTTTTAGGAGCGCCTTGCGAAAAAACAGCTTAAGTCCTGAATATGGCCAAAGCAAAAAAAGGGCAATTGTCGCTCAAATTAGGCATTAACGACGAGCGCATCCCAAAGTTATTTGGGGTGTTGTGTCTTTTCTTTGCCCTATATTTATTCATTGCCTTTACCTCCTATCTGTTTACCTGGCGCATTGACCAGGATTCTGTCCTGCGCATTTCCTGGGGTCTTTTGTTGGAAACCAATATGGAAATGGCCAATTGGCTGGGTCGCCTTGGCGCGATTGTCTCCAATATGTTTTTCTATTGGGGCTTCGGGTTGCCGTCGTTTATTTTCATTTACCTTCTGGTGCAATTCGGGCTTTACCTGATCCGGCGTAAGCCATTGATTCAGTTTGTGCCCACCCTGAACCGGATGATCATCCTACTGTTTACATCGGCCATGTTTTTGGAGTTTGTTGCCGGCGATGCAGGATTCCCCTGGGGCGGCGCTTTCGGGGAGGGCCTGAGCGACTGGCTGCGTAGTTTTGTTGGCGCTATAGGGCTGGTTGTGTTGTTGATTTTCATTCTGGCGGGGATGTTCGTGTGGACATTTAACCCAAATTTCAACAACCTCACTGCCCGGGAAGCTTTCGATGAAGCCTGGGAATATATTTCTGCCCGGATGGCAGGCCGCTTGTATTTGCAGCGCCGTACCCGGGAAAATCAAGCCGTTTCCGGCACTTTGCCAGAAGCAGAATCCACAACCGAAACGCCGGCGATTGCATCAACGACCGCTTCAGGTGCACTTCGTCCCAGCAACCGAACCCAACAAGGGGTGGAACCGAACCAACTGGCACTCAACCTCGAAGGCCAACCCGTGAAACCACGCCCGTTGCAGGCCGGCGAAGCAGAACTGGAAATCCAGCCTCCGGTAGTGGCTCCGCCGATGGAAGAAGTACCCGGCCCCGCCGTTGGACTGTCGCGCAATGCCGTGGGCCTTTCAGAATCGCAGGCAGAAAATCTGGATCACAGCGAACCCTACGACCCCACGCTGGAATTGTCTTCTTACGAACACCCGGTAACCTCTTTACTGGAAGATTATTCCGATCAAAAATTTGAGGTAGACCGCGCCGAACTGGAGGCCAACAAAGACCAGATTATTGAAACCCTGCTGCATTACAAAATTGAAATCGTCAAAATCCGCGCGACCATTGGTCCAACGGTGACCTTATACGAAATCGTGCCGGCGCCAGGGGTGCGCATTTCGCGCATCAAAAATTTAGAGGATGATATCGCCCTGAGCCTTTCTGCGCTGGGCATCCGCATCATTGCCCCCATTCCCGGCAAGGGAACGATTGGGATAGAAGTGCCCAACAAAAACAAGCAGGTGGTTTCGATGAAGGAGGTGCTGGTGTCGGAAAAATTCAAACGGGCGAAAATGGACTTGCCCATCGCTTTGGGCAAAACCATTTCGAACGAAGTTTTTGTGGTGGACCTCGCCAAGATGCCCCACTTGCTGGTGGCAGGCGCCACGGGGCAGGGTAAATCGGTGGGCATCAACTCGATCCTGATTTCTTTGCTGTATAAAAAACACCCCTCTCAGGTCAAGGTCGTATTGATAGACCCGAAAAAGGTCGAATTGTTTCCGTACAGCAAATTGGAAAACCACTTCCTTGCTTTTTTGCCTGGCCAGGAAGAACCCATCACTACCGAAACCAACAAGGTGATTCATACCCTGAATTCCCTTTGCATTGAAATGGATACGCGTTATGACCTGCTGAAAAAAGCAGGCACGCGGAATATCCGGGAGTACAACGAAAAATTTGTGCAGCGGCAACTGAGCCCGCTCAAAGGCCACAAATTTATGCCTTTTATCGTGCTGGTCATTGATGAGTTTGCCGACCTGATCATGACGGCAGGCAAAGAAGTAGAGCTGCCCATCGGTCGTCTTGCACAGTTGTCGCGGGCTGTGGGTATCCACCTTATCATTGCGACGCAGCGTCCGTCGGTCAACATCATTACGGGCGTGATCAAAGCCAACTTCCCGGCGCGGATCGCCTACAAAGTAACTGCAAAAGTGGACTCGCGCACCATCCTCGATGGCGGCGGCGCGGATCAACTCATTGGGCGGGGCGACATGCTCCTGAGCGTTGGCGGCGAAATGGTGCGCCTCCAGGGCGCCTTTGTAGATACGCCGGAAGTGGAGCGCGTCGTGGATTTTATTGCCAAGCAACCCGGCTATCCGGAACCATATTTGCTCCCCGAATTCCATGGCGACGACGACGAACGCGGCGCATCAGTCATTTCCTACGCAGACCTTGATGACATGTTTGAAGATGCTGCCCGCCTGAT
>JALHRK010000183.1:0-352 GCA_022841505.1 Saprospiraceae bacterium | reverse complement strand
GAAACTGGGCTACAACCGGGCAGGCCGCATCATGGATCAATTAGAAGCCATGGGTATTGTTGGCCCCAACGAAGGCAGCAAACCCCGCGAAGTGCTCGTTTACGACGAGATGGAACTGGAGCGGTATCTGGATGATTTGAAAAAGAAGAAGGGGCCGTTGTAAGTCGCCCAATCCATCTCAAAACTTAGCGATACGTTCTATATAGTATTGCCCGTTTGCGATATAACTCAACAAGTAATTCCCGGAAGGAAAATCTGCAAGATCCAATTGGGCTGGACTGTCAGACCATTGGCGCAATGGCCGACCTAAATAATCCACCAGCGTCATACCTTCAATTTGTATACCCTGAAG
>JALHRK010000182.1 GCA_022841505.1 Saprospiraceae bacterium | reverse complement strand
CCCATGATCAACGAAGCAATTTATGCGCTTTTTGAAGGCGTGGCAGGCGTACATGAAATTGACACGGTCATGAAATTAGGCATGGCGCACCCCATGGGGCCCCTGCAATTAGCCGATTTCATTGGGTTGGACGTCTGTTTGGCGATCCTGAAAGTGTTGCACGAAGGCTTTGGCAATCCAAAATATGCGCCTTGCCCGCTGTTGGTCAACATGGTCACGGCAGGCCGGTTGGGTGCAAAATCAGGCGAAGGGTTTTATCAATACACGCAGGGCTCGAAGGAGTTGGTGGTGTCGGGGAGTTTTGGGAAATAGGATGGTTACTGGTTATTGGTGTATTGGTTAATGGTAGCTCTGGAATGGTCGAAGAAATGAAATCTCCATGGTATTCTCCTTCACCAATAACAAATAACTGATAACCAATAATAAGTGGGCTTCGCCCTATTCTTCGCTCCAATCGTCATCAAAATAAGCATCGTCGTCTTTGAAGCGATCTATGTCGCGGCGTTCGCGTTTGGTTGGACGGCCCGTTCCCCGGTCACGGCGCTCGACGGCGCCTTTTCCGGAAAACCAGTCGTTGTACTTATTTAATTCTTCTGCCGGGGTGAGGTTTTCGTAACTCAGGGCGGCCAACGGCGCAGAAACGCGGTTTTGAAGGAGGTTGATTACCTTAAATTGAAAATCAAAGCCATTTTTCCGGACGACCACAATTTGGCCTTCGTGCAGCAGGTAGGAAGGCTTCACTGTTTCGCCCTGAACTTTCACTTTCCCGCCTTTGCAAGCGTCCGTAGCGATGGTTCTGGATTTAAAAATCCGGACGCACCACAACCACTTGTCCACCCTTGCTTTGCTCCCTGCCATATCTATTCTTCCTGAATGCCCGGAAACTCCAGATTCAACTGCTCCAGTGCCTCCACCATTGTTGTTGCCACGATGTAATCGCGGTACCACCGTTTGTCCACAGGAACAACCGTCCAGGGAATCCTGCTCCGGTTGATCGCATCTTCATAGCAGCGCATGTATTCCGGCCAAAGCTCGCGTTCTTTCCAGTCGCCAGCATTGTATTTCCAATGCTTTTCCGGGTCGTCAATGCGTTCCTGGAGTTCCAGTTCCTGTTGTTCGTAGGACAGGTGCAGGTAAAATTTCAGGACAACTGTATTGTTGTCAAAAACGAGTAGTTCTTCAAAAGCGTTAATTGCTTCTATCCGCTTATCCACCCGTTTTTCATCAATCCACTTGTGAACGCGCTGGATCAGCACGTCTTCGTAGTGCGACCGGTTGAATATATGGATCATACCTTTTGGCGGTGCGTTTTTGTGAACGCGCCAGAGAAAATCATGATCCATCTCTTCTTCCGTCGGTTTTTTGAACGAGTGGACGTTGATGCCGTGGATGTGGCAATCCTGGAAAACGTTCTTGACCGCGCCGTCTTTCCCGCTGCCATCCATCCCCTGAAAAACGACCAAAACCGCATGCGAACCGGAAGCGATCAGCTTATGCTGGAGTTTACCCAGTTTTTCAACTAATTTTTTGGTTTTCTTGCGCGTTTCCTCTTCGTCTAATTGCGGAGGAGGCATGGTGGAAATGTCGGCAAGTTTGATCATGACGTTCGGTGTTTCGTAGTTTAAGGGCAAAGCCCTTGAAATAGTAGACACAAGGCGGAGCCTTGCGCCAGCAATGGTTGGTCATCAGGCGCCCATGCGGCTGCGCTTGACCAAATAAGCCTGCAGGATATTGCGGAAGCCTTTGTTGATGTCTGCTTCTACAAAATCAATCTTGTACTGAAGGCATTTGAGCCGGAGTTCTTCCGTAAATTTGGCCATTTGGCTGACATAGAATTCTTTAACCTGGTTGGGTTGCAGGTGCAGCCGTTCGTCCGTTTCCATATCAATAAACAGGTATGGCCGGTTTTCAAATTCAAAATCAAGCTCCTTGGCTTTGTCCACCACATGAAAAAGCACCACTTCGTGTTTGTTGTGCTTCAGGTGCTGTAGTGCCGAAAACAAGTGTTCCGAATCTTCCGATTGCTCAAACATGTCGCTGAAAATCATGACCAGCGAGCGTTTGTGGATACTGTCTGCAATCTGGTGCAGCGCTTTGGCCGCTGCTGTTGCTTTGTTGCGCTCCGGGTTGTTGATGAGCTGGTCCAGATAGGTCAGCATCAAGCGATAGTGGGTCGTATTTGTTTTGCAACGGGTATGAATGCGCACCTCCGTATCAAAAATAGACAAACCGTAGGCGTCGCGTTGTTTTTGCAACAGGTTCATCAAAGCTGCGGCAGCAAGTGCCGAAAAACGCAATTTGTTGAAATACGGCGCTTTAGGGTCTGCAACCTCTGGAAAATACATCGAAGAAGAAGCATCTATGACGATCTGACAACGCAGGTTAGTTTCCTCTTCAAATCGCTTGATGAACATCTTGTCGGTGCGTGCATACACCTTCCAGTCTAAGTTTTTTGTCGTATCGCCTTGATTATAAAGGCGGTGTTCGGCAAATTCCACAGAAAAACCATGAAAGGGGCTTTTATGCAATCCAATAATAAACCCCTCCACCACTTGTTTGGCCAGCAACTCCAGATTGGAAAAGTCTCTGATTTCCAGATTGTCCAAAATATTCATAAAACCCCCGTTTCAAATCTGTTTAAATAATCAGCATGGCGTCCCCATAGCTGAAGAACTGATATTTCTCCTTGATGGCTTGTTCGTAGGCTTCCATCACCAATTCGTATCCGCCAAAAGCGCAGATCATGATCAACAAGCTCGATTTGGGCAAGTGAAAATTGGTGATGATCGCGTTGGCGATGCTGAATTCATAAGGCGGATAGATGAATTTGTTCGTCCATCCTTCTGCAGCCTTCAGGTAGCCCTCTGCCGAAACAGCCGATTCAATCGCACGCATACTGGTGGTGCCGACGGCGCAAATGCGCTTATCGCGTTCTTTGGACTTGTTGACAACATTGGCGGAAGCTTCCGATATCCGGAAGTATTCCGCATCCATTTTATGTTTGGACAAATCCTCCACGTCAATACTCCTGAAAGTACCGAGGCCAACGTGCAGGGTAAGCTCTGCGAAGTTCACACCTTTGATTTCCAGGCGCTTCATCAATTCCGTACTAAAGTGCAAACCTGCAGTTGGCGCAGCAACCGCTCCAACTTCCTTTGCGTAAACGGTTTGATAACGCTCCCGATCAGACGCTTCCGCCGGGCGAAGGATGTATTTGGGCAAGGGGGTATTGCCGAGGATATTCAAATCCCGCTGAAAATCTTCCTCCGGTCCGTCATAAAGAAAACGGATGGTCCGGCCTCTGGAGGTTGTATTGTCCACAACTTCCGCAACCAGTACTTCATTGTCATTATCGTCCGTGAAATAGAGTTTGTTGCCCACCCTGATTTTGCGTGCAGGATCCACCAAAACATCCCAGAGACGCGCGTCACTGTTGAGTTCGCGCAGCAAAAACACCTCAATTTTGGCGCCGGTCTTCTCTTTTCTGCCATACATCCGGGCGGGAAACACTTTGGTATTGTTAAAGACCATCGCGTCTCCGTCGTCAAAGTATTCCAGAATGTCTTTGAAAATGCGGTGTTCTATCTTCCCTGTTTTCCGGTCAAGCACCATCAATTTGGATTCATCCCTTTTTTCGGCGGGGTATTGCGCAATCAATTTCTGGGGTAATTCAAAAGCAAAATGCGACAGCTTCGTCCTCATCCTTGTCTGTTGTTTATTTTAAATTGGATGTTGAAATAATACTTAAAGCCATTGGAGCGGGTTGATCAGTTCCATGTTTAAGCAACTGAAATTAAATGTATAAGCTCCTATATACAGCGTTTTAAATCCGAACGGCAAAAGTATAAAATATACACAAAATGAACGCCAAATGTTCAAGGTTGTTTCATGCATTCAAAAGAAATAGGTGTGGCACATTAGAAGAAGTGTCGTATTTTTGAGATTTTTAGCCAAAATCCTGACAGCTCTAACTTAAGACTCAAAACGTTAAAGACATGTTGCATGCTAAAATCAGCGGCATTGGATACTATGTGCCGGAAAAAGTGGTCACCAACAATGACCTCGAAAAAGTTATGGATACGACCGACGAATGGATACAGGAACGCACCGGCATCCAGGAACGTCGCTACGGCAAAAAGCACCTCGAAACCACCACTACGATGGGGGCACGGGCCGCAACGATTGCCATTGAACGCGCCGGAATCAGCAAAGAAGAAGTAGATTTCATCATTTTTGCCACGTTGAGTCCAGACTACTACTTCCCGGGGTGCGGCGTGCTGGTACAGCGGGAACTTGGCATTACGCAAAGCGAGGCGGGGGCTTTAGACATCCGCAACCAGTGCTCAGGGTTCGTATATGGGCTTTCCATCGCTGACCAGTTTATCCGCTCCGGCATGTACAAAAATGTGCTGCTGATCGGCGCCGAAATGCACTCGATGGGGCTCGACTTCAGCACCCGGGGCCGCAATGTAACGGTCATCTTCGGCGACGGCGCGGGCGCGGTGTTGCTGCAACCCACGGAGGATCCTGACAAAGGGATTCTGACGACCAAACTGCACTCGGACGGCACTTTTGCCGAAAAATTAGCCTTTGAAAATCCGGGGGCACACGGCGGTTACCACCTTGACAAAAGAGGGGAAGCGCACGATTTGCAGTATTCCGATGCGACCTATGGCGAAATGTTCATCAACGAACACATGATACAGTCCGGGCAAATTTTCCCGGTTATGGATGGTCAGTTTGTTTTTAAAATGGCGGTTCAAAAATTTCCGGAGGTCATTATGGAGGCCCTTGCATCGGCCAATCTCACGACTTCCGACATTGATATGCTCATTCCACACCAGGCCAACCTGCGCATCAGCCAGTTCGTGCAGCGGAAACTGGGCCTGCGCGACGATCAGGTCTGGAACAATATCCAACGCTATGGCAATACTACGGCAGCTTCGATTCCCATTGCCCTATGTGAGGCCATTGAAGCCGGCGCGGTGAAACCCGGCGATTTGGTTTGCCTGGCTGCGTTTGGCAGCGGTTTCACCTGGGGATCCGCATTGCTGAGATGGTAATATAATAGCAAGGTCATCCCGTCCCGTTCGTTGAGCGGAGTCGAAACGAACGGGGCGGGATGACCTTGCTACCAAACCTCCTACGTGTTAGCGGGTTCATATACTTTCTGATTTGAAGCAGCGTTTATATCCGGGCTTTCGATCTAATTGGACAAATTCTACCTATGATTATGAGAAAATATTTTTGTGCGTTTTTTGTGATTCTGGCAATGGGCCAGGCAACAAATGTATTTGCCCAGAAAGGCGAAAGCCCGCCTCAAACAAAAGAAGCGCTTGAAAAAGCTTACCAGAAACGCATCAACCAGGAGTACATCAACGAGGTGTATATCCCTAAGGATCTGACAGATGCGTTCATTCAGCTCAACAAACTCATTGACGAACCTTCCCGGCTAAAATTCAAAGAAGTTCCGGAAGAGGAAGCCGCCCGCAAACTGCACTTTAGCTTAGGCCGCTGGATTTCGGTAAACTGGGGATTTTATGAAGGCTCCCGGTTTTCAAAATTCATCCGGGATATTGGAATTGATGACCCTGATGACATGGCGCGCTTCGTCATCATCTCTTACCACCGTAACCTTCTGCGGAAACCTTTGGATGTGAAAAGTCAGGTTGCTTTTTATCAGGAAAAACGCAAAAAAGAGCGGGAAGAGCGGATCAAAAAAGGGGAAGTGATCGGGGAAACAACCCGGCAAAGGAAAAAAGAAAGGTAGTATTTGTCTTTATAGCCCGATAGCTGCGTTATACTGCCTAAGCAAAAACGACCAGAGCCAAAGTGCCAATCATAAACAACATAAAAAAGAGGATTGCCAGCATTTTATCCCGCCGGAGGATGCGTTCTCCGGAGTGTTCTGCGCTTGAAGCCAGCATATTTCCGGCAAGGATGAGCCGAAACATCACCGCAGCAATCAGCACATAAGACAACAGGTAAATTTTATCCATCAGCACCATGTAGCCAACATCTGGCAATGCCGAGCTATAAGCTTGTTGTAGAAACACACAACTCAATAAACCGCCGATAGGCAAGGAAGTGCGTGCGTCAATGTAGACCGGATGGATAAATAAGGATCCCAGACTGGCGCAGATCACCACGATCAACGGCAGCATGAGTTTCAATAAAAAGTAGCTCCAGGGCCGGCTGATCACCAGATGGAAGCTGGAGTTGCTGAAGCGATCGGCCCGTTGGGAAGAGTCGCCAAACCCGGTTTGGTAAAAATTGACGTGGGAAGTGATGCTGCTTTTTTCAATGGTCCAGCCTGGTATCACTAAGTCTTTGCGCAAAAAAACCGTGCTGGTGTCCGGCACATAAACCAGGGAATCCATCGGGTGGATGATGTTTTCGAGCCGGATGTCCAAAGAATGCCGGTCTAACGGGAAGCGGCTCAGGGCAAAAGAGTAATAAAAGCGGCCTTCCACGCGCATGCCGTTGTAGAAATACCCATCGGGCAATACCAGCGCTGTGTCATGAAACATCGTTTGTGTGAAGCCCCATTTTTCAATGGAATTTACGAATTCGATGTTGGTTGGGTCGCGTTCGCCTTTCCATTTGAACCACAGGTAAAAATCGGCGTAAAAAGAGTATTCGTTGACGTCGAGGTCGTACACATTCATCAGGTAAATGCCGGTATAAACTTTTTGGGGCCCATTGTTCCCAAAAGCCGGTAAAGAGGGCGCGCCTCCCATTAAAAGCCCGATCAAAGCACTGATGAAAAAAAACTGCCTCATGTTGTTCAAATAGAAGATGACGCTGCCAAAGTCCCGTTATTGCTGACGTCGGGAAGATGCGAAGCTACACCATGCCAGATGATTTCCCTCATTTTTAGGAGTTCTTTTTTATCTGTATCCTTTATTTTGCCAACTTTCCTGCTTTCGGACCAGTCGCGGTATACATCCTGATAAATCAAAGCGAAATAGCCCAAACACAGCATCCCTCCTACCCCGGCTACCCCAGCCCATCCATAAGACCTGGCGGCAATCACTACCCACAGGGGAATGTAAAGGAGATAAAGCACCATGGTTACCACGATCTGTACGGAAGAATAAAATTCAATGCTCTTCACCCGGGTATCTGTTATGTATTTGGCCAGCCGGATTGGGGGGTAGTTCCATAAATACCCCGCTAAGAAAGGCATAAACCCCAGGATCAACAGGGGCAACCGCCAACCGAATGTTTGTTTTTCGGCGATTGCAGCATCCTGAACCTTCAGGGATCGAAGTTTGTGAAAATAAGCGTTCACCTGGGTCTCCAGCCCTGCCCGTTGTTCCGGTTTCAGGTGGTTGACAAAATTGGCAATGGCTTTTTCAGCAAACAGGCGTCCCGGGTCATGGGAAATTACGGGCCAGGTATTGTCCCGGTTTTCAGACCGGTACAATTCAAATAATTGCTCGGTCAATAGCTCGTCCTCCTCCCGTTCAATGATGATGACATTCTGCTCTAAGCGCTTCCGAAGCTCTTCCGTCAAATCGCTGATGGCCTGGGAAGCATTGGTTTCCCCGACTTTCCAGTATTTCCTGCTGTGAATTGGTTCACCAAAATCAATCATGGCTTCGGACCGTGGCTGGTCGGCATAGGTATAGTTTACGCCGACCGGGATGACTTGAACTTCCTCCATATCGGGAAAAATGTCATAGGCGCCAAAAACGATGCGCGCGGTCCCTTTTTGCAGCGGTCGCAGTCTTTTTTCGTGAATGGTTCGCCCTTCCGCCAGGATCATGATGGTTTTTTGTTCTTTCAGAGCAGCGTAGCAATATTCAAACGTCGCAAAATTATTCTTCAGGTTTTGGTAGCCGCCGTCTTTGAGGCGATAAACCGGCACCATGTTCAGGGCGCGCAATATTTTGATGTAGAAGGGTTTGACGAAAATATCGCCCCGTACTAAAAAATAAATCGGGCGATCGAGAAAACAGGCTAAAATGCACGGTTCCAAAAAAGCGGACGGGTGGTTGGCTGCCAGGACAATTGGTTTGTCCTTCGGAATGCGGTGGATATTGGAAAGATAAATTTTTCTAAAAAAAACTTTAAGCGCTAATGCCGCCAAAGGGCGAACCAATGAGTATAGCATAAGTCTCAGGTATTTGATTTTAGGTTTTTTGCGTTTTCAGCACAAAATTACAAACTCTGAAAGGGGGAAAGTATACTTTTGCTGTTTAAATTGGCAGGTTTGTGCTTCCTTAACAATCAACACAACGAATTCAGGCGCTGAAAAAGAAATACCTACTCGTTATTGGCGGACCAACTGCCAGCGGCAAAACCGCTTTTGCCATTCGGGTTGCGCAACGCTTCCAAACGGAAATTCTATCCTGCGACAGCCGCCAGTTTTATCGGGAAATGTCTATTGGAACGGCGAAGCCATCTATCGCTGAACGCGCTGCCGTGCCGCATCATTTTATAGACAACCTCAGCATTGAAACCTCTTACAGCGTTGGAGATTATGAGCGCGACGCCCTGAAATTGCTGAATGAACTTTACCAGAAACACCCGGTTGTTGTCCTAACAGGTGGTTCCGGTTTGTATCAAAAAGCGCTGTGCGAAGGTTTGGACGAATTCCCGGAAGTGCCTGCCAACGTTCGGGCTAAGGTGGTGGAATTGTATGAAACCTCGGGCATCGAAGCCCTGCAAAAGATTCTACAGCAATGCGATCCGGATTATTTTGCCCAGGTGGACCGCAACAACCAGCAACGGCTCATCCGGGCCATTTCGGTTTTTCAGGCTTCCGGCCAGCCATTTTCAAGTTTCCGGAAAGCTCAAAATGCGGAACGCCCGTTCATCCCGGTTTACCTGTTTTTAAATCCGGATCGAAACGAGCTGTATGAACGCATCAACCAACGGGTTACACAGATGGTGGAAGCCGGGCTTGTGGAAGAAGCGCGGGGTTTATACCCGAAACGACACCTTGATGCCCTTCAAACCGTAGGCTATCAGGAGTTGTTTGATTATTTTGATCAAACAACAACTTTAGAGGAAGCGCTTGACCTCATCCGGCAACATACCCGAAACTACGCCAAACGGCAACTCACCTGGGCGCGGCGGGATGGTTTCTGGAAATACATCCGACCCGATGAAATGAATACCGCTCTGGATGAACTCGAACGCGATCTGATGAATCAATTAACATAACAACCATGTTCTGGAAGCAAGCTCACGATCCTGCCGTTTTGCAGGAATTTTCGCGCAATACCTTAGTGGATGCGCTTGGCATTGAATTCCTTGAAGTTGGCGACGATTTCATCACGGCCCGCATGCCGGTGGATCACCGCACCGTTCAGCCTATGCGCATTTTGCATGGCGGCGCTTCGGTGGCGCTGGCCGAAACGCTTGGCAGCGTCGCGTCGGTACTTTGTTTGGACGATCCAAATACCCACTCCCCTGTCGGCGTTGAAATCAATGCCAATCACCTGAGTCAGGCGAAAGAAGGTACTTTTGTGTACGGAACCGTAAAAGCCTTGAAGGTCGGCCGGCGGATGCACGTATGGAATATTAAAATCAAAGACGACAGCGGGAAGTTAATTTGCGTCAGCCGTTTAACAATTGCTGTAATAGAGCGTCGCTAAGCCGTATAATCCATTTAGCTTTGGGCGCTCCAAAAAAAACTTATATCACAAAATCACGATCTATTGACATGAAAAAAACATGCTTGTTGGTATTGCTGAGTCTATGCGCCTTTTTAGGGCATGCCCAGCTGAATATGACGCTTCGTTCACAACTTACCTACGGAGCCAATCTGAATGACATTTGGGGTTGGGTTGATGAAGATGGTACGGAATACGCAATTGTCGGCTTAGTCAACGGTGTATCCATCGTAAGTCTGGCAGACCCGGATAATGCCGAGGAAGTGGTGTTTATTCCCGGCCAAAATTCGCTGTGGCGCGACATCAAAACCTGGGGGAATTATGCCTACGTAACAACCGATCAGTCCGGAACCACAGAAGGTCTTTTGGTCATTGACCTTTCTCAATTGCCGGCAGCAGCGCCCTATTACAACTGGAACCCCGATTTACCTGAACTTGGTGTGCTCAATACCTGCCACAATCTTTACATTGACGAATTTGGGTATTGTTACCTGTCCGGATGTAATGTCAACGAGGGCGGTGTTTTGTTTTTAGACGTTGCAACGACGCCCGGCACACCGATCTATGTAAATAAATGTGCCGCACGCTATTCACACGATTCTTACGCCAGAAACAATGTCCTCTACAGTTCAGAAATTCTGAACGGCACACTGGGCATTTACAACGTTTCGAATAAAGCAAATCCAGTTTTGCTGGCATCTCAGACTACGCCGAGCGCTTTTACACACAATGCCTGGCTTTCTGACGATGGCAATGTTGTGTTCACAACAGACGAGCGCCCGAATGCGCCGATTGCGTCTTATGACATTTCGGATTTGAGCGATATTCAGGAACTGGATCAGTTCAGGCCGGTATCTACCTTAGGCGACGGCGTTATCCCGCACAATGTACACGTCTGGAACGATTGGCTGATCATTTCTTATTACACAGACGGCGGCATTGTTGTGGATGCTTCCAGGCCGGAAAATTTGATCGAAGTTGGCAATTTTGACTCTTTTTTTGGGGGTGGAACCGGGTTCAATGGCGCATGGGGAGCTTATCCTTTTCTGCCTTCCGGACTTGTCCTGATTTCAGACATCAACAGCGGCCTTTATGTAATTTCACCAAACTATGTACGAGCCTGCTTCCTGGAAGGCCAGGTTACCAATTCCGTTACGGGGCAATCGCTCAGTGACGTTGAAGTAGTCATCCAGTCTACTCAGGCCAACCTTGGCGAAACCGATAACTTCGGAGAATACAGAACCGGGCAGGCGATTCCGGGCACTTTTACCGTGCGGTTCACTAAACTCGGTTATTACCCGGTTGAAGCAGAGGCCGTACTCGAAAATGGCGAAGTCACCATTTTGGATGTACAAATGACCCCTTTGGCTACTTATAGTGTCAGTGGGTTATCTGTGCAGGATGAAGATGGTCAGCCCATTCCCAATGCCAAAATTTCCTTCATAAGCGAAGAAGCGACCTACAACACCACCAGCGATAACAACGGGTTGTTTTCGATTGCAGCTGCTTTTGAAGGGCAATATGATGTTTATGCCGGCGTATGGGGGCGTCTCCATGCTGTACTTGAAAATGTGGTCATAGACGCCACCACCGAACAGCTTGTAGTCCCCCTGAAGGTGGGCTATCAGGATGATTTTCTGTTTGAGCAGGGTTGGGAAAAAACAGCAGACGGCAGCGCAGACGCAGGCTTTTGGGTACGCGCAGTTCCAATCCTGACCACAAACAATGGTCAGGCTTCAAACCCGGGCAGCGATGTCGCTGACGACCTTGGCACGGAGTGTTATGTCACGGGGAATGCAGCCGGAAATCCAGGCGCAGCAGATGTGGACGGCGGCAGGGTTTACCTGAAATCTCCAGCCATGGACCTTTCTACCTACCAGGATCCGGTGATTTCCTACAACCTTTGGTTCTACAATTCGGGTGGCAATTCTACGCCCGATGACTCCCTTGTGGTACGGATTTCAAATGGCGTTCAAAGTATTTTGCTGGAAACGGTCAAAGAATCCTCCAGCGTTTGGCGTCCACGTTCGGAGTTTCACTTAGCGTCACTCATCGAACTGACGGACAACATGGTTGTCACCTTTGAGACTGGAGATTTGAATTCGAGCCCTCACCTTGTTGAAGGCGGCGTTGACGCTTTCCTCGTTGTAGACGCTTTTGTGAATAACACGGATGAAACTTTGCCTGGTTTATCTGCAGCGTTGATGCCAAACCCCTTCACCAGCGCCACTCAGCTTCGCTACCGTTTTGACAACCCGTTGGAAGGCCAGGCAACATTAACGGTCTTTGACGTATTGGGAAGACCGCTGGAGCGCAAAGCCATCAACGCTCAGGAAGGAACCATCTCTGTGGGTGAAAATCTGCCGGCTGGTTATTTCTTTGCGACGATATCCTCAAACGGGCAGCCGTTGAAGACGTTCCGCATGGTGAAAGTAGAATAGGAGAAAAGTGGGCAAGTTTGCAAGAGGCAAATTGGCAAGTTTGCAAAAAAGCAAAATGGCAAGGGAATCAACTC
>JALHRK010000181.1 GCA_022841505.1 Saprospiraceae bacterium | reverse complement strand
ATGCGGCCCCAAATTTATTCCGGAAAAACCACAATCGAGTGCTTTTTGTATTTCTTCCGGAGTAAAATCACCCTCCGGGCCAATAATTACGTAAACATCTCTGCCCGGAGGATAGTTTTCTTTCAGAGTGCTGTGCGGCGCTTCCCCCATGTATGCAATGAACCGGCAAGCTTCTTTGTTCGCAGCTTCAATGAATTTTCCAAACGGGGTCATGTCGTGAAGCGTGGGTAGGTAAGCCCTCAATGATTGCTTCATAGCAGACAGCACAATTTTTTGCAAACGGTCTAAGCGAATATTGGAGCGCTCCGAGCGTTTGCACTGCAACAGTGTGATTTCATCTACGCCGATTTCCGTGGCTTTTTCCAAAAACCATTCGGTGCGCTCCATTTGTTTGGTGGGCGCCAGGCCAATGTGCAGGCAAAACGGTCTTTTTTGGTATTCCAAAATGGTTTTTTGAATGGCAATGCGGCATTGCTTCTTACCCACTTCTGTCAAAGGGCCTTCATACCAGTTGCCCTGGCCGTCCACAAGATGCAGCCAATCGCCCGGCTTTTTGCGCAGGACTTGTGCGCAGTGCAGGGATTCTTCTTCGCTTAGGATCGCAAAATTACCTTCGATTTGTGTCGTGTAAAATAGCTGCATAGGCTTTCTATGAAAGGAATTATTGGCGATTTTTCAATTGCGCTTTTAGTGCTTCGATTTCTTTTGGATTGGCGATGATCATCGAACGGCGGTATTTTGTTACAAAGATATGGGTTTATTTTCCATAATCTTCCAAAAATTCCCGGATGCCGTAAGCAGTAATGTCTTCTTCTGACATGGGGGCGATCCTGGTTTGCAACCAGGCTGAAGGCATCAACCAAAGAGAGGCAGTGTTTCCACCTCCGGGGCTTCCCGGTACCACCAAAAATTTACCATCGGGCGAACAAACAGCTTTTACCGCGATGCCACTGTGGTTGCGCAGGGAGGCAATTTTTCTGCCGTTTAAATCCCATAAGCTGACATCGCCTAAAAAATTGCCTGTGATCAGGGATTTTCCGTCTGCGGAAAATGCCACAGAAAAGAGAAGACCAGGCAGTTTATCCAACTGGAGTATTTTTTGTCCAAGCGCGTTCCAAACCACCACAGTTTCGTCATTGGTAACAGCAGCTATATTTCTATCGGGTGAAATGGCAACAGATTTTATACTTGGGGATTCCGGGCGCAATACCAATTTTTCACGCCCGTCAGTGCTCCAAAGCCGTATGGTACCACCTGTACTTCCGCTCAGGATAGATCCATCTGCGGCTGTTTGAACACTGGAGACCTCGTCTTTGTGGGCTTTATACACAAAAACAGTTTTCCCGGATTTATCCCAAATGCGAACAGTGCTGTCCTGGCTGGCAGTAACTATGTTTTCGCCATTTTTTGAAAAAGCGACTGCGTTGATGGCTGCCTTATGCCCTTTTAAAGTATTTGAAATGTCTCCATTAAGGTTCCACAAAATTGCAGTACTGTCCTCGCTGCCTGTCAGCACCTGCTTGCCATCGGGGGAAAAAGCGATGTCATTTACTGCGCCGGAATGCCCTGCAAAAACTTGCAATTCCTGGCCGTCAATTGTCCATAATTTGGCTTTGAGATCAGCGCTTGAGGTCGCAATTTTTGATCCATCCGGTGAAATTGCCACGGAACTGATATAGGTGTCATGTTCGGAATAAACACTTTGAAGGTTTCCGTAAACATCCCAGAATTTAATGCTCCCATCTTCGCCAGCTGTAATCACCGTTCTGTAATCCGGTGAAAAAGCAATTGCTGTTACGGATGAACGTATTGTATGCCCGTTTAAGGTCAGGTATTTACTTCCGTTTGCCAACCAGATGGTTACAGCAGATTCAGACTCATCATTATTGGTAGCAAGCAATTGCCCATCTGGTGAAAAAGCAGCGCAAGTAATATTACTGTAATTGCTATTAAAGTCAATTCGCTGATTTTCCTGGAAGCGCCAGATATGAGGTCTTCCCGTTGCAAACAGAATGTCTTGACTGTCAGGCGAAAAGGCGAGGCTGAAAATAGCCCCATCATTGCTTTCCAACCTTTTTATCGCCTGTCCTGAATTATCCCATAAGATAATGATATCATCTGAACTTCCTGTCGCGATATAGTTCCCATCCGGAGAAAAAGCGATTGCATTTATCTCCTTGTTATTACCGCCTTTGAGCTCAAATAAGTATTCTCCCGTAGCATTCCAAACGGAAGCTGTGGAATCACCATTCACACTAACAGCAATTTGGTCGCCTTTAGGCGAAATGGCAATATCCTGAATATAAGCGTTTTGTTTTTTTAAACTCCGGATCAATTTCCCTTTGAGGTTCCATAAATGAACAATACTATCGCTCCCCGCACTGGCAAAATATAGCCCATCGGGAGAAAAAACGACCTTCATGACGGGGCCATTATGTGCTTTAAAATCAACCAATTTTTTTCCGTTAATTCCCCGTATTCTACAGAATCCATCAACATCTCCTGTAACAAATTGAGCGCCATCCGGTGCAAGAGAAAGCGTGGTTACCGGGCTTCCGTTTTCAATTTCTCTATAATAAAAAACAGCGGCTTTGTCGCTCAGGATATCATCCATTGCTTCCCGTGCATCATCCCCAGGATACATTTGAAATGCTGCTTCTGCCAACCGAATGGCCATCGTGGGGTTTTCCCATTGCATTCGTTGCGCTTTTGCCGCTAAGGCCGCTGATTTGGCTTCCAGTCCTTTGCGTTCTTCACGAAGGAGTGCAAGTTCAGCAGCGCGCTGTGCAGATTCCGCTTTTTTTCGCAGCTGTTCAATTTTATCAAAAACCTTCAGGATGCGGTTATCTATGTCAGCACTCATCGCCGGGTTACAGCGCTCGGCAGCATTGTAGCGGAGGATCGCATTCCGGTAATCGCCGGCTGCTTCCGCTTCTTTCGCATCCCGCATGATCCTGCTGAATTCGGGGCATGGCTCAACTTCCTGGCTCCAAAGGATCCCGGCATTAAAAACTGCCAATATGAACAGCCATTTTTTCATGGATTTTGTATTTTTTTTTGTTTTCGGCTGGCCGCGAGGGCTCTGTTATTTTGGGCGACCGCGAGGGTCGCCCCTACGGTCAATTTTTGCCTGAATTGCTGCCGCTTGCTTCCGGATATCTTCCGACGAATCAATTTCAAGCGCTTGTTTCAGGGTGCGTGCGGCAAGGTCTTTGTAGCCGGCATCGTTATAAATTTTGGCACTTTCAATCAAAGCTTTGGCTTCTAATTTTTTGCGACTTTGAGCTTCATCCTCGTATTTTTTAAGATTAGCTTTCGCGGTCTCTTCATTTGCCTTTGCAAGTTCTTCATTGGTTTCTGCCAGTTCCTTTGCTGCTGCTGCTTGTTTGTATTGCGAATAAGCAAAAACAGAGGTTAGCAAGGAAAGACCTGCCGCTACTACTGCCACGAAGGCCAACCGCCTTGCCCGCTGGCGTTTCCTGCGCTCTTCCTGGGCTTTGTCGCGCAAAGACGCCAATTCTGCCTCTCTTGCCAGTTGCGCTTTTTGATCTGCTTCCTGCGCTTCAACTGTTTTGCGTCGCGCTTTGGATTTCAACACAGGCGGCACCAACGTATCATGGCTGAGCTCGTAAGTGTACCCGCCCTGGGCGCTGGGTTCTGCGCGCAGCAGGTGGTGATCCACCAATTGCCGCAAGGTATCCGGCTTTATCTTATGAACAATGATGCCTTCGTATAAACTCAATCGCCGTTCTTCGTCTTCAAAAATCAATTCATCCTCGATGAGCCGACGAGCGGCTTGTTGCTCTTTTGTGTCTTCAATGCTCCCGATCTGGTCGTCGTAGTAGTTTTCATAAATGGCTTCCAAATCGCCAAGCTGCCCGACATCAACAGATTTTAACTGATGGCGGATCACGTTTTGCTCCACCGATTGGCAGAGGATCTGCAATTGGAAAGATTCAATTTTTTCAGCGCCTTTTTCGGTCAAAAAGTCCAGAATGGCGCCCAGTGCAGCTTTTTCATAGCGAAATGGGGGAGAGACAAAATCGCCTTCAGCCAGCGCCGGCCGTTCAATCGCAGTGGTTGCCTGGATTGCATCCATCGCACCCAATTCATAACAATTGCTGAGAATGGTGGGCAGGTAATCAGAAAGCCGATCGAGCAGGTGCAGCCGGTCGGAACGGATAGCCAGCAAAACCTGTCCGTTCATTGGGCGGTGGAGTGCTTCGAGCGCCTCATCGCTGAGTTCTCCAATACGTTCTTCGATGGAATCCCGGTATCGCTGCGGAATCTGGGTATAAATCAGTTCGCTCAGTTGTTTTTTGAACTCGGTGATGACTTCCTGCGGGTAGGTGAACAATTCTTCAAACTGGTCGAAGATGAGCAGGAAATTCCCGAATGCCGGGTCGCCCATTTGACGCGATTTTGCGTATCGCCAAAGAGAGGTATCGCCAGGGACTAATTTATCCAGCCAATCGGATTGAGCAGGACCATTCGCAATGCGTTCGCCAGTGGTCAGAATGGGCGTATCGGACCTTTCCGGCATCCAGGCGCCAAAGCGGATTTGAACGGGAGAAACCTGTCCCTGCTGCTGAATGCGTGGAATTAGCCCGGCATTGATGAGTGAACTTTTCCCTAAACCCGATTTGCTGTACAAAACCACCAACCGTTCCAGTCCGGTGAGTTGGAACAGGGTTTCGGCGTCTTTGATCCGACCAAAAAAGATGTCTTGTTGGTCCGTTTGAAACGGCTTGGCCCCGGGATAGCGGTATCGGTTCGACATCACAGGGTAGTTTTTGCGGCGTTCAACAAATCCAGCAAGCTTTCTCTTATTTTATTGGTTTCGATCGAAGCTTCCTGTTCACCGATGGTAGCCCGGTTTATTTTTTGCTGCAACATACTCCAGCGGCCCATCAGGTTGAGTACATCATTGTAGAGTGACTGCCCGGCTGTACCCGATTTTTCCAAAAAAGCGGCAAATTCATCCAGTACAACATCCATTTTACCTTTAGCCAACAGGGCAACCCAGGCATTGACCGGGGATGCTGAAGGATCATTTTCGGCCCGCAACAACCCGGCTTCCGTGCAATGCCGGTGCAATTCATCCACAAACGCCGGGATGTCTTTGGAAATGAAATTGATGTTGAACTGGTCTAAGCAAAGGGTTTTTACTTCGTCCTCAATTCCTTCGCTGGCGGCGTAGCGCATGAATTCTGCTTTTTCGTTGTGCAGGTACAAAATCCGCAACAACAATTGCATGTACCATTTATCGAATTGCAGTCCAATGAAAATAAAATTGCGTGCCTGCCGCAAGTGATTTTTGTAAGCTTCCGGCATGCTTTTTCCCCGGAATATGGATTCGAGGTAGTCGTACAAATCATCGTGCGTGAGAATCAACGACTCCTGCGCATCCACATTGCCCAATAGATTGTAAATTAATGGATTGGATGCGGACGGAATTTTTGCATCTGGGTCAGCAGGCTGGTTTTTGTAATAATAATCGGACTTGTACTTCAGGTTTTTTTTGTCAAAAACAGCATGCAGCAACTGATCCGGCGTCAGGGAAATGATGAAATGAAACGGAATTTCTGCCAATTTTTCAAGTACCGTTTCGGCATGTGGAAATTGCTGGTGGTAAAAACGCTTGATGGAATAGCTGATCCGCGTTTTTTTTGCGCCCGATTGAAAGAAAAACAAGGCATCGTCGGGATAATATTTGTGAATATCCGGATTGTCGGGAACGCCGAGGTATCGAGCCAATTGTTCCTCCAGCTTAACGCCTTCGGGTGTTGCGAAAACTTCAGGCCCGACAAAAAGTACGCAGCGTTCGTCCCGTATGGTGTCAAGTACGAAATCCCAATCCACCAACTGTCTTTCCAGCAGCTGCTCTTCCGTCACAGTTTAAAATTTTGAATGAGCTACAAGGCGCCGGAACCTTCCGACGCCTTGTAGCAGAAACAGTTCCAACCGAATGCAATAATAAGAAATGTCGGTTAGAAATGTACAATGTATTATACGGTTTACCAGAATATCGTATACAAAGCCGTCAGAATGCCAACGACCAGTAATGCGCCAACGGTAAAGCCGGGTGATGTCCTGAACATCGAACGGTCAATTTCCAGGCCTTTAGGATTCGCTTTGCCTTTCAATTCCAGCATGCTGATGATGTACATGCCGATCACACAAATCATGAATACAAAGCCCATCCGGTCAATGAACGGAATTTCATAAACGCCGTCGCTGTTTGGTGCGCTGAAGCCCATTGATGACAGGAAGGACAAGTCTACCCAGTTCGGCAAAAATTTGAAAAGAACAGAAAGGAGGAAGCCGCCGATGGTTGCAAACAATGCGGCATTCGCTGTCGTTTTTTTCCAGAAAAAGCCCAGGATAAACATGGCAAAAATACCCGGGGAAACGAACCCGGTGTATTCCTGGATGTATTGGAATCCACCTTTTTTGTCAATACCCATAAACGGTGCAATGAGCATAGCTATGGCAATAGCGACGAGCACAGTGATTCGTCCGATGCGAACCAGGCTTTTTTCACTGGCCTCCGGATTGATTTTTTTGTAAATATCCAAAGTGAAGATGGTAGAAATGCTGTTGGCCTTTCCTGCTAATGAAGCCACAATGGCAGCCGTGAGCGCTGCAAAGGACAAGCCTTTTAAGCCCAGGGGCAACAAATTGAGCAAGACTGGATAAGCCCGGTCGGGGTTCAATTCACCATCCTGGAGCATTTCTGCCTGGAAATTACCTTGTTGGTGCAGTACATAAGCTGCAATCCCCGGCAGACATACGATAATAGGCATGATCAACTTGATGAAAGCTGCAAAAAGCAATCCATTGCGCGCTGTTTTCAAATCGGCGCCCAAAGCCCTTTGCGTAATGTATTGGTTACAGCCCCAGTAATTGAGGTTGACAATCCACATACCACCCACCAGCACCGTCAGCCCGGGCAGGTCCAAATAGTTGGGGTTGTCCCGCTCAAAAATCATGTGAAAATGGTCGTTGGCTTTCTCCATCGTGAGGTTAAATCCTGCAATGGTGCCCGACTGGCCAAACTGTTCCGCCACTAAGTTGAAGGCGATATAGGTCGTGGCTAAACCACCCAAAACCAAAAAGAACACCTGGATAACGTCGGTGTATCCAATGACTTTCATCCCACCTAATGTGATGAAAATAGCAAACAAACCCAACAGTCCCATACAGAAAAACACGTTCAGGCCACTGATCTCCCTTACCGCTATGGCGCCAAGGTAAAGAATAGAGGTCAGGTTGACCACGACATAAAGCAACAACCAAAAAACAGCCATCACTAAACTAACCGTGCTGTTGTAACGCCGCTCCAAAAACTGCGGCATCGTAAAAATTTTATTTTTCAGGTAGATCGGCAGGAAAAAAATCGCAACTACAAGAAGGGTAGCTGCCGCCATCCATTCATAACTGGCAATGGCAAGCCCCATTTTAAAACCCGACCCCGACATCCCGATGAACTGCTCCGCACTAATGTTGGACGCAATGAGGGATGCGCCAATGGCCCACCAGGTCAGGGAGCCTTCGGCAAGAAAAAAATCGGTGGTACTGGCCGTGGCTGATTTCTTTCGCTGATAAATCCAATACCCATAACCAGCTACGATCACGAAGTAAATCAGAAAGATGACGTAATCTAAGGTTTGTAGTGATTGTCCCATAAGTTGGTTGCGTTGAAAGTGTACACTTTACAATATATCAGCGCTAAAGTTATAAGAATAACTTCAGAAACAAAAAATCCCGGGTAATTTGCAGCCATAAGCAATTATGAAATGACCACTCGAAAAAAAGAGTACTCCGGCAGCCGTCGCATTCGGAAAGCCTACTGGACCGCAACTGTTGTTTTGCTGAGCTATGCTGGTCTGATGATCCGTGGAAAGCTTTTCGGCGCCAATTATTACGAAAAGCGGATCCTGTCTTTGCACTTGCGCAATGCAGAGCGGGTAAAAACCGCCATCCTCGAACTCAATGGCTTATTCATAAAAATCGGACAAATGCTGTCCATTCTGAGCAATTTTTTGCCTGAAGCATTCCAAAAACCTCTGGAAGCGCTTCAGGACAATATCCCACCCAGGCCTTTTTCACAGGTTCGGGAGCGAATTGAGCGGGAATTTGGCAAAGGCCCGGAACATTTATTTTCCCGGTTTGATGAAACGCCGCTTGCTTCGGCTTCTATTGGCCAGGCGCATCGGGCACAGTTGCCGGACGGTACCGAAGTGGTCGTGAAAGTGCAGCACGCAGACATTGAAGAGGTCGCCCGTATTGACCTGGAAGTTATCCGCCGGTTGACTGGCCTCATCTCGTGGTTTTACAAAATTAAAGGCCTGGACTACCTGTACTCGCAGGTGCGCAAAATGATCGAAGAGGAACTCGATTTCAGACAGGAAGCGGCAGCCATGCAGGAAATTAGCAAAAATCTCGCTGAGGAAAAAGGCCTGCTGATACCAGAAGTTCATGCGGCCTTTTCCACCGGACGGGTCTTGACCACAACCTGGCACGAAGGCGTAAAAATTGCCAAAACCGAACAAATTGACGCCTGGCAACTCGACCGCCGGGAACTTGCCGGGACTATCCTGCACGCTTACTGCCGCATGGTTTTTAAAGATGGATTTTACCACGCGGATCCGCACCCCGGTAATATTCTGGTTCGGCAGGATGGCGTGTTGGTTTTGCTGGACTTTGGCGCCACCGGACACCTGGGGGTTAACATGCGGGAAGGCATGATCAAGTTGATCGAAGCTGCCGTAAAAAGCGATACCCGGGGCATGATCGAAGCCAGTCGCATGATGGGATTCATTGCAGATGGCCGGGAAGCAGAACAGATGGCTGAAAAAATGATTGTAGCGCTTCGCAATTTTCTTCAAAATGAAGTCCAGCTCGACGGACTGAATTTCAAAGACATCAAAGTCAAACCTTTCGACAACAGCCTTTTTCGCCTCATTCAGGACATCGGCTTCAGCGGCATTTCCGGCACGGTGCAGGTTCCCAAAGATTATGTGTTGCTCAATCGCATGCTGACTTTATTACTTGGGCTTTGCAATACCCTCGACCCCAAATTTAACCCGCTCGATGTGGTGCGCCCCTATGCGCAGGAATTCGTGCTGGGCCAACGCGGCGATATGCTCACCTTTGTCCGAAAACTACTGCAAAATACCGTGACCGATGTGTTGGCTTTACCCGAAGAATTGAAACAGACGCTTCAAATGACCCGCCAGGGCCGCCTGGAAATGCGCACGCCGGATGTTGCGCAAAGCGCCAGACTCCTGTATCTGGCAGTTCAGCAATTGCTGTTCGCCATTCTGGCCCTGAGCGCCGGAGCGTTGGGATATACTTGGCTACAGGACAGCGAAAGCACCTGGGCGAATGCCGCATTTGGTGTGACGGGTTTGTTTGTTTTTTTGTTGCTGAAGGCTTGGCGCAGTGGCAATAAGCAATGGCGAAAAATGCAATAATGCTGCTAATTGCCTGATTCATCAGCCTGTCGCAGGCTTGATGCGACAATTTTGAAAGACTTTGCGACGAAATTGATACCTGTGGCGCTCCTCCACATCCCACCTTTGTTGCACAACAACATCTCCTGTTTTTGTGCCTCCTGATGCTCCCTATTTTACTTGATTCATCAAAATTTTATTGGTATGAAAAGAATACTCAAAATTCTTGGCGTCCTGCTGGGCGTAATTGTATTGGCCATTGCGGGGATTGCTGCATGGGTTAGTTTATCGGATATGCCTGTTTATCCTGTTCAGAAGCTTCCCGTCAACTTGTCCGTTGATAGCGCCTCTTTGGCAAGGGGGAAAAATATTGTAGAAAACCATTGTGCCCATTGTCACCGGGGGGATGACGGAAAACTAAGTGGCCGCCTTTTTTCTCCGGAAAGCGAAGGATTTGGGGAAATCTGGTCAGGCAACATCACCAATCATCCCACTTTAGGTCTTGGCAGGTACCAGGATGGCGAAATTGCCTACCTGCTTCGGACGGGCGTTAAACGCGACGGAAAATTAGCAGGCCCTTTCATGATGTTCCCCAATATTTCCGATGAGGATTTAGCGGCTGTCATTGCCTACCTGCGCTCGGATGCACCTTCCGTACAGGCTTCGGATGAGAAGCACGCTACGAAGTATTCTTTTCTGGCAAAAGCGCTGATCAAACTTGGGGCTTTTAAACCATTGCCTTACGAGGGTAAACCTATAATTACACCACCAACGAGCGATCAGGTCGCTTACGGGCGCTACCTTGCTGTGGCGGTTTACGAGTGTTACAGCTGTCATTCAGCCAGCTTTGAAACCAACAATGTGTTAGAACCAGAAAAATCTCCGGGGTATTTTGCAGGAGGGAATCCGATTTCGGATCATGATTTCAAACAAACGCCTTCCCGCAACATTACGCCGCATCCTGAGCAGGGTATCGGCAAATGGACACCAGAACAGTTTCAAATGGCTGTAAGAGCAGGAGTCCGCCCCGACGGCTCTGTTCTGACAATGTCCATGCCGCGATTCTCCATGCCAGAAGAAGAACTGAGCGCTATCTGGGCATACCTTCGCACCGTGCCGGCTTTGCAAGCGACTGTAACTGCCTCCGGGAAGTGATTTTTTTTAACCCCGCTTCATAAATAGCAGCTTTCAGGATTGATTATTTTACCCTGAAAGCTGCTTTTATCTTATTTTAGTGGCAACAAAACGAACCAACCGGCCTATTTCGCCAAATGCTTCAAAGACTATTTTGGGGTTTCTCCGAGTGAGGTTTGATAATCGCCCTACTGCACGGCACGATACTTCGGAACCAATATTTTCATCAAAAGCCAGGCGGCCAGGTAGGCCGTTGCGCAAAAAGCAAACATGATGGTATAGCCGGTTTGGATATGCCCCAATGCCTGGTAATGATCGAACAAGGCACCACCCAATTTGGAGGTCAACACCCCACCCAAACCACCAGCCATGCCTCCAATCCCAACTACGGTTCCCACCATTTTTAAAGGAAATAAATCGGATACGGTCGTGAACAGGTTGGCGCTCCACGCCTGATGGGCAGCTGCGCCTATGCCAATCAACAAAACCGGAATCCAATGGCTGATGCCGCCGAGTGGTTGAGCCAGCAACACCACTAAAGGGAACAAGGCAATCCAGAACATGGCGCGCAAACGGCCTTCATAAGCAGGAATACCGTTTTTGATAAAGTAGACTGGAAACCAACCACCTCCGATGCTTCCAAACATCGTCAGCGTATAAATCAATCCAAGCGGGAAAGCAATATCCGGGCCGGTCATGTTGTATTGCGCTTTCAGATAAGCTGGCAGCCAAAAAAGGAAAAACCACCACACCCCATCGGTGAGAAATTTTCCAAGCACAAAAGCCCAGGTTTGCCGATGGCTCAGGACTTGACTCCAGCTTTGTTTATCGGGAGCAGCTTGAACCGACGCTTCCTGGTCACTGCGGATGAAAGCCAGCTCTGCCTCCGAAATCCGAGTTTGTTTTTCCGGTTTTTCATAATAAATCAACCAAAAAATAAGCCAGATGAATCCAACGCCTCCGATGAGGATGAACGCCATTTGCCAACCCCATTTGTAGGCAATAAAAGGCACGGTCAGCGGCGCTAAAATCGCTCCGATATTCGCGCCGGAGTTAAAAATGCCGGTGGCAATGGACCGTTCTTTTCTTGGGAAATATTCGGCAGTTACTTTGATGGCGACCGGAAAATTGGCGGATTCTCCGAAAGCCAGCACAGCCCTGGAAATCATAAATCCCAGCACGGACACGGAAACAACCGCCATTCCCATCCAATTTAAAAGCGAAACCCCGGCACTGCCTATCGGAAGCGCAAAGGCGTGCAACATGGCGCCCGCCGACCAGATGATGATGGCCCAGGCATAGCTGCTTTTGATGCCCATTTTATCCACAATCCGCCCGACGAACAACATGGAAATGGCATAGGCAATCTGAAAAGTAGAAGCAATATTGGCGTAATCAACGTTTGTCCAGGAGTAAGTTTCAGCAAGCACGGGCTGCAATAAACTCAGGATCTGCCGGTCTAAATAATTGATGGTAGTGGCACTGAACAACAGTGCGATAATCGTCCAGCGAAAGCGCCCGTGTTGCGTGTCAATCATGTCGGCCTATGTTCTGAAAATTGAAATAGTTTTTTGCATTGTAATAACAGATGTCTTGGA
>JALHRK010000180.1 GCA_022841505.1 Saprospiraceae bacterium | reverse complement strand
AATAAGCTTCAAACTGGGTCATATCGTTGTTCATCAGGGTAAGGATGCGGTCAATGCGCGCGTTGAGCTGTGTTTCCACCTCATCGTCGCTCACCTCCACACTGTCTAATTTTGCCTGATTGAGCAGTAGTTTGGTCACCAGGATGTTGTCCAGAATAGCGCAACGGGCATTCGGCGGAATCACCCCTTTTTGGGCCTCCATCAGGGCGTGTTGTTCTTCCACATCAGAAAGCAGTACCAGCTCACTACCAATGGTAGCCACCACTTTATCAATTACCTGTGGTTGGGCAAACAAGAGGCCCGACGCGAGCGTCATCAAAATTAAATTACAAATCAAAGATCTCATGGATGGCGATTAAGTGCATTTGTGCAAAAGAATGGGTGTAGGCGCAACATTAGTTTTCTTCATAGTAAACCTGAACATTGCCCCGCCGAATGGCGCGTTCGTACATCTCCTCTTTTTTCTGTTCCAATAACTTTATTTTACGCTGATGTAAAATATATTTCCGGGCCTGTTCTTCAATATAAGCAAGCGGGGCGATGTCTTTTCGGTTTTTTACTTCAAAAACCTTGAACAAGTATTCAAACTGCCCGTCGCGCTGGGTAAAATCCAGCTTAGCGCTGATGTTGTCCGCGGTCAGGGTTCCATTGGGCAATTGTTCAGCAATGTCCTCCACGCTGTACCAGGTTGCCTTGTCCAGCAAATGGGCTTCGGCATGGCTGTTGCAATAATTGACCAGCGCGGAAAAGTTCTTCTTGTTATCGCTGCCCGACCAAAGATCCCTAAGTTTTTCAGCTTCCGGAACCGGCAGGGGTACTTTGACTAAGTAGCAGCGGACGATCGGGGTTTCAAGTTGGTACTGTTCTTTATTTTTTTCGTAGAAAGCGTGCAATTCGTCCTGCGTGATCATGGAATCAAGCAACTCTTCCACGAGGATTTTTTCATAGTTGTTGCGGATGAGCGAAGCGCGATAGTCCCGAACCAATTTATCAATGTTGAGGTCGCTGGGAATATTGCGCTCCGCCTCGTGCAACAACAGCGCTTCGCGGATCCACCGTTCGGCGTAGGCACTGATGATCAGCGCGCTGTCGCCTGAGGAGGTTCCATCCGGAAACATACCGTCCAATTCAGACAGGTACAACATCTTGTTGTTCGCTTTGACCAACACTTTGTCTTCCGGAGCTTTTTCTCCAATCCACTGGCACGAAACGCCGCAAACCATGCAGATCAACAGCGCGCTGACAATATTTAGAAACGTTAGTCTGTTCATTTTTTCTTAACCAGACTTTCCAGTACTTTTTCGTTCACTTTCACTTTATACGTGTTTTTCAGCTCGTCCACCCACTGGCGCTCCAGGGTATCCTGGTAATCCGCGACCACGTAACCCCGCGCTTCCGAAAGCGTTTTTTCAGCAGGCGGCAGCAAATCTTCTATTTTTAAAAAGCGAATGGTTTTGGTGCGGGCGTTTTCGTCCACCGGCCCCATTGCGCCTTTGTTCCACTCTACGCCTTTCAATTCCTGGCTTTTCCCTTTTTCGAAAGTCCGCGACTCAACATTCACTAAGATTTTTTCTTCCGAGTTGAATTTCGCTTTGACTTCATCCGCGCTGTGGGTTTGTGCATAAGCACGAACGCCGTCTACCTGATCTTTGTTTTCAATGCTGATGCGGTAAACACTGGTTACGGCGCGGTCTTCCCAGCGGTATTTGCCTTTTATGGTTTCAAAAAACTTTGCCAACCCCAGGCTGTCTTCGGATGCTTTGTCCCAAACCAGCACTTTGGTTGCTTCAAACAACAGGATGCCTTCTTCGTATTCCCGCATCAACGACTTGAAATCGGGGTACTTGGATTCCAATTGCGTTTCTTCGTACTTCATGCACTGCTCGTTCACGAACTCCTGATACAACGCCTTAACAGCTTTCTGTAAATCGCCGGTTTTGGCCTGGCGAACGCGGGTTGCCCCTGCACGGCCCAAATAATCCGTAAAGTCGCCTAAGGTAACTTTAAAATCTTTTCCCAGTTTAAACAAAAGCTCCTTCGACTTTACTTCGGGCGCTTTCCATTTGAACGTCAGGAAAGAATCGGGCAGTGTTGCAGCATAGCCATTCAATACATCCGCATATTCTGTGAACTTCGCATCGCGCTTGATGCGTTCCAGCATCGCCGTTTTGGCCTGCTCGAAACGGCCATCTTTGCGAATCGCATTATCTAAACGACTCTTTTCTGTGCTATATGGTTGTATGTCCTTTTTGCTGATGCGCTTGATGATGTGCCAACCTACGCTGCTTTCGAAAGGCATGCTGTATTCGCCGTCTTTTTTCAGGTTGAAAGCCGCCTCTTCAAAGCTGGGTTCATAACGGCTGATGCTGATGAAGCCGATGTAGCCGTTGCGCTGCGCCGTGGGCGTGTCTTCCGACAGAGACTGAGCCATTTTGTCAAAATCACCCCCGGTTTTCAGCACCTGATAAATGCTGTCAATCCGGTTTTTCGCAATTGCCCGGTCGTTTTCCGTTTTGCGAATGAGGAGGTGGGCGACTTCCACTTCGCCGCGGGCAGGACGGCGGGCATTCACTTTAATAATATGGTACCCTGCATTGCTGCGCAACGGGTTGGATATTTTGCCAACTGGCAGGCTATACGCAGCATTTTCCAGCGCATAAAGCCCAGCCGGAAATACAGCCGTAATGAACCCGATCCTTCCGCCATTGCGCGCCGCTGTTTTGTCAGCCGACATTTCGCGGGCAACTACTTCAAAAGGGTCCCCACCCTCAAGTCTTTTTTTGATGTCGAGCGCTTTCTGAAAAGCGGCCAGCGTATCTGCCGGAGTAGCTTCGGGCATCAGCGTGACCAATACGTGGCTGATGTCCACATCCTGCTTGATCCGTTCGTAAGCCTCCAGCAGTAGTTTTTCCGTTACAGCCTTATCTATAAGGTAGGAGTCGGCAAGCTGCTTGCGGTAGCCATTCAATTCTTCTTTAAGTTGCGACACCGTATCAAGGCGCATATCTTTGGCCTTTTGTACCTTCAGTTTGAATTTGGTGTACAGGTCGAGGTACTCGTCCAGCGACTTTTTGGAAAAATCCGCATTTTTGCCATTGGTTTTGCTGTAGATGTACGTGAATTCAGAAACGTGAACCGGCGTATTCTCCACAGTGAACAACACAGGGTCATTGGCGGATTGTGCGGCTGCCGATAAAGTCAGGAGCATGGCAGCTCCGGCACACATCAATACTTTACTCATCATTGCGATTCTGTTTTATGTTTCGCCTACGTTTATAAAAGAATTCGGTTGCCCGAGTGGGCAAAAAAACGCCGCAAAATTAGTAAATATTTGACAGCGAGCCCTGAATAATTCAGAGAAGGCGGCTCTGCATCATCCAGACGACAAAACAACGCACCGTGAAATACTCCACATAGCATGTTGAGAAGTGTGCAAAAACGAGGCCAGTATTCCACAGCTTTCAAGATCGCTCCTTTTGCTTACTGTTGGTAAGCGTGGATAACTTTTAAAAGTGTGGAGTACCCAAAATTTATAGACAGCGAATGGTACTTTTTCCACGCTGCACTTTTGAAAAAGTTATGCTGTTCAAAACATACTGACACGGTGTAGAAAAAGCAGCAAGGTATTGATAATAGCCGCTTTGGCGTGTTAACAGATTGTGAATAACCGCAACAAATATCTTAACAACCGAATAACCTACAGTTAACATAAACTTTTTCTCTACATCCCAACACCCCTAATAACCCCTGTTTTTTTTAAATTAATTTTTAATGATTACAAATACTATAAGGTAGAAGTGTGGATAATCAAAGTTGAAACTCGGTTGTTGTACCTTTGTTATCCAAAAACAACTGAATCAACGTATGCAAACAACAGAACCCATTCAATCCTACCCTAACGTGCTCAAAATATGGCTCATCGTTGGTTTAGTGATGGTTTTCGGACAAGTCGTGATCGGGGGCATTACCCGGCTAACCGGTTCGGGATTATCCATCACGAAGTGGGAAATCGTGACCGGAAGCTTGCCTCCAATGAGTGAACCAGCCTGGAATGCGGAATTCGACCTCTACAAAGCCACGCCGCAATACCAGAAGATCAACGAGGGGATGAGCCTGTCGGAGTTTAAGTTCATTTACTTCTGGGAGTACTTCCACCGACTTTGGGCGCGCCTGATGGGCTTTGTGTTCGCCATCCCGTTTTTTATATTCTGGCGCAAAGGCTGGATTGATCGCAAATTGATGCGCAGGTTGGGCATCGTCATCGGGTTGGCGGCATTAGCTGCGTCTTTCGGCTGGATCATGGTGGCCAGCGGATTGGTCAACCGGCCCTGGGTGAATGCTTACAAGCTAACCCTGCATTTGTCTATTGGTTTGACGCTTTATGGCTACCTTTTCTGGACAACTTTGCACACGTTTTACCCGGAAAGGGGCATGGTTCGGGACCATAATGTTAATAAGTGGGCAAAAATCATGACTCTTGTGTTAGGCATACAAATTGTACTCGGCGGCATTATGTCAGGTATGAAAGCGGGCCTTTTTTACCCAACCTGGCCGGATATGAACGGCGAATTCATCCCCGCCCTTTTGTTTGACGCTGCGCAATGGAATGTGGATAACTTTGTGCATTACGACCGCGCGCCCTTTATGTCTGCCCTGGTTCAGGTCTTGCACCGACTCACTGCTTATGCATTGACAATCATTGTATTGATCTACTTTTTTAAAGCTGGAAAAATCACTGAGCGGAAGGTTTTTAACACCTGGCGGTATTTGTTGATAACCTTGTTGGGTATTCAGGTTACGCTGGGAATTCTGACCGTCGTAAATTGCGTTGGCGTGGTTCCGGTCGCACTTGGTGTATTGCACCAGGCCGGCGCGTTGTTGTTGCTGACGGCGGCTTTGTTCCAGAATTATGCCGTTTTGGAAAAGTGAAATCCACAAATGTGGAAAACAATGTGGAGAACGGAAAAACGATGAATGATCATTCGCTGCATTCGCCCTGCAAACGGTCTAAATCGCGAATCAACAGCCTGCTCCGGTTGAACGTCAGGATGTTTTTATTGCGCAGGTCGTTCAGCACGGTGGTCACCGTCTGACGTGAGGTGGCGGTCAGGTTGGCAATTTCCTGATGGGTCATGAAGCGGCGTACCAAAGTTTCATAACCTACACGCTGCCCCCGTTTGCAGGCTAATTCGTGCAGGAATTCGATCACCCGGGTGCGGGAGTCTTTAAATACTAAAGATTCCAGGCGCTTTTCCATCTCCAGCACCCGCGCGCCGAAAATTTTCATTAAAAAGAGCCAGAGCCCGGAGTAGTCCCGCATCAGCGAGCGGATATCGGAGGTGCTAAGTACGCATACTTCCACGGCTTCGGTCGCGCAGGCAAAGTCGCGGCGCTTATCTTCTCCAATCAGTGCCAATTCCCCAAACACCTCGCCGGCCACCAGCAGGGCTTTCGTGATCTCCTTCCCGGCTTCGCCGTAGTGCCCGATTTTCACCTGGCCTTCCGTTATGAAATAAATTTTATCTGAGTCTTCCTGGGGCAGGTAGATGTATTCCCCCTTTTTATACTTTCGGTGCAATTTGCTGTTCAGATGCCCGGCGCCAATTTTCTGAGGGCAAAAGATGCCCTTCACATCTATATTTTCAAGGTACCAGAGCGATTGGTTATCCATAAGTTTTTCGATTTGTGGTTTACATACGCCAAACGCAACGAATCTGGTTTCAGTTGTGCCCTATTCGTCCGGATGCAGACTGAATCGCTTTTGAAACTCTGTGATTACCGGATTTACTTCCCGCATTTTGATGTATTTCTCCTGGGCATTCAGCGGCCGTTGCTTTACAGGCGCTTCCTGGGCCAATGATTTTTCAACTGTGATGTAGAGCATCAAGTCCGGCGCCCGCAATTCTTTGCGAAGGAATTCCATCAGCGGCGTTTCCTGGCGAATGGTGTTTTCGGCCAATGGCGAGCCTACCTGAACGGTCAGTTTCATGCCTTCTACCTGCCATCCCCCGGGGCGCATCAAGCCCCTCAGCGCCTCTTTTGCAAATTCATCTACGTACCGGTGCCATGCGGCCTGGGTCTTTTCCAGGTCTAGGTCGCCGGCGTGAATTTCAGGCGCATCTTCCTTTTTGAGTTCGGCCAGCATGTTTGCCATGCTCATGAGTTTGGGCATGGCCGCGTACTTATCGGACCCGGAAATTGGAATGGACGCGGCGGGTTTGTCGGCAGCAGGGGCGTCATCCGGCGCCATAGATGGCATGGGTTTCCCCGAAACAGGCGGCGCTTCGGTGATCAGTTCGGGCTGAGGCGGCGCAGCAGTAGTTACTGGCTGTGGCTCAGGCTTTTTTTTTTCGTTTTCCGGACTGGCCGCTTCGGGCGTATTGGCCAACTGGATAGCCCGGTTGATGTAGGTCATTTTGATGAGCGCAATCTCGACGTGGAGGCGCTTGTTGCGTGCCATTTTGAACTCGATGTCGCAGTCGTTGGCAATATTCATCGCCGTAAGGGCAAGGCTGGTCGGCATCAGGAGGGCTTGTTTGCGGTAGCGTTCCCGCACGTCTTCGCTCACTTCCAGCAACGGCAGCGTTTGTTCGTCTTTGCACACCAGCAAATTCCGCAAGTGTTCCGACAAGCCGTTGATAAAAATATCGGCGTCAAAGCCTTTTTTCAGAACTTCGTCAAACAGCAACATGATCCGGGCCGCATCCTCCATCAACAGCGCGTCGGTGACCTGGAAAAAATAATCGTAGTCTAAAATATTCAGGTTGCTGATGACGTCGTCATACAGCACTTTTTTGCCTGAAAAGGATACGATCCGGTCGAAGATGGAAAGTGCATCGCGCAAAGCGCCATCCGCTTTTTGTGCAATGATGTGCAGCGCGCTGGCGTCGGCCTGGATGCCCTCTTCCTTGCATATAGCTTGCAGGTGTTTAACGGTATCGTTGACCTGAATGCGCCGGAAGTCGTAGATCTGGCAACGCGACAGGATGGTGGGGATGATCTTTTGTTTTTCCGTCGTGGCCAGGATAAAAATGGCGTAAGGCGGCGGTTCCTCCAGCGTTTTAAGGAAAGCGTTGAAGGCCTGCTGCGAAAGCATGTGGACCTCATCTATGATGAAAATCTTGTATTTTCCCTGCTGCGGCTGGAAGCGCACCTGCTCGATCAAAGCACGGATATGTTCCACACTGTTGTTGGACGCCGCGTCTAATTCCGTTATGTTGAAAGAGGCATTTTCGTTGAAGGATCGGCAACTGTCGCATTCGTTGCAGGGTTCAAATTCGGGCGTAACCTGCCGGCAATTGATCACTTTGGCCAAAATGCGCGCGCAAGTGGTTTTGCCGACGCCGCGGGGGCCGCAAAACAGAAAAGCATGCGCCAGGTGGTCATTTTTTAACGCATTTTTCAGCGTGTGGGAAATGTGTTCCTGGCCTACGACATCCTCAAATCGAACGGGACGGTATTTGCGTGCGGATACGACAAAAGTGCTCATCAAAATGTTTTGCCAAAGTTACAAAATTCTGGAAGAGTCGGTTTAAAATACAAAAACAAATGGTACTTAGTTTTGTTTTTAAACTAAGTAATTTACCTTTGCCTTGAGGAACGTATTTAACTTGAGTTCGGGCATTTACTACCTGAGAATGAGTGGCTTGATATTTGCAGGTTTTGCACCTTTGCAGATAATTTGGCGGACTAAAGCCCGCGAAACAAGGCAGGCGCCACTCGTTTCGCGGGCTTTAGCCCGCCGTTCCTTAGAAAATGCCCAAATTGAAGTTATTTGCGTCATGTTCCTGATCACCAGAAAAAGCGAAATTATGAAAATCGCAGTTGCACAGATCAATGTTCACATCGGAAATTTCGAAGGCAACCTCAACATCATGCTGGAAGCCGTCGCCAGCGCCAAATCGCAGGGCGCCGACATCATTTGTTTTCCCGAACTCGCCGTTTGCGGCTACCCTTCCCGGGATTTTCTGGAGTTCAATGACTTCATCCGGCAATCGGAAGAAACCGTAAAAAAATTAGCAGCTGCGGCACAGGGGATTGCCATTGTGGTGGGTTCGCCGACGCGCAATCCGAAAATTGAAGGCAAAGACCTGTTTAATTCCGCTTATTTCCTGGCCGACGGCGCCATCCTGCACGTGCAGCACAAAGCCTTGCTGCCCACCTACGACGTTTTCGACGAATACCGATATTTTGAACCGGCCACCGAATTCAAAGTACTGGAATACAAAGGCAAACGCATTGCCCTGTCCATTTGTGAAGACATCTGGAACTTAGGCAATGAAAATCCGCTCTATACGGTCTGCCCCATGGATGAAATGATGCCGCAGCGCCCCGATCTCATCCTCAATATTTCGGCGTCGCCGTTTAGTTTTGAGCACGCCTCCGAGCGGATTCACGTCATCCAGGCCAACGTACAGCGCTATGGCATCCCGATGTTTTATGTGAACCACTGTGGCGCGCATACTGAACTGATCTTCGACGGCGGTTCGGTGATCATGTCGCCCAACGGGAAAGTGTACGACGAAATGCCTTATTTTGAGGAATGCCTGCGCGTTTATGACTTTGATGAGGTGCTGCGCGGGGAACGCGAAGTGCGGCAGTCGGCGACCAAGATGGACACTATCCACGACGCCTTAGTGGTCGGCCTGCGCGATTATTTCCATAAATTGGGTTTGCGCGAAGCCATTTTGGGGCTTTCCGGCGGCATAGATTCTGCGGTGACGGCCGTGCTGGCGGTCCGGGCGCTGGGGGCATCCAATGTGCGCGTGCTGCTGCTGCCCTCGCAGTTTTCATCCGATCATTCGATCAACGACGCCCGGGATTTAGCGGAAAACCTGGGCATTCAATACGACATTGTGCCCTTGCAATCCATTTACGAAAGCTATATGGAGATGCTGTCGCCCCACTTTTTGGGCAAGCCCTTCAACGTCACGGAAGAGAACATCCAGGCCCGCATCCGGGGCATGTTGCTGATGGCCTTCTCCAATAAATTCGGCAGCATTTTGCTCAATACCTCCAACAAAAGCGAAATGGCGGTTGGCTATGGCACGCTTTACGGCGACATGTGCGGCGGCCTTTCGGTGCTGGGCGACGTCTACAAAACCGAAATCTTCGAGCTGGCGCACTACATCAATAAAGACGGCCTGGTGATTCCTGAAAACACCATTTCCAAGCCGCCCAGCGCGGAACTTCGCCCCGGTCAAAAAGACAGCGACAGCCTGCCGCCATACGACATCCTCGATCCGATTCTTTTCCAGTACATCGAAAAACGCCAGGGGCCGGAAGAAATCATCGCCCAGGGTTTTGATGCCGCCTTGGTGCGCCGCATCCTGCGTTTGGTGAACATCAACGAATTTAAACGCCACCAAACGGCGCCGGTGCTGCGCGTTTCGAGTAAGGCTTTTGGCGTGGGGAGAAGGATGCCGATTGTGGGGAAGTATCTTTCGTAGGGAGGGGGACCTCGACGAACAAACCAGACAGGCTATTGACGTTTCGACGGCAATGAAAATTTACGAAAGCAAGGGGTTGCAGGATAGTACGTAAACCCCGATAATGGCGTAAACGCAGATGGATATAGCGCAAAGCTGATAGAAGTATCAATGATAACACTTCTATCAGCTATTTTACAAAGATACGGGAGAACTCTGTATTATCCCATTGAATGGAATCCAACTTTGTTTCCTTCTGTGTCGATAAAAAGTGCAATAAAGCCCCTGTTGTCACCAATAGCAGTTTTCGGCAGAATAACTGTTCCACCGGCACTTTCTACCCTGCCTAATGGAACTGAAAGGTCATTTCCGCCATCTAAGTATACAGTTGTGCCGGTCATTGCAGGAACAAAGTTTTCACCGCTAGCAATTGCTCCGCCAAATCCGCCTTTTTGTGGATCAGACGGTAAATATGCATATTGCATATGAGGATTAGGGTCGTCATGAATTTGAGCATCTAACACTGTAGCATAAAATGCTTTTGCATAGCGAAATCTGTTGCTGGGATTTCAAACCAATTTAGAGTGTTTACCATGTTTATTAAAGTTTATTTGTTTTTATTTTTTAGTTGTTAAGGAATTAGCACAGTTTTACCTGTTGTTTTCCTGTGTTCCATTTGTCTATGTGCTTCGGCAGCGTCTTTTAAAGGGAAGGTTTGTCCGATGTGAACTTTTAGTTTCCCTGTTGCAGTTTGCGGAAACAAATATTGATAAGCTTCCTGCATTAAATCTGGTTTTTCGAAATAACTTGCTAATCCAAAACCCTGCAAAATTTGGTTGTTATTTACAAGTAGTTTGGCGGTGATGTTACCAAAACCTGTGCTTGCTCCTGATATTAAATTTTTTTTCTTGACAGATCTAATAGTATTTTATATTTTTGTAGTGCAAATATTAAGAGTTAAATTTATTCCTACAAGTAGGACAATTAAAAGGTGTAAGTATGAAAAACAATACTAATATCGATAATCAAGAAGTTAAAAACGAAAAAAAATTTGTTTTTGATGAAGAATCTTGCCCAGTAACTGCAACAATGCAAGTTTTAGGTGGAAAATGGAAAGCAATTTTAATTAATGCTATCTATCTTACCTCTCCTGCAAGGTTTGGGGAATTGAAGCGAAGTGTAAAGGGAATTACTCAATCAATGCTTACTCAACAGTTGAGAGAATTAGAAGATGATGGGTTAATAAGCAGGAAAATTTATGCTGAAATCCCACCAAGGGTTGAATACACATTAACCGAGCTTGGGCTTACGTTGTCGCCAATAATGCAGGCTATGGCGAAGTGGGGAGAAGAGTATAGAATAAAGAAGCAAAAGGTGTGAAGTCGTTCGCTACGCTTGCACCTAACGGTCGGTATATACGTAGTGTGACCGTTTAGGAAGCATGATCACATATACATGGTTAGCGGTTCGTTTTATCTCTTTTTAATCTTCAAGAAGCGGACGCCCTCCCCAGCCTATTAAAAGCGACTTTGATACGGAGGGGGCGCTATTCCATTCAATCTTCATCCCAAAGGTTTTGTAACGTGTAACCGCTACCTTCCAAACACCAAAAATCACCTTTGATATAGCGATAATGTTGATCTAAATTGTTGATTTTCTGCATGTCTGATGCCGAAAGCTCGATATCGGCGGCCTCAAGATTTTCTTTTAGCCTCTGTGGATTAACGGACTTTGGAATGACCGAAGTGCCTCTGTTGACCGCCCACGCAAGCATAACTTGTGCAGGGGTAATACCTTTTTCATAGGCGATGTCTAAAATTGTTTTATTTTCAAACAACTTAGGTTCACCTCCCGTAATCCTATTGGCAGGTCTATCCGCAGAGCCAAGCGGGCAATAACCTGTAAGCGCAATGCCGTTTGCATTAGCAAAATCTAAAACATTTTTCTGTTGAAGAAATGGATGCAATTCTAATTGAAGTGCCTCCGGGCAAATGCTCGTATCTGCAATTAATTGATTGATTTTTTTGATGCTAAAATTTGAAACACCAATATGCTTGGCCCATTGCTTGTCTTTTAAAGCGATCATTCCTTGCCAGGTTTCAGCCAAAGGGATGTCCTTTAAATCTTCCATTTCGCTTCCATTTTGAGGATAGTGTACCTCATATTTGATTGCAACCGGCCAATGAATCAAATATAAATCTACATATTCAAGCTTCAAACTCGCTAACGTTGTTTCAATTGCCGACTGAATATCCGCTTTTTTGTGGCGATTATTCCAAAGTTTCGAGGTAATCCAAAGCTCATCACGTGTCACTTCTTTATTATCCATAGCATCTGAAATCGCTTGCCCGATTTCGCTTTCATTGCCATAAATAAAGGCGCAATCAAAATGGCGATACCCGATTTCAATGGCTTTTCTGACAGTTTGATAAATCTCGCCCCTGGCCGATTTCCATGTGCCTAAACCCAACGTGGGCATTTTATCATGATTACTAAACTGAAGGTATTTCATGAATTTTTGCTTTTAGAGCTTGTTGGGGAATTCATCAATTGGCTACGAGTGGCAAATTTTATTTTATGCTGCGTTGGATTTTTTCAAGATAGCTGCCGGCTATCTCTGCAAAAATCGAAGATTCGACGTAGTCAATCCGCCTTGTCTAAAATAAAATTTCCTCACTCTCGCTCAAATCGAAGATTCGACGAAGTCAATCATGAAATCCCCAACAAGCTCTTATTTTCCGGCAGCAATTTCAAATGAATCATTCGACTATACATATTTTCGCCAGTTGTGTTGTTCTTTAAACCCCAGCACTTCACGGATTTTGCGATTTGAAAACAACGCTTCATGTTCGCCCATTTGACGGATAATTGGCA
>JALHRK010000179.1 GCA_022841505.1 Saprospiraceae bacterium | reverse complement strand
GCGAGAACTGGCGCAGGTCGTGGCAGAAACACTGGGGTTCAGGGCAGTTTCAGGTATGCAGGATTTTGAAAATTTGCCAAATTTCCAAGCTGTTTCCCATTCAGAGCTGGGCAACCAGCCAGACCTTCGTTTTTTGAATGACTTTTGCGATGGTGATGAAGCGCAAATGCAGCATTTTATTCAAAAATTCTTAACGCAGTATCCTTTGGAAATTGAGCGTTTGGAAGCTGCCTTACAGCTCGAAGACTGGGAATCAATGTACCAGACAGCGCATAGCTTCCGCCCACAATTGGAATTTGTTGGTTTGAAAAAAGCAGCTAAGCTGGCGCTTTTGCTGGAACAGGGCGCCCGAGGGGAAATAACACTCGGGGAACTTGCGGATTTACTGCTTCAGCTTAAAGTGGCCTTGCAGGAATTACCTGAGGCAGCCGAGTGGTTTGAGTGAGCTATTTAAAAAAAAGATTGATTCAACTCGTATTCAGCCCGTTTGGCCACTCGCGCCAGACGGGCTGATGTTTTTTAAGGCTAATTGAACGCCCGATCCTGCTCCACTTACCAACCGGAAACTCAAACCTGCCAACGGGAAAACAGCGCTTTCAAACCCTGCCTGAGTGGCCCATTTTTGTGTCATCAAAAGCATTGAACGCTAAGCGAACAACACACCGCAAAAAGCCACAATGCAATTTTCATCAACAAAAAACTTTACAACCATGAAAAGTGCATCCTTTTTTTCAACTGCAATCCTCCTGATCTCCGCTTTGTTCATCAGCCAAACGGCACAGGCACAGTGGGTGAACGGTTCCTCTATTTACCCAAGCACACTTTCCAAAAAAGTTGGTATCGGTACGGTCGCCCCGAATGAGGCCCAGTTTGTAGTCAAAGGTGATGTTAATCACACGGTCGCCATGTTTGGGCAAGGCCAGGCCGGTATTTCATTAGTACGCGATTGGGCCACGGTAGGCTTCAACTCCTACTATTCATCGGGGGGGTGGAAAGCCATGAGTACAGGCTTTGGCGCACTTTTGGGTTGCGACCCTTCGAGTGGCCGCATTGAATTTATCCAAAATGGGTTTGCTAACGGCAACCAAACGGTTAGCCAAACCTACCCTTTCGTGATCGAGCCAAACGGGAATATAGGGATAGGAACGACTGCACCGGAAAGCAAACTGGATATTTTTGCGCAAGACGCTATCCGCGTTGCCGGCTATGAGCCGTTTATCACCCTGCTTGACAATAATTCTTATCACTCCGCCCGCATTCAGGCAGCTCATGGAGACATCAACTTTTTCAAAGGTATTCCCGATTTCAATACAAGCACTTATTCGTATGTGCCCCAGTTGATTATAAAAAACAATGGCAATGTAGGCATTGGTTACGCAACCCCGGAAAGCAAACTTGATATTGCCGGGCAGGATGGCCTGCGGATCTTCGGCTACCAGCCATATATGACACTACTCGATAACAACTCTTATCATTCCTCACGGATACAATCCGTCAATGGCGACCTCGTCTTTTGGAAAGGCGTTGCTAATTGGTACACTGGCGGATATGATTACGCCGCGCCAATGATTGTCAAAAACAGCGGCAATGTCCTCATCGGCACAATCGAAGACCATGGCTACAAACTCGCCGTAGCTGGCAACGTCATCTGCACCGAACTTAAGGTGAAACTCCAGGGCAACTGGCCGGATTATGTTTTCGCTGATAATTACAACCTGAAATCTTTGGAAGAAGTGGAAGCCCATATCCAATCCAACAAGCACCTGCCCGGTATCCCCGCCGCAGCTGAAATAGAAAAGGACGGCATCGAGGTAGGTGATATGCAAAAGAAAATGATGGAAAAAATTGAAGAGTTGACGCTTTACCTCATTGACCAAAACAAGCGATTGAATCAGCTTGAACAGGAAAACATTGCCCTCCGCGCTCGTTTGGATCAAGCTGCTGCCACCCAAAAATAATCTTTGCCACCTGCCTTGTCTTCAGTTTAGAAACAGACAAGGCAGCTTTATTACGCCATCCTATTTCAAAAAATAACGCCATGAAAAAGATATTGTTGCTCGCGCTTTTGTTGCCCAATTTGGTTGTTTCGATGTTTGCGCAATCCGTTTCTGTTTCCGAAGCAGCCGCCTTTGCAGAAGGTTTTTTTCAGCAAAAATCTGGTAAAAAACCACAAAACATTAAACAAGTACACACTGCTTCCATGCGAAGCACAACACCCAATTACTACATTTTTGAGCCCTACGAAGGAAAAGGTTACGTGCTGGTGGCTGCAAACAAAGCCTCCGAACCAGTACTTGGATACTCCTTAAATAGTCGCTTTCCGGCCTCACAAATGCCTCCGGGTATGAAGTATTTACTTGAAATCTATGATGAACAACTGAACTACCTGAAAGTCAAACGGGTGGCCGGCACACCAACAATCCAGGCAAAATGGGAAAACAGGAATACCCCGCAGGCAAAAAATCTTTCCGTGGCGCCTCTTCTCACTACAACATGGGACCAGGGTTGGCCCTACAACTTAGAGTGCCCTACCAATACGATGGGCGGGCGCGCTGTTACCGGGTGCGTCGCCACTGCAATGGCTCAACTGATGAATTACTGGAATTTTCCAACTCAGGCGAATCCGGATATCAATGTTTGTCATACAGATAGCAATCCATTTGATGAGACCAGCGACGTCATGGGGTCCTGGTGCAGGCCGCTTGGAGGTGGATACAATTGGAGCTTGATGCAGGATAACTACGTGGGGAACAGTAATGCGCTCCAGCAGGCTGAAATAGCCAACCTCATGTCTGATTGTGGCATCGCTGCCAAAATGGACTACGGCACCTCGGTAAGCAACGCTTTAGCAAATGACGCTGCCTACGCCATGGACAACTGGTTTGGATATTCAAACTGCCCCCTTTTCCTGAAATCTGAATACAGCGATTCTGAGTGGATTGATATGCTAAAAAACAACCTCAACAATGGTCAGCCGATGTACTACGGCGGTGACAACCGCACCGATGTCGAAAGCGAAGATGATGCAGGCCACGCCTGGGTGGTGGACGGTTTTGAAGGAGACCATTTTCACATGAACTGGGGTTGGAATGGCGATGAAAATGGTAATTTCTTATTAAGTTTACTAAACCCGGAGGTCGGCGACGCCGAAATCATACTCACCAACAACCAGCACATGTTCGTTCCGGTACCAGAGGGCTTGTGCACCCTTCAAGCCACGCTTAGCGGCGACCAATCCAACGTTTATGTTGATGTTGCACATCGGATAATTGCTGATGCAACCATCTATCCCTGGACGACAACGGTTTTTAATGCCGGAGAAGAGATTGTGCTGACGGATGGTTTCACCGCTCATGCAGGATCCGATTTTCATGCCTACCTCTTCGGTTGCGATGGTCATATCAACGCTGCTGAAAACGAAGCAAACTTTCAGGCTCCGGAAATAGAAACAGCAGTTTTTGCCACCACAAGTGAATTAAAAGTCGCCCCCAATCCTTTCTCCGGCAGCACCACGGTTACCTATTCCCTGCAAGAGGAGCTGCAAGTGGCCATGCAATTGATGGATGCCACGGGCAAATTGGTGGCCACGCCCATGCGTCCGCAGATACAAAGTGAAGGCGTATACGAATTCAGCCTTGACGGGAGCAACCTACCTGCCGGTATGTATTTTTTAGTGACACAGATTGGAAAAACACGGGAGACTAAGCGGCTGGTTTTGAGTAGATGATTTCAGGGCTCAATAGAAAAAATCAAACTGGCAGCAGGACAAATGTCTTGCTGCCGTTTTTTACTCCTTAAATTCAATAAACTCCGCAGGTACCCCCTCCGTCAGCCAAACCCCGTTGGGCGTGCAGTAGAACACATGGCCCGAGCGGTATAAATCTCCGGCGCGGATAGTCAGTGAAACCGGGCTGCCATGACGCCCACCTACCTGGAGGGCGGTTTCCCGGTTGGTGGAGAGGTGAACGTGGTGGCGCTTCACCCGGATCAGGCCGCTTTTTTTGATGGAAACCACATTTTTGTGCGCCGTGCCGTGGTAAAGCCATTCGGGCGGTTGCTGGGGTTCGTAGCCTAGTTCAACCGGGACGGAATGGCCCTGGTTGGCCCGGATTTGAGCACCGTCTTCGCTGAAGGCGTAGCGCTGTTTGTCACTGCTGGCAACGATCTCGTCTAAGGTTTCGCGGTCGAAAGGTGGTTTAAAACGGGGGCCGTGCTTTACCATTTTGGCGAGCAATTCGGTTATGTCGGCCCAACCTGCGCTGTCTAATTGCAGGTGAATGCTGTCGGGTTGGTGGCGCAGGATTTTGCTGAGGTATTTGCTGCGTTCTTTGAGTTGATTTCTGTCTAACATGGTTTGTTTGTTTTCAGCTTTAGATTGCTGATTGCAGAAATGCCCGGAAAGGCGATATTTGTTCCCGAACTGTTCAGAATATGTAAATTTTCACCACAACTTGTCCCGCATAAAGCGGGATAGTTCACAATAGGTGTTTTCACAACTTGTCCCGACTCGGCGGGATAGATCACATAGGTACTCTCTATCTTAATTTATATGACTGGTCTGATGTGTATACCTGGTAAAAAGACACCAAAACATAGCGATATGAAAAAGCTTCTCCTGCTCCTTCTGCTTTTTGCGGCAAGCATTCATTTCATTCAGGCGCAGCCCAGTCCTGAAGAAAAATTACGGGCGATGGGCATTACCCTGGAGGCCCCCCCGGCGCCAATTGCGAATTACGTCAACGCGGTACGCACCGGCAACCTCCTCTTTTTAGCCGGCAAAGGCCCCCGTAATTCCGATGGCAGCTACATCACCGGCAAGGTGGGCACTGAGCTGAGCATCGAAAAAGGCTACGAAGCAGCCCGCCTAACGGCCATCAACCAACTCAGCGCGTTGAAGGCAGAAATCGGCGACTTGTCTAAAGTGCGCCGCATTGTAAAAGTGTTGGGCATGGTGAACGCGCCCGACGATTTTACCAAACACCCGGCGGTCATCAACGGCTTTTCAGACCTCATGGTCGAGGTTTTTGGTGAAAAAGGCAAACACGCCCGTTCAGCGGTAGGCATGTCGTCGTTGCCCAACGGCATGGCAGTGGAAATTGAAATGATTGTAGAGTTGGAAGAAGATCATTGATTTTGAAGCATAATGGCAGATTCGGTCATCCTTTTTATCCTTTCCCTTGTTTGAAAAGGGGTTTTTTAAGTGGCTTTAATGTGCTACTTTTGCGAGCCTTTCATGTATGATTATTGGAAAAACCGTTAAAGTTTGATCTATGGCTTTCGATATTGAGATTATAAAAGCGTACTACGACGCCCTGCCCGGTCGGGTGGATGAAGCCCGCAAAGCGCTGGGACGCCCGCTAACCTTAACAGACAAAATCCTTTACACGCACCTGCATCCGGATTCTCCGATGATGACCTACAATCGCGGCAAGGATTATGTTTTTTTCGCCCCTGACCGCGTGGCGATGCAGGACGCAACCGCGCAGATGGCGTTGCTTCAGTTTACAATGGCCGGCCGCGAAAAAGTGGCGGTGCCGTCTACGGTGCATTGCGACCACCTCATTCTGGCGAAAGAAGGCTCGGAGGAAGATTTGCGTACCGCTAAGCAGGTCAATTCGGAAGTCTATGACTTTTTGGCTTCGGTTTCAAATAAATACGGCATCGGTTTCTGGAAACCCGGCTCGGGGATCATCCACCAGATCGTGTTGGAGAACTACGCGTTTCCGGGCGGCATGATGATCGGTACCGATTCCCATACGGTGAACGCCGGCGGACTTGGCATGGTCGCCATTGGGGTAGGCGGTGCAGATGCAGTGGATGTGATGGTGGGCATGGCCTGGGAATTGAAAATGCCCAAACTGATTGGCGTGAAGCTCACGGGCAAAATGAGCGGCTGGACTTCGTCCAAAGATGTGATCCTGAAAGTAGCGGGAATCCTGACTGTGAAAGGGGGAACCGGCGCGATTGTAGAATATTTTGGCCCAGGTGCACAGGCGATGTCCTGCACAGGGAAAGGCACAATTTGCAACATGGGCGCTGAAATTGGCGCCACCACGTCTACATTCGGCTACGACGAATCCATGAGCCGCTACCTGCGCGCAACAGACCGCGCCGATGTCGCAGACCTGGCTGACCGTGTGGCAGAACACCTTACCGGCGATGCAGATTGCTACGCCAATCCGGAAAAATATTTCGACCAGGTCATCGAAATTGACTTGTCTACGCTGGAACCGCACATCAACGGCCCGTACACGCCGGATTTGGCGTGGCCGATCTCAGAATTTGCGAAAGCCGTAAGAGAAAACGATTATCCGCAAAAATTAGAAGTGGGCCTTATCGGCTCGTGTACCAACTCCTCCTATGAAGATTTGGATCGTGCAGCTTCCATTGCCCGTCAGGCGGTGGATAAAAAACTGAAGGTGAAAGCCGAATTTACGGTGACGCCCGGTTCGGAGCAAATCCGCTACACGGTGCAGCGCGACGGGCAATTAGAAGCCTTTGAAAAAATGGGCGGCGTGGTAATGGCCAATGCCTGCGGGCCTTGCATCGGACAATGGTCGCGGCACACCGACGATCCGAAACGCGCCAACTCCATCATTACGTCTTTTAACCGCAACTTCTCCAAGCGCAACGACGGCAACCCGCAAACCCGTGCGTTTGTGGCTTCGCCGGAGATCGTGACCGCACTGGCGATTGCCGGCGACCTGACGTTTAATCCACTGACGGATACCCTGATCAACGAAGACGGGGTTGCAGTGATGCTGGATCCGCCCACCGGTGCAGAATTGCCGGTGAAAGGCTTTGATGTGGAAGACGCAGGTTTTCAGGCGCCCGCCGCAGACGGTAGCAGCCTGAAAATTGAAGTTGCACCAGATTCCAATCGCCTGCAACTGCTGACGCCCTTTACGCCGATTACGGCTGCACAACTGAAGGGGATGCGGATTCTGATCAAAATCAAAGGCAAGTGTACGACCGACCACATTTCGATGGCCGGCCCCTGGTTAGAGTTCCGTGGCCACTTGCAAAACATTGCTAAAAATACCTTCATCAGTGCGATCAATGCCTACAATGATGAAGCCAACAGCGTGCTCAATTTTGTGAAAAACGAGTTTATGGCGGTGCCGGATTCCGGTTTGGCTTATCGCGATGCAGGCATTGGCACGATTGTTTTTGGAGAAGAAAACTATGGAGAAGGATCTTCTCGCGAGCATGCAGCCATGCAACCCCGTTTCCTGGGGGTGAAAGCAGTGGTGGTGAAATCATTTGCGCGCATCCACGAAACGAACCTGAAAAAACAGGGCATGCTGGCGCTCACTTTTGTAAATCCGGCCGATTACGACCTGATTCGTCAGGATGATACGGTAGATTTACTCGGTTTTGAGGATATGAAACCCGGGGTAAACCTGGCCGTATTGCTCAACCACGCTGATGGAACGCAGGATCGCATCGAATTAGCGCATACGTACAATGAACAGCAGATTGTCTGGGTACGTGCAGGTTCGGCGTTGAATAAGATCCGTCAGGATCGGGGCGCGATGTAAGCTTTACCAGATTGATGAATGAACGATAGATTATAAAAGGGTGCTTGCCTGAAACCAGACAAGCACCCTTCTTATATTGGAAATAATCTGTTGTTATCCTTGATAGGCAGGCAGACGGACTGCTTTGAACCCCTATGAATTAGGTAAATCCTCTTCAAGCGTTTTAATGACCGCCTTTACTTCTTCTAAAGTAAGTTCGGTGAGCGTAGCAAGCAGCGCTTCTGAAAGACCATTTTTGACCCCGTTGGCAATGACTTTTCGTTTGCTTAACTGAATACCTCCTTCAATGCCTTGTTTGATTCCTTTCTTGATTCCTTTCTCGATACCCTTCTCGATTCCTTTCTCGATACCTTTCTCGATACCTCGTTGTTCTACTTCATGCAAAATTGCTTCTTCGATACCCATAGCTTTGCGGTTTTGAATAATTTGATCCAATTCACTTTCAAATTTAGGGAAATTTTCTTTGTTTTCAAAACGCACATAGAAGCGAATGAAGTTCATAATGCGCCTTATTTTTTCGGTCGGATAGCCCTTAGTCAATAAGCGGCGTGCTGTAGCAAGCTGCATGGTCAGCAGGGTTTCATCCTTAAGTGACCGGAAAAGCCCTGGCCAGGCAGCTTCCAATACAACAGCAAAAATGTTGTCGCTTAATGCCAATGCTTCCGGAGTATGATCGGCCAGGATAAATGTATTGAACCGGTAAATCATTTCCGTTCCCATGAAGGATTGTTTATACTGGCTTTTGTGGTATTTACGAGGCCTGTCTGTATAAATAGCCAATGCAGTCATTGGGCGCTCATAACGATCCTGTATGCGGTAGCCACTCTGAAACATGCGTTTGGGGAAATTCGGATCGGCATAGCCCTGAACTTCGACATGAATAAGAAACCAATGTTCCGCGCCACTTTTGAGCCAGCCTTTTAACAATTTATCTGCACGGCGCAATTGGGTTTCTGATGCGGGAAGGATTTGTTCAAGTTCTTTGTCTAAGAACTCGAACCCACGTGTAAAGTCAATATCATTAGTGTATTTCGGGAAAAAGAAGTGTAGCATTTCTTCAGCCAAATCTTCGATAATGCCTTTCCATAGGGTGTCGCGGCTAACCATAATTGAAATTTTGAGGCAATTTAAGATGTTTTGTAATTTTATTGTTAGGAATGATGGTGTTTTTTGAAGTGACTAAGCAAATTTTTGAATAAACAAGAATACAAAACAAAATCCCTTGTTTTTTCTAACAGAACTATTACATTTATCCTTGAAAATCAAGTTTTACAAAACAAAACGGAACAGTTATGTGGAAAGAATTTAAAGAATTTATCAACAAAGGGAATGTGATGGATCTTGCCGTAGGCGTTATCATCGGCGGCGCTTTCGGCAAAATCGTAGCTTCTCTGGTAGACAACATCATTTCTCCAATCCTGGGGTTGCTGCTTGGCGGCGTTCAGTTGGATAAAGCCCTGCCCATTACGCTTAAGGCTGCGGAAATGGCAGCTGACGGCAGCGTAGCCACTCCTGCGCTGGTTATTATGCTTGGCGCGTTTATTCAGAGCATTATTGACTTCTTAGTGATCGCCTTTGTCATCTTCTTAGTCGTTAAAGGGCTCAACAAAATGAAAAAGCAGGAAGAAGCGGCTCCTGCCGCTCCACCGGCGCCGTCGGCTTCTGAAACCTTACTCACAGAAATTCGGGATTTGCTGAAGAAGTAAAGTAATATCCTATAGAATCTTTGATAGCGCCCCGGGAAGGCTATGCCTTCCCGGGGTTTTATTATTTCATAAAACATAGCGTTAACCGAAAGGTAAAGATTACTTACCATTGATATTGCCGTGTTTGCGCAGCGTAACGGCGACAATATCCGGGTTCTGCGGGTGCCGGAAATGACCTTCATTGACAATGGCGGTATTGATGCTTTTAAAGGGGAAGCCGTGCAGTCTCCAATGGGTATTGGTTTGTATAAAATACCTTTAACCAACAAGATATACGCTTTTGTAAGCCGCAAAAGCGGTCCCGATGGCAGCTATCTATGGCAATATTTATTAAAAGACAGCTCTGGTATTGTGGTTGCAGAGCCGGTGCGTAAGTTTGGGGCTTTCAAGGGGGGGAAAGAGATCGAAGCAATAGCCGTAGACGACGAGATGGGCTATGTTTACTATTCGGATGAAGGATCCGGCGTGCGCAAATATCACGCTCATCCGGACAGCAGCAATAGAGAACTGGCCTTTTTCGCCAACAAGGATTTTGCAGATGACCATGAAGGAATTTCCATCTATAAACAACCAGATGGGAAAGGATATATTTTAGTTTCAGATCAGCAAGCCACTCGCTTTCATGTTTTCGCAAGAGCGGGAACACCCGGTAATCCTCATGACCACAAGCGAATTGGGATCATTCCGGTTTCCGCCATTGACAGCGATGGCTCGGAGGCAACCAGCGCGCCACTGGGAAAGCATTTTCCCAAAGGGTTGTTTGTGGCCATGTCTTCGGATAAAACTTTTCAGATTTATCGCTGGGAGCAGTTGGAAGCCAGGTTGCAAAAGGGAGTCATCCCCGACGAGTAATGATCACTGCCTCGGAATGGTATAAATTGCCTCCTGCCGGCCATCAATAAACCGAAAACCGGCTTCGTTAAAATAGCCATCCTCTTCCAACATGATGCGCACCGTTTTATTCCACTCTGGAATGAGTACAGCAGCATTCAATTCTATGGAATAAGCAGTATTGTAAAACAAAGGGTAATCGCCCTGCCCGGGCACACCTTTTTGATTGTCCCAAAGGCCAATAGTAGGTCCGGCAGCGTGTCCATGAAAACCGATGGGGTGGGTATAAATGGTACCCGCAATATTTTCAGCCTGCGCCTGGACGAGCGCTTCCAACAATACCTGGTTCCCACTTTTGCCAGGAGCGAATTTACTCACCAGAATATCCTGAAGGCGATTGCCTTGCCGGAATGCAGCCTCCAGAGAGGCAGGCACTGCTTTTTCACCCGGACGCAGCACATAAGCGTGTTGCTGCATATCGGTATTGAGCCGGAGGTAAGTGATGCCAAAGTCCACATGCAACAAATCGCCGGGCAGGATAATCTGCCTGTCGGGGCGTTTGGAAAAAGTGCGCAAGTGGTCAAAATTATCAGGATCGGCGCGCTGAATGTCTACGGTTGGGTGAAACCAGGTGTCTAATCCCAACTCACGTACCCGTTGCCGGTACCACCACACGACATCTTCCGTTGTCGTTACGCCAGGTTGGATTACTTTTTCCGAGAGCCCCTCCTGCACGATCAGGTGGGAAATATGCGCAATGTGTTCATAAAGTACCATTTCTTTTTCGGAGCGCGTTTCCAGCCACGCCACCGCTAATTTTTCACCTGATACGATGCGGCTACGCCATGTTTCAGGAATGGTGTTCATCATGCGCTTGTATTCCGTGTGTGTCAGGCCGTCGGCTAAGGCATAGGTTTCGGAAGTATTGATCGCAATTTTTTTGGGATTTCTTTTTTTGATGACTTCAACCAACGCTTCCCATTGATCAGGATAAACGTTGACATCCCATTGGGCCTTGAGCAGCCCAACATCATAACGGGCAATGGCTAATTTTTCAATTTCCGTGCCCGGGCCACCGTCATAGAAAACCATGACCGTGCGCCGGCGCGCCGAAAGCCATTCTGCGGGCAGCATGGTTTTCATCACAGGGTCTTCATTGTATTCTCTTGAGATCAGGATCCACAAGTCAATCCCCTCCCGGCGCATGAGTTGGGGAAGCAGGTTGTTGAAGCGATCTTCCAGAATTTCATTGGTGATGTGTGCGCGATCTCGTTCATCGAGGATCAGCGGGTAAGCCGTTTGCGCAGGACAAACAGACCAAAGCATGGTGAATAGCGTCAGGAATAGAAAAAATTGGAAGCGGATCATGTGTTTTTTATTTTGAGTGTTCAGCTTTGTCTGGATGAAAGTCAATAAGGTCGCCATTTAGACAAGATTACAGAATTTTGAGCATTATCTGCCCAATTGAGTTGATCTTTGTAAAAATGTAGGTACATCAAATAAACTCTTCAATCCGATTCCCGTTCTAACCAAATTCATAGCTTCTATGAATTTTTTCACCTATAATACCATAATTTTTATGAAGTTTCAATTCATCTACACCTTTTTTGCGCTGGCTTTGGGCGCTTATTTGTTCATGGGCAGTGCCAATGGGGCAGGCGCAACCCAAAGTATTGACCTCACCGGGTCGCCATTGGGCGGCGGGATTTTTTGCTCGTTCTGCCACACTGGCGGCAGTTTTTCGCCTTCCCTTGCAGTACAGGTGCTGGATAACGGAACCCCTGTTACGGCTTACGAACCTGGAAAAACGTACTCGCTGCGTGTGGCGATCACGGCAGGCGCCGGTTCTCCATCCCGTTATGGATTCATGGCCGTTGCACTAACGGGTGCAACCAACCAGGGCGCCGGCGCTTTCGGCACGCCCCCGGCAGGGATGCGCAAGACAACCATCAGCAACAGGGTCTACGTAGAACACAATACGCCCAGCATGGCCAACACTTTTGAAGTGGAATGGACTGCGCCGGCTGCAGGAACCGGTGATGTTCGGTTCTATTCGTCCGGAAATGCAGCCAATAACAACAATGAAAGCACGGGTGACAACGCCGTGCGGCTCACCATGCCACTAACCCTGACGGAAATGGCGACGAGCAACCTGTCAACGACGCAGTTGTTCCGTCAGATGTCGGCGTGGCCCAACCCGGTTAGCGATGAGCTGAACATCCGCATCGTCACTGCCAAAAGCG
>JALHRK010000178.1 GCA_022841505.1 Saprospiraceae bacterium | reverse complement strand
TAAAACGCCTCAACCACTTCCTCTTCCGGCAACACCGCCGGAAAACCTTCGCAGTGCTCGCCGTACTGTTGCTGGCTTATATTTTTTGCCTGCCGCGCCCACTCTTCGACCAGCCCACCTGCATGGTACTGGAAGACCACGCGGGCAACCTGCTTGGCGCGCGCATTGCCGACGACGGCCAATGGCGTTTCCCGCAAGCCGACAGCATCCCGGAAAAATTCGCGCGCGCTTTGGTTGAGTTTGAAGACCGGCGCTTCTGGTACCACCCCGGCATTGATCCGCTCAGTTTGATGCGGGCTATGGGGCAAAACATCCGCAGCGGCAGAGTCGTCAGCGGGGGCAGCACGCTCACCATGCAGGTCATTCGCATGGCGCGCGGCAACAAATCGCGCAACCTCTGGCAAAAATTCATCGAAGCCATCCTCGCCACCCGACTGGAATTGGGCTACCGCAAATCCAATATCCTGCGCCTTTACGCGGCCCATGCCCCTTTTGGTGGCAACGTGGTGGGCCTCGACGCCGCTTCCTGGCGCTATTTTGGCAAAAGCCCCTTTTTGCTTTCCTGGGCAGAAGCGGCCACGCTGGCCGTGCTGCCCAACAGTCCGGCGCTCATCCACCCCGGACGCAACCGGCAGGCGCTGTTCGACAAACGCAACCGCCTGCTCGATCGCTTGCTGGAAGCTGGCGCGTTGGATCGCACGTCGTGGGAACTGGCCAAAGAAGAGCCCCTGCCTGAACAGCCACATCCCCTGCCCCGGCTGGCGCCCCACCTGCTCGACCGCGCCTGGGTGGAACAGGTGAAAACCGGCAAAGCGCCGCACTCGCGCATCCGCACGACGTTGCAACAAGACCTGCAACGCCGCGTGACGGAAATTGCGGCGCGTCAGCAACAACTGCTGCGGCAGAACGGCATCCACAACTTAGCCGCCATCGTCATCGAAGTGGAAACGGGCAATATCATCGCTTACGTAGGCAATGTGATTGACGCCGGCGAAGAACACGGCGCCGAAGTAGATGTGATCACTGCGCGGCGCAGCACGGGCAGCATCCTGAAACCATTTCTGTATACGCTGCTGCTGCAAAACGGCCAGCTCTTGCCCAATAGCTTGGTGCCGGACGTACCCACCATTATGCACGGCTACCGCCCCGAAAACTTTCACCTGCGCTACGACGGCGTGGTGACGGCGCGCCGGGCTTTGGTGCGCTCACTGAATGTGCCGTTTGTCCGAATGTTGCAGCAATACGGCTTAGAAAAATTTCATTTTGATTTAAAAAGACTGGGATTCAATACGATAGACAAGCATCCCGGGCACTACGGCTTGCCGCTCGTGCTCGGCGGCGCGGAAGCGACCCTCGGAGACATCACCAACGCGTACGCCTGCATGAGCCGGATGCTGGGGCAGTTCTACCCCCGCGACGGGCGCTACGACGCCCGGGATTTTCGCCCGGCCAACTACCTGTTCGGCGTCAAAACCACGCCGGCTTCCCGCAATGACCTGCTGGAAGAACCGCCTTTAATTGGCGCTGCAGGAACCTGGTTTGCGTTCGATGCCATGCAGCAATTGGAGCGTCCGAATGCGCTGGGCGACTGGGAGGCGTTTGAATCGAGCCGCCGCATTGCCTGGAAAACGGGTACCAGCTTTGGGTTCCGCGACGCCTGGGCGGTGGGCGTGACGCCGCGCTACGCCATCGGCGTCTGGGTGGGCAATGCCGATGGGGAGGGTCGCCCCGGACTCATGGGCGCGATGGCCGCAGCGCCGACACTGTTTGATATTCTGAACATCCTGCCCGCCGACGGAACCTGGTTCCGGCCTCCGTACGACGAAATGAAACGCATCCCTACCTGCCGGGAAAGCGGTTTTCGGGCGCTTGATATTTGTCCGCAGGTGGACAGCGTCTGGGCCCCCGCTGCTGGCTTGAAAGCAGCCGGTTGTCCCTACCACCGCACGATCCATTTAGACAAAACGCAGACCTGGCAGGTAGACGCCGAATGCGAAACGCCTTCCAATATGGTCCACCAGGCGTGGTTTGTCTTGCCGCCATTGGAGGAACATTATTACAAAAGTAAAAATCCGGGCTACCGAACCCTCCCACCCTTCCGGGCCGATTGTGCTGCCGGTCAGGCGAACAACGAAGCCATGATGGAACTGATTTACCCGAAGCAGCCGACCCGCATTTACGTGCCCATAGATTTGGACGGGAAGTTGTCGCGTACGGTGTTTTCCGTAGCGCACCGCAGTCCGGAAACGACCATTTATTGGCATATAGACAGCGAATACCGGGGCAGCACGACGCATTTTCACAGCATGGAACTCAATCCGCCGGAAGGCAAACACCTGTTGACGCTGGTGGATGAGCAAGGGAATCGGTTGGAGCAGGCGTTTGTGATTATTGGAAAGAGGAAGTGATTTGGGGAGGATTTGAAAATTGGGGCAAACCTGCAAAGCCTGTCCCGCATAGCGGGGTGGGCAAGTGGGCAAAAGGACCAATTGTTTCAAGTGAGACTTATTGACAAACCTGCTTTAATTTTTCAAGCAAATTTTTGTCAAAGTCAATTGGATTCAATTTATCCGTGATCGAATCATATTCATACAATTGCTGCTCCTTCGGATTAAAGGTGAACCTGGCGATCACTACATTGCGGTCGGGATAGGTTTCATGTACGCTAAAATCATAGGTTGGCGAATAATCCAGCGCATCTTTTTCGGCTTCCGGGCTGCCTTCCAGGGTAATTCCAAAAGCAGTGCCCCCATTTTTGACAATGGCCTCGTGGAGTCCTTTTGTCAGCGTTTCGAACCGGGGCGAAGTCGTCAGGATTTCCAACGCCATATCTTTACAAGCTTGCGACGGGGCGGCCGGCGTTTTCGCAGATTCAGCCAAACCCAGCGCGTTTACCGGGTTTTCGGACTCGTTTTTGGCGTCAGCTTTTTTGAAGTTGCAGGAAAGCACCGACGATGCCAGGAGGATGGTGATGATTGCAGGGATGTTTTTCATAGGAACGCGTGTTTTTGGTTTGTATCTGTCTTTATAGTCCGATAGCTGCGTTATGCGAAGCCCGGCTTCGACTCCGCTCAGCCCCCAGCTCAACGACCGCTCGTTGAGCGAAGTCGAAACGGCCCTTCGCATGCCTTGCTCTCGAACTCTAGAGAGCAGACACAGACGAAATGGACATACACTAATAAAACGACAGGATGGAAATATAAGTTGCCGGAAAAGCAACAAACACGAGGAGGCAATGCATCAGCAAGCCGTCAAAAACGCCCGAATGCAGACAGCATCCCGAATCAATCTTGCAGGCTTGCTGTGTTAATGTCCTTTCTAAAGCGTAAGCCCCTCTTCCCCGTAAAATTCCTCCGGTTCGGGCGGCGGTGGAGGAGAATGTTCGTTGATGGTTTTCCAGAGCAAATCCTTCAACGGTTCCAGGCCCTGATTGGCGACCGAAGAGATAAAAAGACTTTCTACGCCTTCCGGCAAATCAGCTTTCATTTCCTCCTGCATGCCGGGGTCAATCATATCGCATTTGGTGATCGCCAGAATGCGGGGCTTGTCCAGCAACTCGGGGTTGTACATCTCCAGCTCGTTCATCAGGATGTCGAATTCTTTCCGGATGTTGTCAGAATCGCAGGGAATCAAAAACAACAAGGTGGAATTGCGCTCGACATGGCGCAGGAAACGATGTCCCAGGCCGCGCCCGAGGTGCGCGTCCTCAATGATGCCGGGAATATCGGCCATGATGAAGGAACGACCGTCGCGGTATTGCACAATGCCCAGATTGGGCACTAAAGTCGTAAATGGATAGGCGCCAATTTCGGGTTTGGCGGCCGTGATGACCGACAGCAAAGTAGATTTGCCGGCATTGGGAAATCCAACCAACCCTACGTCAGCGAGCACTTTCAGCTCCAGAATTTTCCATTCTTCCCGTCCGGGTTCGCCGGGTTGGGAATAGCGGGGCGTTTGGTTGGTCGGCGATTTAAAATTGGAATTGCCGAGTCCGCCTCGTCCGCCGGGAACCAGGATGCGTTTTTCGCCGTCGCGGGTGATTTCGAAGTGGATTTCGCCGGTTTCTGAGTCTTTCGCGACCGTTCCCAGCGGAACATCGAGTATGACGTCGTTGCCGTAGCCGCCGGTCTTGTTGCCGTCGGAGCCATTGTGGCCGCGTTCTGCAATGACGTGCTTGCGGTATTTCAGGGCCAGCAGGGTCCACATGTTCCGGTTGCCGCGCAGGATGATGTGCCCGCCGCGTCCGCCGTCGCCACCGTCGGGACCGCCTTTTGTGGTAAATTTATCGCGATAAAAATGGGTCATGCCTGCACCACCAGCACCGGAGCGACAGCAGATTTTGACATAATCCACGAAGTTTTGGTCAGCCATTTATATGGTCTATTTCAGCGCACAAACGCCCGAAGATTGCTTCGATTGCGCCAACGCCTTGAATTTTTTTAGCCTTGCCGAGGCGATCATAGTAATCAAATACCGGCGTTGTTTCTTTTTTGTAAACTTCAATCCGGTTTCGGATGATGCTTTCGTCCAGGTCATCCGCGCGGCCTGAAGTAGCGCCTCTTCCGACAATGCGTTTTACAATTTCTTCGTCAGACACTTCCAGCATTAACAACGCGGAAACCGCCTGCTCTGTTTCTTCCAGGAGCGCATCCAAAGCTTCTGATTGGATAATATTGCGCGGAAAGCCGTCAAAAATATACCCCGGAACGTCCGGATTGGCTTTGACTTTGTTGCGCAACATGCCGATCGTTACTGAGTCAGGAACCAGTTCTCCTTTTTGCATGTAACCTCTGGCTTCAATGCCCAGGGGGGTATCATTGCTCAGTTCGTAACGGAATAAATCTCCGGTGGAAATGTGCAGCAGTCCGTAACGCTCCACCAACATCGCCGCTTGCGTGCCCTTGCCCGATCCAGGAGGGCCAAAAAGTATCAGATTGATCATGACATCAACAATCGTTTGGTTTCAAATAGTAATCTGCCGCATGCAGATTCGTCCGGGTCATCTGTATCCCCGGCGAAACTTGCTGCCTTGCGGCGCATCAACAGCTTTATTCTGGTTCAGGCGAGCGGCGAAGATAGCTTTTTTTTTAGACTATACCCGACAAAATGGCGTCTGGCAGCGTTAAACCGTTTAATAGAATCTTCGTTATAAATAAAAATGCTATCCCGGTAAAAGAAAAATGCGTTCAGGAGTGTTCTATTAAACAATGTTCGGTCGTTTAGTCCAGTGTCTGTTCTTTAGAGTTCGAGAGCAAGGCACGCGAAGGCCCCCAAAATGGAAGTTTACTCGCGTAAATGACCGTTTTTGAGGCCGAGTGTAACGCAGCTATCGGACTATAAAAACAGACACTAAATGTAGCTTTTGTAAAGCAGCATACAATGCAATATCCTGAAATTTACTAACTTGCTTGTCCATCCACAACATCAACGCTAAAGCTATGCGAAAACAACTATACGCCCTTTGTCTGACAGCAATTTTTGCTTTGATGCTCCACACCGTTGCTCAGGCTACGCACAACCGCGCCGGTGAAATCAGCATTGAAATAGTAGGTGATTGCGTATCCAGCCTAACCATCAAAGCGACGGTTGTAACCTATACCAAAACCAGCAGCATTGATGCCGACCGCGATACCGTGACGATCTGCTGGGGAGACGGCACCTGCGACCGGGTTGTCCGGATGAATGGCCCGGGGTCGCCCCCCAAGGGAGAACCGCTCGAAAATGATACCAAAAAGAATATTTACATGGCGGTTCATACCTACGCCGCCCGGAGTACCTATAAAATCTCCATGAACGACCCCAACCGCAATGCTGGTATTATCAACGTGAATCCGCCAAATTCCGTCCAGATTAAATTTCACCTTGAAACAACCTATACTTTTCCAAATCCGCAATTCCAGGGCTGCAACAACACGCCTGTGCTTTTACAGGAACCAATTGATTTTGGCTGCGTAGGCAAAGTTTTTACCCACAACCCCAACGCTTACGACGAAGACAACGACAGTTTAGCTTATGAGTTGGTGATTCCATTGCAGGATGTCGGAACGCAGGTACCCAATTACCTTTGGCCAGATCAATTGACGCCACTAAATAACGACATCAGCATTAATCCAATCACCGGGGAAATCATCTGGAATTCGCCCCAGCAACCCGGTGAATACAACATTGCCATGCACATCATTTCTTACCGGAATGGCATTGTGATGGACATTGTGTTGCGGGACATGCAAATCCTGATCCGGGAATGCGATAACCAGCCACCGGATGTGACCACAACCTTCGACGAAATCTGCGTTGTTGCTGGCGAGTTGGTGGAAATTACCGTGACGGCAGGAGCGCCGTTGTTTGAAACGGATCAAAAAGTAAAACTCGAAGCAGAAGGCGGACCGTTTTTTGTGCCTTTTAGCCCTGCAACTTTCACGCCCCCTACAGCCGGCTTTCAAGATGACCCTGTCGTAAAGGTTTTTCGCTGGCAAACAACCTGCGAACACATTGGTGATCAATACTATACGGTTGTCTTTAAAGCAACCGACGATTTCTTTGATGGGGAATCGGGGCTGGCTACCCTAAAAACGGTTCGGATTAAAGTAGTCGGGCCACCGCCGGAAGACCTGCGCTCCACGCCGGGATCGGGGCAGGTGGAACTCACCTGGCTTAAGCCTTATTCCTGCGATGCAGCGGAGGAAAATTACTTCAAAGGCTTCACGGTGTGGCGACGGGAAGGCAGCAACAATTTCCCGTTAGACGATTGTAAGCCCGGTCTGGAAGGGCAGGGTTATGTCCAGGTCACACCACAGCCGATCAAAACAGAACAAGCGAACCGCTACTACTATAAAGACCAGAATGTGGAACGGGGGCGAACTTACTGCTACCGCATACTCGCAATTTTTGCCAAAACGACCCCGGGAGGCGACTTTTTCTACAACCGCGTGGAAAGTTTGCCTTCGGAAGAAACCTGCGTGCAGTTGAGCCGTGATGTGCCGCTCATTACCCATGTGAACGTGCTTCAGACCGGGGCAGCCGACGGGCAGATCGAAGTCTGCTGGTCAAAACCCAAGCCGGTTGACCTCGATACGATTGTCAATCCGGGGCCTTACCGCTACGAAGTGTTGCGCGCAGACGGGCAAACCGCCGTGGCGGCTGATTTCCGACCCATCGGCGTGGATTTCTTCAGCGATTTTTTTGCAACCGCCAACGATACCTGCTTTATTGATCCGGGACTGAATACGGCTGGACAGGCTTACAGCTACAAAATCAATTTTTATGTAAATGGCGAAGCCGAGCCATTGGGCGCCACAAATGCGGCCTCTTCCGTTTTCCTGAGCAGCGCGCCAACCGATAATCGCCTCAACTTATCCTGGACGGAGATTGTGCCTTGGGATAATTTCAAATACGTTGTTTACAAAAGGAATGCTTCCGGCGTATTCGACTCGCTGACGACTGTGCTTGAACAGGCATATTCCGATGTTGGCCTCATTAACGGCAAAACATATTGTTACCGGGTGAAAAGCATCGGGTCTTATGGCGTGGAAGGGGTGATCAGCCCGCTGCTCAACTTCTCGCAGGAGTTGTGCTCCGTGCCGGTGGACAACGTAGCACCGTGCCCGCCAACCTTAGAGGTGAGCAATATTTGCAACCAGGACATCAGGTGTACGGATGAATCTGCGCTGTTCAATTCCCTCCGCTGGGTGAACCCGATGCAATTGTGCGTCGAGACGGATGACGTAACGGGCTATCGCGTCTATTACGCGCCGTTTGAAGGCAGCGCTTTTGTAAGGGTGGCTGAATTTGACGATTCCGGCAGGCTGACCTGGGAACACAAACCCGAATTCGGCATTGCAGGCTGTTATGCTGTGACGGCCGTGGATACCTTTTTCAATGAAAGCGCTTTCAGCAATATCGTTTGTGTGGACAACTGCCCGTCTTACGTGTTACCGAATACCTTTACGCCCAATGGCGACGGACAAAACGATGTATTCATACCTTATCCTTACTGTTTTATTGAAAGCATCGAATTGAATGTATTCAACCGCTGGGGGCAACTCGTGTTCCAAACCAAAGATCCGGATATCAACTGGGATGGCCGGAATGTACGCGGCGAAATGCTAACGGATGGGGTTTATTACTACACCTGCCGCATTTTTGAACGGCGGGTGGCGGGGATTGTGCAGAATCCGCAGATATTGAGCGGGTATATTGAATTACTCCGAGGCGGAAAATAGTGGTGCCTGTCTTTATAGTTCGATAGCTGCGTTACGCTCGGCCCCAAAATCGGTCATTTACTTGAGTAAACTCCCGTTTTTGGGGCCTTCGCGTGCCTTGCTCTCGAACTCTAAAGAACAGACACCGGACTAAATGAAGAGATACTAAATAGCTATGTTCACAGGAATCATCGAAGCGCTGGGAACGGTCGCTTCCATTCGCCGGGAAGGCGAAAATGTACATTTTGACATCGAATCGGGGCTTTCAGAAGCCCTGAAAATAGATCAAAGTCTGGCGCACAACGGCGTTTGCCTCACGGTGACGGCGTTGTTGACCGGCGTTCATACCGTGACGGCAGTGGCGGAAACCCTGCTGCGATCCAACCTTGGCGACCTGCGCGAGGGCGACCCGGTAAACCTCGAACGGGCCATGGTTTCAGGTGCGCGTTTAGATGGGCATATCGTGCAGGGGCATGTGGATGCGACGGGCATTTGCACGGCCGTGGAAGAAGCCGGTGGGAGCTGGTATGTCTATTTTCGCTATGAACCTTCTCCGGAAAGGTTGCTGGTGGACAAAGGTTCTATTTGTGTGAATGGCGTTAGTTTGACGGTGGTGTCACCGCACGACGACCTGTTTTCGGTAGCCATTATTCCTTATACCTGGGAACATACGACGTTTCACCGGCTTCGTCCGGGGGACCGGGTGAACCTGGAGTTTGATATTATTGGGAAGTATATTGCAAGGTATGCGGCGCTTTACGGCAAGCCTGCTTAGTAGGCTGTTATTAAGATAGAAATACTTATTATAAAACCATAATTCTCTTTGCTATGAAAACTGCGCTCCCGCTACTCTTCGGGCTATTGTGCCTGACCCGTCTTTCTGCCCAAACGCCGCTTTCGCTCTGTGGAACCGACCCATTACCAAACCCTGTCAGGGAACATACAGCAGTTGAAAATGCGATTCAGGCCAGAACGGTCACCTATTTACCCACCGTTGTACACGTTATTTACAAATCGCCCATCTGGAATCTGAGTGACGAAGAAGTACACGAAATTATGGAAAAAGTCAACCAGGATTACCGGCGCATGAATCCGGATACGGTGGATACTCCCGATGCCTTCAAGCCTTTTGCAGCAGATACGCAAATCGAATTTGCATTGGCGACGACCGACCCATGGGGCAATCCGACAACGGGCATTACCAGAACGGTGACTCCCATTGACGGCTTCGGTGTATTACAGGGTCCGCCGGATCAACGCATGAAATACGATAGTTCCGGAGGAAAGTCGGCATGGGATACTCACCATTATATCAATGTATGGCTGGTAGAAATTAATATCGGTTCTTTGGGCTATACAACAGATCCAAGCCACCATGGAATGCCTTTCGACGGGATCGTAGTCGCTTCCAACCCGCTTGGTTTCGAGACAAATCGCATCCTTACCCATGAATTGGGGCATTACCTCGGCCTTAAGCATACTTTTGGCGATGAATTTTCCTGTGAATGGGACGATGGTATTGAGGATACTCCCCTTCAGTATACCCATAGTTGGCTAACGAACGGTAACTGCCCGGTGTTTCCATTAACAGATATTTGTTCTCCCGAATTTCCGGGCATCATGTTTATGAATTTTATGGATGCAATACCTGACTGTGCAAACCTGTTTACCCATCAGCAGGCTGCCGCAATGCAGGAAGTGATTGCAGAAGAAAGGGGAACTTTGTTGGAACCTATAGTCGGAACGAGCGAATATGCAAATCAAGTTCAGCTGGAGTTGTTTCCCAACCCTGTTCAGGACTTGCTCGCCGTTCAGCTTGAAGGGGCAATTACAACGTCACCCAGGGCTTACCGCCTTTTTGATACAATGGGTCGGCTCGTCTGGCAACAGGAATTTAACCACTCCACATCAAAAGATGAACTTGACGTCACTGCTTTCGCAGCAGGCGTGTATTGGCTGGAATGCCGTGCGGGGAAGCAAGCGTTTTCGCGGATGTTTGTTAAGCAATAGTTGCTTTTTTTACGATTTTGGGGTTGGGGTCTGCCAGCTGAAGCTGGCGACCACTAATTTCCACCCAAAATCAAGGGCAACCCGTCACCTTTATCCCCGATAACGATAACCTTGGTATTGGGTGAATTCGCCAATTTCAGCGTGGCTTCTATCCCTTTGTCTTTGAGGATTTTATCCGACAAACTGGCGTTAAGGATCTGGTTGGCGTCGGCTTTGGCTTTCGCCTCAATGATTTTGCGCTCCGCCTCTTTGCGTTCCTGTTGCAGGATGTATTCGTATTTAAGGGCCTGTTGTTCCGACTCGATTTTGTCTTCGATGGCCAAGCGCACTTTTTCGGGCAACTGAATGCCGCGGATCAGCGTGGCGCGCAATTCGACGAAATTGTTGACTAACGCCGCTTCCAGATCCTTCTGAATTTGCTGCTGTACTTCTTCCCGCTTGGTGGAATACAATTCTTCCGGGTCGTAGCGGCCAATAATTTTGCGCACTGAAGAGCGTACCTCCGAGCGCACCAAAGAATTGACGTATTCGATGCCGAACTTCTCGTGCAGGCTGCCAATTTTGTCGTATTTGGGATTGACGCGCACCGTAATGTCCACGTTGATCGTGAGGCCGTTTCGCGAAAGCACCTCCATTTGTTCTTCGAGCTGCTGCTCACGCATGTCGTAGACGTACATGATGTTCCAGGGCGCCAGCATGTGAAATCCCGGATAGTAGATGTGCTCCTTGTCGAGTCCGACACCAAAGCGGCGGAACAGCACCCCCTGGTGGCCGGGTTCGATGGTGAGGAATGTGGCGTTGGAAAAAACGAGGACCACCACCAGAATTATGGTGACGATAACGCCTGTGGTAACCAATTTGCCTTGCCTCGGAAGTCTGGCTTCGCTCATAAACAAAAGAATTTAAACCATAAAGATACAACGCTCACGGTTCTCATCAAAAAATACATCGCGAACACCCTGGCGGTTCACTTTTTATGAAAAATATCCGAAAAGACACTTTTACGACTGGGTAGTTGTCCGGTGAACGCTATCGTCCGGATGTGCGGCAATAATCCAGCGCCGCCTCAATCTCTTCGTTGTTACAAGCCACATTCACCACGGCGTTCCCAATCGGGTGGATGAGGCTGAACAGGATTTGTCCGTTTTCGTTTTTTTTGTCTTGCTGCATCAACGCGAAGTAGGCGGGGTAGTTGGATTTTTCTATTTGAAATGTACCATAAATGCGGTTTAAATAGGCGGTTATGGCCTCCACATCGCGCATGGGCAGTCCCAGTTTCCGGTGCGACAGGTAGCTTTCTGCAATCATACCCACTGCAATGGCCTCGCCGTGCAGCAGCGGGTGTTCCGACTCCAGGGCATGGCCTTCGATGGCGTGGCCAATGGTGTGCCCGAAGTTGAGCGCTTTGCGGATGCCGCGCTCGAAAGGGTCGGTTTCCACAATGCCCTGCTTGATGCGCAGGGAATGGAGGATAAAAGGCAGCCAGTCCGGCACGGCTAAGTTTTCCAGTTGAATCAGGTTTTGCCACTGCCCCGCGTCGGCAATGAGGGCGTGTTTCAACATTTCGGCAAAGCCGCTGCGCAATTCCCGGTAAGGCAGGGTTTTCAAAAAATCGGCATCAATAAAAACAGCCGCAGGATCCTGAAACACGCCAATGCTGTTTTTTACCTGCATAAAATCAATGCCCAGCTTGCCGCCAACCGAAGCGTCCACCTGCGACAACAACGTGGTCGGCGCTTGCACAAAGTCCATGCCCCGTTTGAACGTCGCCGCGCAAAAGCCGCCCATATCCCCAATGACGCCGCCGCCGAGGTTGAGGAGCAACGAACGCCGGTCGAGACCAAACGCCAGCATCTGCCGCCAGATCAACTGGCAGGTTTCGATGTTTTTGTGCTGCTCGCCGGCTGCAATTTTGATGAGATGAAAATTCTCCAACCCTGTTTTTTCCAGCAAGACCGGCAGGCAGTGCTGCGCCGTATTTTCGTCAACCAGGATTGCAATTTTGGAATAGTTCCGCCCGCGCAGCCAGTCGCCGGCGCTTTCGCGCAAATCGCCGAGGTGGATGGCGTAGGAAGGAAGGGTGAGTGTATTCATTCGTAATGCTTTTTCAAAAAATGAAGTTAGCAGGGTTTT
>JALHRK010000177.1 GCA_022841505.1 Saprospiraceae bacterium | reverse complement strand
GAAGCTTGAAATGCCGCTTTTCTGCTTTGTCCAGGTGCTTGATGAGAAAAAAAAGGTCGTCCGAAGTTTGCATTTTTACTGGGTGTTTGTCTCTGAAAACGGTTGCAAAATAAGGAGTTCTGGAGAAAAACAAAGGGTTGGGTTTTTACAGATGGACAGAGATTTTTCTACCAATCACTCTTGAGTGAGCTATTTTTGCAACATCACAAATAAGCAGCAACTATGCCAGAGACACAAGAATTTAGCTTTGTTCCGTCCATTAGAGGAAAAATAAAATTGTTGGTAATGGTGTTCGATCTGGTCGAGCCTTCCTATCTGTCAATTCTAAAGGAGTTGGACAAAAAATTATCTTCAGGAACGCAGATATTGATATTGAATATAGATCGTAATTTTCGGGATGAGCTGTTGAAGGAAAAATGGTCTAAAAGAATAATCATTGATGTGAACTTAAATTCAAATTTTTCCCGTTGGATTCGGGATCCGTTTATCACCTTTGTCAAAGGTAAAGAAACACTATTGGTCACTGAATTTCTCCATAATATCAGCAGTCATAACCAAGAATTAGCAGAGCATATTGATAAAATTTATGATACTACTCCCGTCGAAAAGATAGTAGAGGTGAATCAAGCTGACTGGTTTGATGCGGCAGGAGGAAATGTATTGGCTGATCAAAAATATATTTTTATTGGATGGAACGATTTTTATAAAACCATGAATCAGCTATACTTGAAGAATCAGTGCGCCTCCTTTGAAGACTGTTACACTTTTACAAAAGACAAAATACGTGAACTCCTTAATCAGGAAAATTCAACTTTTGAAGAGGTTATAGTAATCGGCGAGCCATCTAAAAATAGTAAAAACGCCCTAATGAGAGCGTTTACAGAAGAAGTACCTTCTTTTCCTTTATTCGATCATCATATCTGGAAAAGCCCAGATAAAAGGAAAGCTATGAATGGAATGGACTTCATAGTTCATATTGATTTGTTTATTTCCTTGACGGGGCAAATTTTCAAGCAAAAGCCCATCATTTTTGTTGCTTTTGTCATTCCGACTATGCCTGAATTGGCCAGTCGGGCAAATAAATTAAATGAAGAGTTGGAAGGAGTTGTTGTGCAGATGAAGGAACATTTTTGTATCATGCGAAATCCCGTGCCCCTCGTTAAGAATAATATAGAATACCCTTGTTTTTATAACAATTGCCTTGTGGAGGTAACAGAAACCATAAAAAGCGTCTGGATACCCTCTTTTGCTACAGGAAAAGAAGATTGGAAAAAGAAACTAATGCCATATGATAAAGCAAATCAGAGATTGTGGAAAGAAATCGGATTTAAAGCGATCCTTATCAAGAGTGATTTTCACAACCTTTGCGAATATGGCAAAGGTGCACTTCACTGCATAACGAACGAATTGATCAGACATTAAATAAACTTTTTTTCATTACTCTTAAAAATTTCAATTATGTCAAGCTCAAGTTTTTTCGGTGTTAAGTATGTGTTGGGAACAAAGCCTGCTATTGGGAATGGCTTTGAATTTTCAAAAAACCTTAAATATGACAATTTAAATAAAGAAATTACGGTGGGAGACGCTGATCCAGTTTCAGGAGGGATTACAAATAAACTTTTTACAATTCCCATATCAAATTCTATTATTAAAATAATAATTTCCAAGGATGAAAATATTGGCCATCCTACAATATATTCATTCGAATTTCAGGCTGTAGAAACCTTCTCTTCCAATTTGTCTATTTCATTCGCGGATCAAGGACTTCCAAGATTTACCATCAAATATGATCCCATCAATTCTATTGCATTTATCGGAACAGAAGATATTCGAACAGGCTATGTTGATTTGCCAATTCCAATTGAAGGAAAAGGTGCACTTAGGGTGATTTACTTAAAATACGCCACCTTGGAGAAGGCATTGCTTATTAATGTAGGGTAGATAGTTCATTAAACTGAACTTAGGTTAAAGAATGAGCTTTCTTTTTGCGAATAAGAAATATGTGGTGAAGAGGATGCCAAAAGCAAAAAGGAATTAGCATTCTGTCCTGCTCAAACAAGCATTCCATCATGACCCTCATCATCCTCACCGAGGATGCCCTGCTTGGCCATCGCATCGAGTTGGGGCTGGCGGAGCATTGCCCGATCGCCAACGTAATTGGTCGCTGCTATTCGGTAGAAGCCGGACTGGAGGCGATCGGGACACTAAAACCGGATATCGTGCTGCTCGACACCAGCATGCAGGGCGCTAAAAAGCAAGGCGTGCTAACAATGCTCACGGCAGCCGGTTTTCGGGTAGTGGCCATCACAGCCAGCGTGTTGTTATTCCGCAAATTGCATCGCCAGGGCATACCGGTCGTGTTGGCCGAGCCATTGGATTCAGCTTTGCTGGCTGAATTAATTGACCAACTCAGAGAACGAACCTGACAATCAGACAAATTCAAGTAAAACCCCTCTATCATATTTTTTAACGAAAAATTTATTTTATCATGGCACTCATTCCTGCACCAATTATTCTTAGCAAGTGTCCGGTTAAACAAGATGCTTCCCCTATAATTCTTGAAATAATCGTAGGGAATGCACAATTGAACCAGGGCAGTTTTTCGGTAAAGCGCACCATAAGCAGCCCTGCTTCCATACAGGGCGAGCTTCGATCCGGAGAGCCCGTCATCATTGGATCCGGCCCGGAACTGGTCGGCCAACGCTTGTCCGTACTGGTAACCGTAGCTACCATCCAATCGGTTGATACTACCCTGACTTTTAAACTATCCGGTGGAACAACAAACATCAACATTACCAACTCAACCCAAGCCAATGCTATAGGCGACGTAGTAGTTTACGAAGCGTATATCCGGTTTACAAATTCCTGATCAAAATGAAAAAGAGAATATTTTCAGCCTTTTTGACTATTGCCTTATACCATTACACGATGGCTCAATCTCAGGTAATTGACTTTAACCTGTTGACTGCACCTGCTACCCCTGCGGCAACCTTGCTGGGATTTGCTACTTCCGAAATTGACAAACCGAGAGACGCGGCAGAATTCATGGCTTCTGTAGTCAGCCAAACAAATGGCCTTTCAGACCTGCCGGCGAATTATGCGGTAGAAATTGCACCGGCTTGGATATTTGGAAAAAAAAAGATCAGTTTTGACGATTTTAAAAGTAACGCTGTGGACAAAAATATCTGGCAAAGCCTGATGATATCAGCAGCGGTAAAACGCAAGGAAGCGTCCGAATCCAATAACAACCCATTGACACAAGTATCCGTTGGTATTAAAGTTTCCCTGAAGCGCGGGGATTTTCCTGCCGCAACTTTAGCCTTGATAGATTCGACGCAGGAAGAAATAAATTTCATTCATCGCAATTTGAATGCATACTTATCCGGGGATTTGGTCTATCAAGCCTTAATCGAACGTGCTTTAGATTCACCTGCTTGGCAGGATACGTTGGAAGCCTATAGAAACAGAAAATTAAAAAAAATTGAATTAGCTGAACTTGCCAACCTTGAGTCAAAAATAAAAAGGCTGCGGTTTAACAGGGTTGGATTCAAACTCGATCTCACTGCGGGCATCGTTCAGGATTATGTAAATAACAGTTACGACCAACGCACCATCTCAAAATTAGGCATCTGGCTTACGACCGGTTGGGAAGGGGAAAAAGGGTTTTCTGCTCTGGCAATGGGCAGGGTACTCAAAAACCCCGACGCTGACTATAAAGATGACAATGGGAACATGCAGGTTGCCAGCATCGTTTCTTATGATGCAGGAGGTCGGCTGTTGTGGGCGCCTGCCGACAAGTCTTATTCTTTAAGCGGAGAATTGCTTTACCGCCAGGTAAGTACGCCGAAAAAACTTCCGGCAAGTTGGCGCTACACCCTAAACTTCGAATATAAACTAAAATCAGACCTGAGCCTCAATTTTACTTATGGCCGGGATTTTGATGATGTGGTCATCAAAGAAGGAAATCTCGTTGCATTGTTATCGCTCATTACCTCGCTGGGGACTTCAAAACCCGTTGGAATTAAGGCAAATCAGAATTAACACAAATCGAGGGCACCAGCGAACACGCTCAGGTATTGTTAAGCGATTGAGCTAACTCAAGCCCAAGCTCAGGTAAAATTTAATAATCATTAAACAAACTTCAAACCATGGAACAACTGCTTTTATCTTTATGCATCGGCGGGCTGCTCGGCCTCGCCGGACAAGTCATCCGGGTGTTGGTCGGCATTAAAAAGACCTATGATAATCCCGACGTGACCGCCAAAAATTTTTCTGAAAAATTTGATACCCAAAGGTTGGTGATCAGCTTGTTAATCGGATTTTCTGCGGGCATGCTCGCCTCTTTGATGATTGGGCTGGTTCATTATAAAAACACCATTCCCTCTAACGAAACCCTGGCCGGGCTTATCGCTGCGGGATATTCCGGAGCGGATTTTATTGAAGGGTTTATCAGAAAAAAAATGCCAGTTACGTAAATTTTCCAGCGTAAGCGCTTGTTCTGGCTTTCTTCCGCTGGCAGGAGGCTTTGGCCCACAGCTTTCAGGAACCTTGACGAAGGCAAATATGCAGATTGATTTTAGTACAGCCCCGACCGAGGTCGGGGCGAAATCTGCAGCATTCGTGTCATCCGCGTTTCTAAAAAGGTCTCATTTGGAACGCGGACGACGCTGAGAACGCTGAGAACACGGAAGAAAAGCTGTGTTCCACAGCGTTCCAGACAGCGGTGGGCTCCGGCCTCGTGTCTACGACTGGGGAGACGCTGCCTCATGTATTATGGCGACCGCGAGGGCAGCACCCAACGGTTCTTCCCGCGCTCAAATTTCAAAATTTGTCGTGCCAGGTGGGGGCGCTCAATCTTCAAATCCTCCCCCCTCATCTCTCAATCTCCTCATCCCGCTTTGCCCGGTCAATCGCCACATTCATCCGTTCAAAAAATGCCGGGGTAGGGGAGTGGCACAAATACACCTGATCGCCATGCTGCCGCGACAAAGGCATGTCTAATTCCCAGACTTTCTCTATTTTTTTAAAAAAACCAGGCATGTCGTCGCCCAGTTCGTCGTTGACATAAATCAAGGTTTGGAAATTGGCGGGCAGGGTATCGGGCAGCCAATATCGGTAATTGTCGCTGAAACTCAGCACCTCCGGCATGCCATATCGTTTGCCAAAATGCCCGATCGCGCCTGCCTGGCCGTAATGTTCCGCATAAATCGCCGCCGTGGATTTGTCGGGAATATTTTGCCAGGTTTTGCCTACTGCATCCGCGATTTCTTCCCAGCCCAACATGTCTGCAAAATCCTGAGGCAACGCATAATAGTTGCCGTCTTCCCAGCGCAAAGCGCCTTTCATGCCGGGTAATTTTGTCGTCAGGTTTTCCATAAACCGGGCTTCGGCTTCCGGTTTCAAAAAAGGCATTGCCACCGGCATGGTGAGCGCGCCCAATCCCACCATCAGCACCGGCAACGCCACCCGCAGCCATTGCATCCGGTTGTGCGTTAATTGCTCCAACCACGACGCACCCGCGGCCAACAGTACCGGGTAAGCCCCCAGAGAATAATAGCTTTTGGCACTGAAAAACAACAGCACGGCCAGCACGGTCAGGTACATCCAGCCGAAGATCCGCCAGTTTACGGCTGTTTTTGCGAAAAGCAAAAAATACAACCCCGCCAGCCAAACGGGCGCCGCCGCCAGGTGAAACTGCAATTGGTCGCCGAAAAAGCTGCCTACGGAAACATGCACAAACTGCGAAGTCGCCAGTTCGCCCATGTGCCGGAAAACCGGAAATTGATGCGCCGCCTGCCAGGCTATGTTGGGTGAAAAAATCAACAGCGCAAGCCCTGCCGCAGCGTACAATTGTTTGTTGGTGAAAATGTTGCGCCGTTTTGTGAACAGCAACCCGGGCAGCATGGCGAACAGCAAAATCAGCACCGTATATTTATTCAGCAACCCAAAACCCACGGCCACCCCAAACCACAACAACCACGACAATTTTTCAGTATTCAGGAATTTTAAAAACAGCAAACAAAGCAATGTCCAGTAAAAAACGTCAAACACCACGGGCATGAATAACATGGAGGGCCGCAGAAAAGCGCCGGTGGTCAGTCCCGCTAAGCCCACGACCACGACCGAAAACTTGCCCGAAGCCGTTGGCGGGAGCATTTCCCGTGCCATCAGCGCCGTGAGCACCACGGTGCCCGTTCCGAATAGAGTAGCAATGAGCCGAACGCCGCCCACGCTGCCACCGAGCACCGCATCCCCAAACCACCCCCAAAAACCAATGGCGGGCGGCACGGATGCGAAACCCAAGTCGAGGTGCCTGCCCAGGGCCAGGTAAAGCAGTTCGTCGCGGTGAAACGACCATAGGCCGTTCACGTACAAATGGAAGAGGAGCTTTATGGCAATGAGCGCCCCGAGCAGGTGGATCCAGGTGAGTTTTTTCAAGTCAGTCAGGCTTTTCGTTTTGGAAATACAAAGCTGTTTGCAGCGCGTTAGAGCATGCGAGAGGTAAAAATATTTATTTTAAGCTCTAAGCATTATTTATTTTTAACCAATTTATACTGAATCCCCAAATTCAACCCCACACTACTGAAAGGGTAAAATCTTCTCAACTCTGTGATCGGTTTTGAAAAATCGGTTGACCCATTGGGATTCCACTGGTGGATATAATTATCTACGTAATTTGCGTGAATTCTTCCTGGTTCCAATTCGGGCAACTGGTCTACCCCATTTTCTGTTCCAATAATCACTTCTCCTTTTTTGGGACCGAACGATTGAATGAACAACCTGACCTCGCCACTGAGGCTTATCCGATTGGTCAATGGGTATTCCACCCCAAATCCCGCTGTGGCGCCATGCGAAATGCCTTTATTGAAAATCGTTCTCGAAAACGTTTCATCGCCTAACTCCGTCACAAACAGCAGGTCTCTTTGGATTTCTCCGGATACGCCTATCAAATAGCCCAATTTGGAATAAAAGGAGAGTTGATCAAGATTGAATTTTAATTTAACAAACGGTGAAAAACGCAGCATGGTTGCGGTATATTCAACGTCTTGGGTATAGTCTGACCTGTGATTTTTTACCTGCACTTTCGAGCTGCTCAGGTAGCCAACGCCAATGCCAAATCCTACCTGTTTTTGAGGGAAATATTCTATTTCGGAATTAATATTTAATCCCTTTCCATAAGAGTAAATGACTGAAGATAATTCAGTTTGTAAGGCACTGATTTGGACGGCGTTGCCCTCGGCTATGGACTCCGTAGCAATGTTGAATCCGTAACCGGCATCGAAATTCAGGGACAACTCCTGCGCAATGCCATAAATACTGTTGAACAGAAAGCAGCACACGATTAGTTTGGTTCTCATAATTTATGTGATTTGAAGGTGTAAAGATGCAAGCAGAAGCATATTACTGGACAATCAGGGCTAAACGGAGCTACGTTTACTAAACTTTTAAAGTCTACGGTGTGGACACAAGTCGGCAAAATGATCCACGAAGGGTGCGTTTCTATGTTTCGCGGGCTTTAGTCCGCCTAAAAACATGATCTCGGCGGACTAAAGCCCGCGAAACATACCACCCGTCATAGATGTGTCCACACTATAGATCCAAAGCCTGAACGAAGATATAGAAAGCTTTATTTGCCCGCAAGGCCAGCGATAAATAAAGCAATTGCTTCGTCAACGTGGATCGCATTGTAGGTAGAACTGCCTTCACCCGGGTAGGTAAAAGAGGGTTCGTTTTGTCCGGCTTTTGATCATCTTCTCAAATCTATTACAAAGAGCGCTATGGCGTCATCAATAGGGATGCTCACGGGTATACTGCTGGCTTTTTCCGGATAAGCAAAAGAAACCTCTGTTTTTCCGGTTTTACTGTTGGTTACATTGATATTCAGGAAATAAATCCGATTTTCATCTGAGCCTGAATATTGATACCTGATGAGGTAATCCGCAGGTTTTTCATCAGAAAATCGAACGGCCATCATCTCATGGTTCGGCACCTGGTAGGTGGTATCCCCGCTTCTGACGGTCGTGCTGCCCATGGGGATAGCTCCGCGCAGGTAGTTGTCAGCAATCAGATTGAACCCATTTTTCAGCAATTGGTTCTCTAATCGGCCAAGCAGTACATCGTCGGTGTTTACTGCAATTATTTTGAAAGTGCCCGAGGAGCTAAAACCAGGAGCTTTGTAGAGTGACCGGGCCGAGGAGCCAACAAAACAGCTGCTGAAACTTCCGATGGCCACAAAAATCAGGAAAGAATAAAAGAGTGTCTTCATAATTGTTGAATTTTGCACTCAAGTTAGGGCGATTCGTTTCCCGCCGGCTATTAATGAAGCGTTAAACCAGGGTTTTGCGCTGTTAATGTTCTTGCGTTTGGATTAGTTAATTGTGTTAAAATTTCAATATGCCTCGTGGTTGGGTGAAGCTTTTGATCGGGCAGAGCCCGGGGAATAGGACACGCGAGGCGGAGCCTCAGCGCGAGCAGGGACTTCGACTTGGCTTCGACTTCGCTCAGCCAGCAGCTCAGCCTACGTGCTCAACGAACAACCAACAACGCTCAACAAACAACGCTCCCAATAACCAGTAACAAATAACCAATAACAACATGTCTTACAACGCCAGCCACCTCGGCGACACCATCGTTGCCCTTGCCACCGCCCCCGGCACGGGCGCTATTGCGGTCATCCGGTTATCGGGACCGCAGGCCATTGGCATTGTAGACCGCGTCTTTGCCGGCAAAGACCTGAGCGCGCAGGCTTCGCATACCCTGCACTTTGGCGCCATCCGCGATGAGCAGCAGCGTTTGCTGGACGAGGTCGTGGTGTCGCTTTTCGTTGCGCCGCGTTCCTACACCGGCGAAAATGTGGCCGAAGTTTCCTGCCACGGCTCGCCCTACATCATCCAGCAACTCATCCAGTTGTTTGTGCGGCAGGGCGCGCGGTTGGCCCAGCCCGGCGAGTTCACCCTGCGCGCTTTTTTGCATGGCCGCATGGACCTCAGTCAGGCCGAAGCCGTGGCCGATCTGATCGCCTCCTCCTCCGAAGCCGCCCACAACATCGCCCTGCAACAGATGCGCGGTGGGTTCAGCAACGAAATCAAGCGCCTGCGCACCGAATTGATTGATTTTGCCAGCCTCATCGAACTGGAATTGGATTTCGGAGAAGAAGACGTGGAATTTGCCAACCGCGAAGACCTGAAAGCCCTGATCCGCCGTATCCTCTCCCTGATGGACGCCCTGCTGGAGTCGTTTCAGCTCGGAAATGCCATCAAAAACGGGGTCAGCACCGTCATTGCAGGCCGCCCCAACGCCGGAAAAAGCACCCTGCTCAACGCCCTGCTCAACGAAGACCGCGCCATCGTCAGCGACATCGCCGGCACCACCCGCGATACCATCGAAGAGGTGCTCAACATCGGCGGCATCCCTTTCCGCATCATTGACACCGCCGGTATCCGCGAAGCCCAGGATGCGATAGAGGCCTTCGGGGTGGCCAAAACCCTGGAAAAAGTGCGGCAATCCGCGCTGCTGGTCTACGTGTTCGACGTCATCCGCACCTCACCGGAAGAATTGCGCCAGGACCTCTCCCAGCTCGTTCACGCCGACACCAAACTCCTTGTCATCGCCAACAAAATGGACCTTAACCCCTACACCACCCATGAACAATACGCCAACGAATGGCTGCCCACCGAAGCCTGGGTGCCCGTGTCGGCCATCAACGGCATGAACATCGAATACCTGAAAGAAAAACTCCTGAATGCGGTGCTGGAAGGCAACCTCAACGCGGAAAGTACCATCGTGGCCAACGCCCGCCACTACGAAGCCCTGCTGAAAGCTTCCGAAAGCCTGCGCGCGGCGCTGCATGGCTTAGACACGGGTGTCACCGGCGATTTTGTCGCAATGGACATCCGGCGGGCGTTGACCTATCTGGGGGAGATTACCGGGGAGATTGGGACGGAGGATTTGCTGGACAGTATTTTTTCGAGGTTTTGTATTGGAAAGTAAAGGAGGAATTTGAAAATTTGGTGATTTGAAGATTAGCAACAGGAAGCTTTTACACCCAGAGTAAGCCATACCCGTAAAAAAATTAAACGCACATGGCAAGCATATTCATCACCGGCTCCGCCGATGGACTTGGAAAACTGGCAGCGAAGGAATTGGTCAATCAAGGACATCAGGTCGTGCTTCATGCCCGCAATAAAGACAGAGCGAAAGATGCCCTGACCAGCGTCCCGGGTGCTGCGGAGGTACTTATTGCCGACCTGTCAGATGTGGAAGCTACCAAAAGGCTGGCTGCAGAAGCCAACGCCCTGGGCACGTTTGATGCCGTGATCCACAATGCCGGAGTCTATCAAACATCGGGCAGGGTAATTTTTGCAGTCAATACCCTGGCGCCGTACCTGCTCACCTGCCTCATGAATAAACCCAAGCGATTGATCTATCTTGGCTCGGATATGCATTTATCTGGTGACCCGGATTTGAAGCAATCTGTTTTTGAGAAAGGCAGCGTCAGCTATTCCGACTCCAAACTGCATGTATTGTTGCTAACCATGGCTGTAGCCCGCAAATGGCCGGATGTTTATGCCAATGCTGTTGACCCGGGATGGGTGCCGACAAAAATGGGTGGCGCCGGCGCACCTGACAATTTGGAGAAAGGTTTCCAGACGCAGGCCTGGCTTGCGGCGAGTGAGGAGGATCAGGTCAAAGTAAGCGGCCGCTATTTTTACCACAAAAGAGCAGCACGCTATTTGCCGGAGGCGGGTGATGTCGCTTTGCAGGAGCAATTTCTGGAACTGTGTGAAGAGGTGACTGGGGTGCATTTTCCTAGTGTGTAATGTAGGTATCCCACCAACATCCCATTTCCGTACGCGAAAGATCCGTCACTTTTCCCAATTCCGGCAAGGTATAAGCAAGCGATTGATGGATGGCGGCTTTGACAAATTCCGCTGCCGGTTCATGCCAGTCGTGTTGATACGATAAAGCGAACCCTGCCCAGTGTACGGGCATCGCTTTGTTCACTTTGGCATCAATGGCGGCCGTAACGCTCTCGTCGGGGAACAGGTGCAGCAATGCCCAATCTTCGCAATATTGCCCGCATTCCATAAAAGCAAAATCAAAAGGGCCGAGTTGATTGCCAATTTCTTTGAAGTGTTGGCCATAGCCGCCGTCTCCGCTAAACCACACGTTTGCTTCTTTCGTTTGGAAGGCCCAGCCTCCCCAAAGGGACTTGAACCGGTCTTTTAATCCGCGACCCGAAAAATGTCGGGTGGGAGTAAAAGTGATCTGAATGCCCTCAAAACCATGCTTGTCCCACCAATCAAACTCCGTAATGAGCGCATCGTCAACGCCCCAGCTCAGCAAATGCCTTTTAACGCCCTTCGCGACAAAGTACTTTTTGGTTTTTGCTTTGAGTTTTTGAATGCTGGCATAGTCCAGGTGGTCATAGTGGTCGTGTGTCAAAAGCAACAGGTCAATTTCAGGAAAATCATCAATGAATTGAAGCGTGTTTTCTGAAAATCTTTTGGTTGGAAAGGGCGCAATTGGCGTGCAATCAGGCCCGAGCATGGGATCAATCAGCAGGGTCTTCCCGTTCATGCGCAGGAGGACAACCGAATGTCCGTACCAAATGAACTTCGTTTTGCCATCCGCTGCTAAAAACGCATCCACAGAAAACGGCGCTACCGGCAGGGAGGCGTCAGGCTCCTTTTTTTTGCTGTTTGTCAGTTGTTTATAAATGATCTGGGGTATTTTTAAAAAACCGGGTACGGCCTCCGTTGTTTCCAGGTTTTGAAAACGACCGGCACGCCAATTTGGGGATTGGCTGTATTCAACGATTAATGATTTGCTAAGCTTTCCGCCAAACTGTTTTGATCTCATGTTGCTGGTTCTGATTTGTATTGCGAAATAACACAAAAAAAAAACCGTACTCCCCAAAATCGGAGAGTACGGCCACACAACTTATTTTGCCTAATGATTACTACCAATTGAAAAGAGCATGTTGTCAATAACTTACTTGTTTTGGCGGTGGCTTTTTGCATCATGCATCGTTGCTTCGTCGGTCGCGTAGCTTAGGCTATGCTCCCTCCTCGCGCCTTGCCTGATGAAAAAATCCCCTCGCCAAATACCAAGTAACTTATTAACACCAAGCTCTTTAGCGCAGCGCTACTGCCTTGTAAAAGTCGCCGTCGCCGACAATCACTTTTACGCTGTAATCGCCTTTCGGGAGGCGCGACAGGTTGTAGCGTTTTTCCACTTTCAGTGCGTTGGTGATGTTTTCCTGATAAACGACATCGTCCTCTGCGTCTAAGATCACCACAAATACGTTGCTTAAGCGCTTGTTCAGGAAAGACAGGTCCACGTAGTTGTCGCCTACATTGATGATCGGTGCG
>JALHRK010000176.1 GCA_022841505.1 Saprospiraceae bacterium | reverse complement strand
TCTTTATAGTCCGATAGCTGCGTTATGTTTGGCCCCAAAATCGGTCATTTACGTAAGTAAACTCCCGCTTTTGGGGCCAAACATGCCTTGCTCTCGAACTCTAAAGAGCAGACATGGGGCTAGATGGTAGATGGACATCAGGGTATTGTATTCAATTCATTGATATGATATGAAAGTCATTATTGAAATTGACCACATTAGCGAATTAGAAGAAATCAGTGAATGGCTTGCCCGACAGGAGATTGTGATCCAGCAAAGCAGAGCTAAAAAAATAAGTGCAGGGACACTTTTTAATAAATTGCGTCACTTTAAAATAGTATTGCCTGTGGATTACCAATTCAATCGCCACGAAGCCAATGAACGGTAAGGTTTTTATAAACAAACCGGCTATTCTAAACCCGTTCATAAGCTAAACCTCAAATTTTCCTATCTTTCCGCCCTATTTCCAATAAGATGATTCAAGTATTTGTTACTGGAGGCACTTTCGATAAAGAATACAATTACATCACGGGTGAATTGTACTTTAAGGATACCCATTTGTCTGAGATGTTCGATTTGGGGCGTTGCACGGTTGAGATTGACATCAAAACCCTGATGATGGTGGACAGCCTGGAGATGACGGAAGCCGATCGGGAGATCATGTCGCACAACTGCCGCCGCGCCGCTACGGACAAAATCCTCATCACCCACGGCACTGACGGCATTGTGGAAACTGCCGGCTTTCTCGCCAATGCGAACATCAGTGGCAAAACCATCGTTCTAACCGGGGCCATGATTCCCTACGCGTTTGGCACTTCTTCTGACGGGTTTTTTAACCTCGGCAGTGCGATGGCGTTTGTGCAAACCCTGCCGCCGGGGGTTTATGTGGTCATGAATGGAAGGTATTTTGACTGGCATAATGTGGTGAAGAATAAAAAAACCGGCCTGTTTGAGGAGCGAGGGTGAGTGTAGTTGCAAAAGGCAAGTTTGCAAAAGGCAAATTGCAAAAGGCAAATTGGCAAATTGGCAAGTTTGTAAAAGGCAAATTGCAAAAGGCAAGTCTGCAAATTGGCAACACTGAGCGTGTTGCGAGGGATTGCCCCTTGCCCATTTGCCCCTTGCCCTTTGCCCCTTGCCCCTTTACACAACCCCCAAAGACAACGTCGGGTTAGGAAAAATCCCCCCGATATTTAAAAACCTCTATTTGAAATTGGCCTGTTTTACAGCAATTTGCACCATTCAATTTTAAAACTGTTCCGAACTGCTTTCGGATGATCAATCCTTAAATATGAAAAACACTCTTTTTGCCTGCCTGTTGTTGTGCAGCGCTGGGTTAAGCGCTCAGCCCGCACTCCCGGAATTTCAAACGACCAAAGCCGAAGTAGAAGCCCACCTCCGCTTTTTGGCTTCGGACGCCTTGATGGGACGCCGCACAGGCGCACCGGGCAACAACATTGCTGCATCTTATATCGCCGCCCACCTCGAAGCTTATGGTTTTCAAAAGGTTGCGGGCGCGACTGACTATTTCCAACCAATTCCGTTTGAAGCCGTGAAACCGCCGGCAACCGGCAAATTGACGCTGGGAAAATCGGCTTTTATGCAGGGCGAAGAATTCCTGATCCTTTCCGGAGAAGCCGCTAACCTGAACACTACGGCTGTTTTTGCCGGCCATGGCTGGGTAGATGCTGCATCCGGGCACGACGATTACAAAGGACTCGACGTGAAGGGCAAAGTCGTTTTTGTATTGCCAGGCATGCCCGACGACAAAGACCCGATGGCTGTGTTTCGCGCCATGCGCATCAAACGCGACCTTGCTGCTGAACGGGGCGCCGTCGCTTTGATCGAATTGTACCGCCTTTCGTTTCCCTGGAGCTTTTTCAGGCAGTATTTCAACAAAGAAAACCTGCGCGCCGCCTCGAAAGAAGGGGAATCTGCCGCAGCTAAAAAAATGGTCTATGGCTGGTGGAAGGAACCCTCAGCAGAATTGGTGAAAAGCTTAAACGGCAGTAAAAAAGCAAAGGTCATGCTGGAAAGTAGCGGCTACACCAGTCGCCCAATGCCTTCCCAAAACGTGATCGGCGTGCTGGAGGGCACCGACCCGGTTTTGAAAAATGAATACGTGCTGCTCACGGCCCACTACGACCACGTGGGCACCGGCAAAGACGGCGGCGGCCAGTTCACGCCCCAGGACTCCATTTTCAACGGCACCCGCGACAATGCGATGGGCACGGTGGCGCTGATTGCAGCGGCCAAATCTTTTTCGCAGCAACGCCCCAAGCGCTCCATCCTGTTTCTGGCCGTCACGGGCGAAGAACTGGGCCTGCTGGGCAGCCAATACTACGCTGAAAACCCGCTCATTCCGCTCAATCAGGTCATTTTTAACCTGAACATAGACAATGGCGGCTACAATACTACCGAGCACATTTCCATCGTCGGACACGGCCGCACGGGCACGGATGATCTGTTGCAAAAAGGCATAGAAGCCCTGGGGCTGAAAGTAATTCCGAACCCCGCGCCGGAGCAAAACCTGTTCGACCGCTCCGACAACGTTTCTTTCGCTGCCAAAGGCATCCCGGCGCTGTGTTTCAGTCTCGGCGTCACAGATTTCGACGAGGAGATCAACAAATATTACCATCAGGTCACCGATAACCCGGATTCGATTGATTACGATTATTTTCTGAAATATTGCCAGTCTTTTGCTTACACGACGCGGTTGATTGCGGACGCACCTGGGAAGCCGAGGTGGGTGAAGGGGGATAAGTATGAGCAGGCTGGGATGAAGTTGTATGGGTTGGGGGAGTGATTAGAAAGTTGGCCAGCCTTATTCGATTGGTTAGTTGAAGTAGTCACGACTTAAATTTAATTTTGAGTCGTGACTACTTTGACTAAGTCATCACGAATCTTTATTATTTTGAATATCTTGCTTGTTTTTTACTGCATTTAGTTTCTTCTTCTTAATATAATTTCGGTAAAAAAATAGCACCAAAGGGATGAAAATGGTGGATATAATCCATTGCCAGTTGTTTGTGAAGAAACGGCTTTCTGCACTAACTGAAGGATTGATCTTTAAGGAGAAAGGCACGTAGCGAGAGATTTTATACCCTGTTTTGTTACTGATGAAGTTTAATAACATATTAGAAATACCAGTTTTTCCGCATTTTATGTGAAATGAAACCGTTGAATCATTTGCTAAAACCACTTCATCAGGGATGGTTTTGGCAAATGATTCATTTGTTTCTAACCCGATTGTTAAATTATGCTTCTTTTTTTCGCTGTTGTTATTGTATTTTAATTTTACATCCACTCTTAAACGATCCTCTTCATTCATTGCGAAAACGGTCTCGTTTTGCTCACTTTGTACGATTTTTGGCTTTTCTCCAAGGGGGTAAAGTATCACACTAATCTCCTTAATATCTTCTGTTACTTTAAGTTCAGCTGGTACTTCAAATGTTACAGTAATAGCTTCAGGTATATCCCCGGCGTAGGCATTCGTCACAGGTACCAATAACGTTAATAGTGCAATAGGAGTAAGCTTTAGTGTCCGTTTCATACTAATCATTTTTTGTTAAGGATGAGAATAAAATACATCAACTGTTGTCTAAATATAAACATCAAATTAATGAAGATGTGCTTTTTTTTAAAAAAATGTAAAAATTTAGACAATTGATTGTTATTTTACTAAGAAGAGGCAGCGTTTCTTAGAATATGATCAGTCGAGCCTATTCTGAATGAAGCTCCAATACTTCCCATCCCGGGCATTTCAAAGCATGGCACTCCTCAGATCAGCCTCTAATTGCATATGCCCTGCTAGTAGCCAATCACGTCTTCGTATTTAATTTACCCATCAGCCCAACAAAGAACGAATCAAGCCTCAGTTTACGACGCTTTTTCATATTCTGTGAACACTGAGGCAACCTACAGCTATAAAAAGTTGTTATCTTGCAAAAAAATAAGCGTATGGAAGCAGTTCAAGGTCTGACTGATCTGCAATTAGAGTTGCTGAAAATCTTCTCGATCCCGCTTAAGGAAGGACAGCTCAAGGAGATTAAAGCATTGTTATCTCAGTATTTTGCAGCGCAGGCATCTGAGGAAATGGATCGGCTTTGGGAAGAGCAAGGTTGGTCGAACGAGACGATGCGCGAATGGGCACAGGGACACATGAGGACGAAATCTAAGCCCTGATTGCGTGTCGTCCTTCTAATTGAGATACGTGTTTTTTACAATTACAAAACAGTATTTAACCTATGGCAACAGTCACCGTTCCAGAACCTGACAAAGTCGTTCATCCATTGCAAAAAGAATTCCATTGGTATCTTGCCAACCGGGAAGCTTTGGTCAAGCGGTATCGGGGGCGGTATTTGGTGATTGCCGGACAAAACGTCATCGGCGACTTTCATTCAATCGGCGAAGCTTACCGTACCATCACAAAGACCCAAAAACCGGGCACTTTTATCATCAAGTTCTGTATTCCGGCAGAAGAAGAGCGCCCATTAGTTATTCGCAACCACGACATCGTTACTTTTGAATAATGGAAAGCCCCTCCACGTTTTTTGCTTTTTCCAACCGCAGGGACGGCATCGTGCCTGCAGTTCACACTTCTGTGGGTGTCAGCATGGCTTTTGAAATGCCTGATGCAAATTTTTCTTCTTCTGAAGGAATTCTTTGGGTCAATGCCTTGTGGGATACAGGTGCGATGTGTAGTTGCATTTCAAAGCGAAGCGCAAAGATGCTTGGGCTGGAAATCATCAACATCACGCATATGGCTACAGCTTCTCACATTGTTGAAGCACCTGTTTATATGGCTCACCTATATTTGCCAAATTTTCCCGTTTTTGCTTATCAGGAAATACTTGAATTTCAAGATACTTCCGATAATTGCGATATTATCATCGGAATGGACATCATAACCCAAGGAGATTTTGCCATTACCAATCTTGGCGGCGATACGTTTTTTTCTTTTCGCATGCCATCTATACAAACGATTGACTTTGAGGAGGAATTGAGAAGAATTATGAATCCCTGATGTGCAACCCGCTGGCACCGAATCCGAGCAAGTAAAAAACAACCATGCACAACAAATTCATCAACTATTTTTCCAGCATATCCCCACTTTCAGAAGAAGAAGCCAACGCTATTCGGGAGCACATGGTCGTTAAAACCTTCAAAAAAGGGGATTATTTGCTGAAAGAAGGACAGTTTTCCGTTGATACCTATTTTATCCTGGAAGGTTGCATCCGGGAATATATTTTAACGGATGGAGAAGAAAAAACGACTAATTTTTTCACGGAAGAACAATGGGTAATTTCACTCAACAATTTTGGCCCGAAAACCCCTGCAACGCATAACTTAGTTTGCGTTGAAGACACCGCCGTCAGCGTTGGCAATGAGCGACAAGCCCAGGAGTTGTTTAAGCAATTTCCAAGATTTGAAACCATATCGCGCGTCATTGTGGAGGCTGATTTTGCCGAACAAAAGAAATTATTGACTTCTTACCTTGCAGATTCTCCGGAACAACGTTATTTGAAGTTATTAAAATCAAGACCTGATTTATTTCAAAGAATTCCCCAATATCAGTTGGCAAGCTATATTGGCGTTAAGCCGGAATCCTTGAGTAGAATCAGGAAAAGGGTACTTAAACAGAAATAACAATACTCCCTTTTTTATGTCCTTTTTCCACATAGGCATGGGCTGCTGCAACCTGCGACAAAGGATAACAATTATCAATAACCGTTTTAATTTTTGAGGTGCTCAATAATTCTTTAAGCTCCATAAAATAATTCAGGCGTTCTTTAACAGGAAGCATTCCTGTTGCCGAAGACTTTGCTTTTTTGCCGCCAAATATGGACGTCCCGATCATTTGCAAAAAAAGCGTAAAATCAAGCACGGCTGAAAGGTAAACGCCATTTTGGGTGAGCGAATTTTTACACGCTGAAAATGAGCTTTTGCCTATGGTATCAAAAATAATATCGTATTGTTCGCCATTTTTTGTGAAATCTTCCCGGGTATAGTCAATCACGTTGTCGGCGCCTAAAGATTTGACCAACGCAACATTATTTGTGCTGCACACGCCGGTGACTTCAGCGCCAAAATGTTTCGCAATTTGAACAGCATAGGTACCCAACCCCCCGGATGCGCCAATAATTAAAACCTTTTGATTTTTCTGAATTTTGCCCAACCCTTTTAAAAAATTCATGACGGTGATGGCACTTCCATTTACAGGCGCAGCTTCTTCGTAACTGATGTTATCCGGCATCGTCGTTAAAACATCGTGCTCGCTTACACAGACATATTCGGCATAACAACCCAGCGTAGTCGTTCCTCCAAAAACTTTGTCTCCAACCTTAAACAAGGTAACCGCTTCGCCTACGCCCACAACTTCTCCGGCAAATTCAAACCCAAGAATTGTCCTTTTGGGGCCTGTTAAACCCGTGTATAACCTGCCGAGATAGGGCTTCCCGGTTCTCATCATAAGGTCTGCCGCCGTCACGGTGGTGGCATAAACCCTGATCAATACCTCCTTTGATTTTGGAGAAGGTTTTGTAACTTCCTTCAGGTGAAGGACTTCCGGCGCTCCGTATTGGGCATATTCAATGGCTTGCATGCTAATTTGTGTTTTGATGATGAATTATTTCAAAGCACAAAATTAGCGGGGTCGGTTTCCAATCTCGTTGACTTGGGTTAAGAAGTAAAATTAACCATTTCCATCCCCCATCGCCTCCCCAACAATCCACCCCCCAGTCCATGCCGCCTGAAAATTGAACCCACCCGTCACCGCATCAATATCCAGCACTTCCCCGGCAAAATAAAGCCCCGGCAGCAACTTGCTCTCAAACGTTTTGAAATTCACTTCGCGCAGGCTGACTCCACCCGCGGTCACGAATTCCTCTTTGAAGGTACTTTTTCCGCTTACGCGGAAACGTCCCGCCGAAAGTTCCGTGTGTAATGCCTGGAATTGCAGCTTGTTCAGATCGGCCCATTTGATTTCAGGCAGGATGTTGGCAGCAGTAACCAAACTTCGCCATAGCCTCGACGGCAAACCCAGGATAGGGTGGGGGAGCACCTGTTTTCGGGCTTCGGTTTTGCGGCAGTTTTCGAGTGCTGTTTTCACAGCGTCGGGTGATTGGCCCGTCCAGTTGACCAAGAGGTGGAAATCGTAGTTTCGATCCGCCAGCAGCCGGGCGCCGTAGGCAGAAAGCCGGAGGATTGCAGGCCCGCTCATGCCCCAATGTGTGATGAGCAAAGGCCCGGCGTCGTTGAGTTTTTCGCCTTCAACGGCCGTGAACGCATTCGGAACGGAGATGCCCTCCAACCCCAAAATACGCGGGTCTTTGATGTTGAAGGTGAATAATGAAGGCACAGGCGGAACAATAGTATGCCCCAGTTCGCGCAGCCATTCCCATACCGCAGTGCTGCTTCCGGTGGCCAGCATTAGTTTATCCGCGTAAAGCGTTTGATCTTTGGTATGAATCGTCCAGGCAGGCTGTTGGTCTGAAGGTGGCGCGATGCGATCCACGCGCTGTTGCAAAAAAACCTTCACCCCGGCCTTTCGGGCGGCATCCCAAAGGCAATCCATGATGGTTTGGGAGTTGTCGGTCACCGGGAACATCCGGCCGTCGGCTTCTGTTTTTGTGCGTACCCCGCGCTGTTCAAACCAGGCAACCGTGTCGGCACAGCCAAAGCGGTGGAAAGGCCCGAGCAGCTCACGCCCGCCACGTGGGTAGCGCTTGATCAGCTCGGCTGCGTCGAAGCAGGCGTGCGTGACATTGCAACGCCCGCCGCCGGAGACTTTCACTTTGCCCAGCGCTTCTTTACCGCGCTCTAAGATGACGACTTCCGCATCGCGATCCGTTTCTGCGCAACGGATGGCAGCGAAAAATCCTGCGGCGCCACCACCGATGATGACGATCCTTTTATTTTGATTATTCATTTTCAGGCAGTATGCTTCTTAGTGTCCGTTCCTTCCAGTTGTGTCTGTTCTTTAGAGTTCGAGAGCAAGGCACGTTCGACCCCAAAAACGGGAGTTTACTTGCGTAAATGACCGATTTTGGGGTCGAGCGTAACGCAGCTATCGGACTATAAAAACAGACACTATCCGTTTTTCAAAAGCTCCTCGATACTGTTCCGGCTCACCGAGTGATACCCATTTTTTGCTTTTTCAAAAATCTGCCGGGCCGTTTCAACCTGTCCGCTTTCTTTAAAAGCTTTGTAAATTGGCGTCAGGAAGCGGCGGCGGCCCACCTCCACCAAAAAAGTTTCAATTTGTGGCAAAATTTGTGGCGAATAACCCTGTCGAATTGCTTTTTCGTACCAGACGCACAGGATTTCGGCGTTGCCCGAACGCGTGAAATTAAAAGCCTGATCAACTTTACCCAATGCGGCAGCATCAAGGGTATCCGGTAAGTGCAGAATGTAGTGGACCCATTCGTGGGAGGTCCAACGAGCGGTCTGCAACCGGGAAGGCAGGGTACCTAAGGCCGCCGATTCTGCCTTTGAAAGGCGGTTAGATTCCGGTTTTGGCGCATTGTCCGGAAGGCCCGGCTCCAAAATCCATTCCCGGATTGTTGCCTCCATGCCGGCGGTTTCCGGCAGGTTTGTTTTTAAGTATTCCAAAAACTTTTCCGTGGTCATGGTCTGAAACTCGTGCGCTTTGAAGTACTGTTTCAGAAAAGCGTCGAATTTGTTCCGACCCACTTTTTCCTCCAGGAAATGCAGAAACAGGGCGCCTTTCTGGTAGGCAATGGTCGTGACACCTTCGTCGGGATCGCGGTTTTCCAGGTCGAGTTTCAGCCGCGTATCCGGGTTGGTGGCGCCGAGGTCTTCGAGCTCATTTTGTAACTCACCGTATTCCAGCAGCGCGAGCATGTGGGTGTAATCCTTGCCGTAAAGCGCTTCCATGATGCGCCGTTCAAAATAAACGGTGAAGCCTTCGTTGAGCCAAAAATCATTCCAGGTGGCGTTCGTGACCAAGTTGCCCGACCAGGAGTGGGCGAGCTCGTGCGCCACCAGCGATACTAAGGCGCGGTCGTGCGTAATGACAGTCGGCGTTGCGAAAGTCAGCCGAGGATTTTCCATCCCGCCAAAAGGAAATCCGGGCGGCAGCACAACCAGGTCGTAGCGCCCCCATGCGTAAGGGCCGTAAAGCGATTCGGCAGCCACCAGCATTTTTTCCATGTCGGCGAATTCCCAGGCGGCATCTGGCAACACCTTCGGTTCTGCGTAGACGCCCGTTCGGTTGCCTACCGGTTGAAAAGCCAATTCGCCAACCGCCAGTGCGATGAGGTAGGGTGGAATGGGTTGCGCCATGCGGAACGTATATTTGCCATCGGACGATTGCTGTTGCGGGTTTTCGGCGCTCATCACCGCCATCATGCCGGAAGGCGTTTGAATGGCGGCGTTGTAGGTGACGCGGATGCCCGGACTGTCCTGGCAGGGAATCCACGTACGGGTCAGGATCGCCTGGCCTTGCGTGAACAGAAAAGGCAGTTTTTTGCTGGCAGTCTGAGCGGGATCCATCCACCCCAGCGCCGCGGCTTCCGGGCGCGTAGCGTAGTAAATGCTGACCATTTCTGTTTTTGGTTCGATGCGCACGGTCAGTGCGCTGCCAAAAATCGGATGTGGTTCTGCAAGTGTCCAGGTGGTCTCTTTTTCGGCGGCGCCGAGCGTTACTTTTTGAATGTTGAGGTCGCGGGTATCGAAGACGATGGTTGTCGCACTGTCCTTGGCGGAAATGGTCCAGCGGGCAAAGCCGGAGAGGATTTTTTGATCAAAATCTACTTTCAGGTTCAGGTCGAGGTGCTTCGTCACCGCTTCATCGGGCCTGGAAAAGCTGTGGGGATCGGGCCGTTTGGATACAACTGCTTCGGGGGCTTTTTCCTGTTGGCATTGGGTGCTGAGCATAAACAAGAACAGGAGTAAAATAGGTTTTAATAGATTCATAGCCAGGCTTTTGATTTTTTGTTAATTGAAGTTTCGCAATGCTTCAAAAAGAAGAATAATCAATAAAAAGAAAGCGATCAGGATCAGTGCGTTCAGCCAAAATGCCACCCACGGCCATAACCCGCCTTGCTGTTTAACACTGCGCATACCCAATACCGCTCCCCAGGAACTGAGCCCGAAAACTAAAAACGGAAGCACCTTGATGATCCATTCAACGCCTGGAAAGACGGTCGGGGATTTGATGAACAACAATACGAAAGCGCCTGCAACGAGAGCGAGGATTAAACTGCGACGGGAATTTGTCATGCTGTTTTTTGTAAGATGAACAATCCAACCATCAAACATACGCCGGAGCAGCGAATAATTACCACAAGGAATGGTTGCACATTGAAAAAAATGCCCTTCATTTGCAGCAAAAATAATCCATTATGATTAAGAAACTTTTTCTTGGCCTGGCAGTCGCCGGCGTATGTTCGTTTTTCACTACAGCTACTGCCCAACCGGGTATGGGCTCCAAGCGTACGATTACTGTTTTTGGAACCGCAGAAAAAAGCGTGGAAGCGGATGAAATCTACCTGAGCATCAGCCTTTCAGAGTACCAGGACGACAGCGGTCTGCGCGTTGGCCTGAAAGAGCTGGAGGCGCGTTTCCTCAAGGCAGCAAGTGATGCCGGCATTGCTTCCGCCGATATTCGCGTGGAAAATGTCAGCGGCTTTGGCTCTTATCAGATGGAAGGCCAGGGTTTTTTGGCTTCCAAAAGCTACCTGGTCAAAGCCAAAAACATCGGATCTGTCAACACGTTGCTGTCCAAACTGGGGGATTCCGGTGTAGCGAGCGCCAACACGATGTACTATTCGCATTCGCAGGTGGATACGTACATGAACGAACTCAAAGTGCAGGCGCTGAAAAATGCCCGCACAAAAGCAGAGATGCTGGCGGTGGCCAACAAACAAAAGGTTATCGGAACGCTTGCCATTGAAGACCTGGAAGACTTAGGCAATATGGCCTATCCGGGTGGCATGGGCAACTACTCGCGCAAGCCCCAACTCGGCAGCGAAACCAAGCCTATGACGAAAGACATCGGCATGCTGATGGTCAATTTTGTGACTTCGGTGAAGGTGACTTTTGAAGTGGAGTAGTGGTTAATTGTTACTGGTTATTTGTTATTGGTCAAGCCGTTGTTCGTTGTCGGTTGTTCGTTGTTTGTTCTGTTCTCGCATCCGTTCCAGAGCTACCAATAACCAGTAACTAATAACCAGTAACCACCTTACACTCCACCCTCCGATTCCGTTTCCGCCCAGCCTCTGTATCATTCCCCGCTACCGGCTTGCTTTCGCCATAGCCTTTGGCAGTTAGGCGTTCGGGTGCCACGCCTTTTTCGGCAAGGTATTGACAAACCGCTTTTGCCCGGTTTTCTGACAGCGTTGCGTTGGCTTGTGTTTCGCCAATGTGATCGGTGTGTCCGCCGATTTCCACGCGCACTTCGGGTTGTTCCTGCAGGTAGGCCGCCAGGGCATCCAATTCTGCAAAAGATTCCGGCAGCACGACGGCTTCGGCGGTATTAAACAGCACTTTGGTCAGGGTATAGGTCTTTTTGGCGCTTAGTGCAGCAGCAATTTGCTGACCGGCGTTTTCTGGGCGGTATTCTTCGATGCTAAAATCGTCCACACAGTAGTAGGCGATGCGCTTCAGTTTTTGATAAAATGGCTTATTGCTGTTTCGCAGCGTCATGATGGAATCCGAGACCAACGGGAACGTCTGTGTACGCGCATCGCTGCTGAAATTTCCAAGGATGAAATGGCGGTAGGGCTTGTCGGCGGTGAAGGTGGCTGTGACCTGCGTCCAGGCATTAGGTTTATTCCGGACGACTGTCGTCTCTACTATATGCGGCGTGATGCCAAAATCGCGGATGGTTTTATTGAAATCTTCCGTGGGTTGAATGGGGCCTTCCGTAAACCACACGCCGAGGTTGTTGCAACTCACCGGAATGATGCTGGTACTGTGACCAAAAACGGCCTTCAGGTGCTTAATGGCTGTAGAATCGTTTTGCTGCACCCAGTAGGAAATGCGGTAGGTGACGCCGGGTTTCAATGGCCCTTTCAGTTTGCCCTGAATCAGTTCGTGGTAATCGTTTTCATAACCCGAATCCGTATTGGGGTGGTAGGCGATGATGCCCGCCATGTTGTGCCCGCTGTGGGGTTTGGGATAAGAACAATTGCGCAGCGAATCGTACCAAATGATCAGGTCGGGAGTGTAGTTGTTGAACGCGCTCCAGTCCTGAACCGAATTGGTGAAAACTTTTCCGTTCCGGATGTAATCGCAGGACTTGATTATCGAATTGGGTTTCAGTGTTTCAAACCCCGGGTTAAGGACGATATTTTGGGCTGACAGGATAAGTGGAAACAGGCAGGTCAGCCAGAGCAATACTTTTCTCATTTTATTCAATTTTGGGTAAATGCATCACGTAGGATAGTAATGCATAGATGTCCCAAAA
>JALHRK010000175.1 GCA_022841505.1 Saprospiraceae bacterium | reverse complement strand
AATCGGGAAACCGTTGCCGGAGAAATCCTGCTTACCTACGATCCGACTCCCGGCACCTGGATGCACGAATGGGACAATGACCTGGCCGAAGATGCACCCTTTGCCATCAGTACCGGCTTCATTTACCGGCACTTGCCCACCACGCAGGATGCAGCCATCGGCATCCTCGGCGACGGGCGCACTATTTTCGCATTCCCCGGTGCACCTCCTGCACAGGACCTATGGGAGGCTCATGCCCGCATCGTTTCAAAAATAACGCCTGAGTTCGGGCTTATCACCAACCTGTTCGCAGGGACGGCCCAGGCCAACGGCAGCGACGGCAGGCTCATCCAGCGCTTTGGCGGCGATTTGCGCCTCGTTTATAAAAGGGTCAAATTCACGACAATGGTTAAAGTCAACGATTGGGGCCCTTACGACTACCACCGTGACTTCAACCTGACCTTCCCGCTCCAGCTCATGGCCGATATTTCCACAAATCTCTTTAAGCCATCCTGGTTTGATCTGCCTAATTCCCGCTTGGGTGTGCGCTATACCTGGCGTTCTCTCGACCAGTATTCGCCCCGCTATTGCCCGGCGACCACGATCAATGACCGGGGCGAAGTCGTTTGCGACCCCACCGCCATAGGTTTTGACAACGGACAGGAATGGGAATTACAGACCTATTTGCAAATCAGCATTGGCAATTAACCAAAATTTAAAAAGACGGCAATGAAAAATATAAAACTTAAAATTTCGACATACACACTGTGTACCGCACTGGCGATATTTACGATGGTCAGTTGCGAAAGGAGCCTGGACGAACTCGAACCGGCCAGTTTTCCCACCACCGCAGAAGTGTTCATTGATGCGTTTACAGAAGGGCTGAACTACGGGGCGTTCGGCGGCTCAAAAGTGACCGCCTTCGACGTGGACTCCGAGGTGAAATACAAAGGCTCAGCCTCCATGAAATTTGCGGTGCCGGATGCGGGAGACCCCCAGGGGGCTTATGCCGGCGGCGCCTATTTTACCTCAGTCGGGCGTGACCTGACTGGCTACGACGCGCTCACTTTCTGGGCCAAAGCTTCGAAATCGGCTACGATTGATGTAGTCGGATTTGGAAACGACTTTGGCGAGTCAAAACACCAGGTCATCCTGCGGGGGGTACAGGTCAATACCAATTGGCAAAAATACATCATCCCCATCCCCGACGCTTCAAAACTGACGCAGGAAAAGGGCATGTTTTTCTACTCAGAAGGCTCGGAAGAAGGTCTTGGCTACACCTTCTGGATTGACGAGGTAACCTTTGAAAAACTGGGAACCATTGCCCATCCAAGGGCTGCCATCCTGGAAGGCCAGGACCAGGTGATTTCAGCAGAAACGGGACAAAACCTGAATATCGGCGGGTTAAAGGCAACCTTTAATATGCCGTCAGGCGTTGACCAAAGTGTGGAGGCCGCCCCGGCGTATTTTACTTTTTCTTCTTCCAATACCTCAGTGGCTTCGGTCAGCAGTACGGGCGTGGTTTCCGTCATTAGCGCCGGAATTGCGGTCGTCACAGCCAAATTGGGCGAGGTGGATGCCGTCGGCTCTATGACCATCAATTCAACCGGGCAAACCGTTGGCCCACAAACCCCTGCGCCTACGCCAACCATCGGTGCGGACAGCGTGATTTCGCTTTTCAGCAATGCTTACAACAATGTTACGGTGGATACCTGGAACACCCGGTGGCAATTTTCAACTGCCGAGGATTTTGACCTTCAGGTAGCGGGTAACGATGTAAAGCGGTACAGGGACCTCAATTTCGTTGGCATTGAGTTTACTTCCCAGACCATCAATGCGTCGGCCATGACGCATTTCCATATTGATATTTGGACGCCCGACCCCACTGACCTCCCGGCTGCCTTCAGGGTATTGCTCGTTGATTTTGGAGCGAACGGCACTTTCGACGGGGGCGACGACTCTTCGCACGAGCTATCGTTCACCCGCCCAACCCTTGTTTCGGAGCAGTGGGTGAGTTTAGACATTCCACTCTCGAATTTCACGGGGTTAGTGAACAGGGCGCACCTCGCCCAGTTGGTGCTATCCGGCGATTTGCCCAACGTCTATATTGACAACGTTTATTTTTACAAAGCCGGAGCGGTGGTGACGACCGGGCCAACGGTTGCTGCACCGACGCCAACCCGCAATTCTGCTGACGTGATCTCCATTTTCAGCAATACATATACCAATATTCCCGGAACGGATTTCAATCCAGATTGGGGACAGGCGACCGTCGTTTCACAGGTGCCGGTTGCAGGGAACAACACCTTGCTCTATTCGGGTTTGAACTACCAGGGAACCCAATTCGCCAGCAACCTTGATGCCTCTGATATGACCCACCTCCACCTTGATTTTTGGACGAATAATTCATCCAGCCTGAATGTTTTCCTGATCAGCCCCGGCCCGGTGGAGACTCCTTTTACCCTGTCCGTTCCCACATCGGGATGGGCGAGCGTGGACATTCCCCTGACTAATTTTAGCCCTGTTGACCTTGCCAACCTGATTCAGTTTAAATTTGACGGCAACGGCGATATTTACTTAGATAACATCTACTTCTACAAAACCGGTGGTGGTAGTGGTGGTACGACTCCAACGACTGCGGCGCCAACCCCAACGTTTAATGCGGCCAACGTAATATCCGTGTTCAGCGATGCCTACACCAACATTGCAGGGACAAACCTCAATCCTGGCTGGGGCCAGGCCACTCAGGTTTCTCAGGTAGCGATTGCCGGGAACAATACGCTCCTTTACACCGGCCTGAATTATCAGGGCATTGAGTTAGGCAGCAGCCAGAATGTTAGCAATATGACCCACTTGCACCTCGATTTCTGGACAGCAAATTCCACGCAACTGAATGTATTCATAATCAGTCCGGGGCCGGCGGAGAAACTTTTTTCATTGACTGTGCCTACATCCGGCTGGACGAGTATTGACATTCCTTTGACGGCATTTACCCCAACGGTTAACCTGGCCAATGTTTTCCAGTTTAAATTCGAAGGGAACGGGAATATTTATCTCGATAATATTTTATTTCATAATTAATTTCAACCCATGGTGGTTTTTAAAAATCACCATGGGTTTATTTTGAAATCAACCTGAATAATAACATTTACCATGAAATGGAATCATTCAATTCTAATAAATAGCCTTCTGGTTATTGCGATTTTGTTCACTTCCTGGAGCTGCGAGGATGATGAAAATGCCGTCATTGATCGCAACTACCAACTGGTGTGGGAAGATAATTTCGATGGCCCGGCCGGTACCCTTCCGGATGCTGCGAAATGGACTTACGACATCGGAATCGGCCCCGGGAATGACGGTTGGGGTAATCAGGAATTGCAATACTACACCGACCGCCCAGAAAATGTCTCCCTCGATGGAGCAGGGAATCTGGCTATTACTGCACGAAGGGAAAGTTACGCAGGCCGTGCGTTTACTTCTGCGAGAATTAATACAAAAGGAGTTTTCGATCAGGCTTATGGCCGCTTTGAAGCACGGCTTAAAATGCCTTGGGGACCGGGCATCTGGCCCGCATTCTGGATGTTGGGCAGCAACATAAATGAAGTCCCATGGCCCCAATGCGGTGAAATTGACATCATGGAATACCGGGGACAACAGCCCAACCTCGTTCATGGTTCGGTGCATGGTCCGGGCTATTCAGGTGGCGCAGCCATTACAAAAAGTTTTGGGTTCACCAACGACCGCTTCGATGTGGATTTCCATGTTTTTGCCATTGAATGGGGGAAAGATTACATTGATTACTACGTTGACGAAAATCTTTATCAGCGGATTAAACCGGAGGATGTTCCAGGCGAATGGGTTTATGACCATCCCTTTTTCATCATCCTGAATGTTGCTGTGGGCGGCAATTATGTGGGCTTTCCAACCACCCAAACGCCGTTCCCGCAGCAGATGCTGGTGGATTATGTCAAGATTTACCAGGAATCTAATTAATTAATTTACAAATATGGAACTGGAATACACTCAAATAGGAGGTGATCGCTATTTTAAAATATCGGACAGCGATGCACTGCGCCCTTTTTTTATGAGCATTGTCAGCGACTCCGACCACTGGATGTTCATTTCCAGCAACGGTGGGTTGAGCGCAGGGCGAAAAAATGCCGATTTTGCGCTGTTTCCATATTATACCGATGACAAAATAACCGAGTCTACCGAAATTACGGGCAGCAAAACTATATTTCTGGTTCACCATGGCAGCACCCAACAAATTTGGGAACCCTTTTCCAGCCGTTACGAAGGCATACACCGCACCAGCCGGAATTTATACAAACATATTTTCGGAAATAAAATCATTTTCGAAGAAATAAACCATAACCTGAAATTGACCTTTCAGGTGGAATGGAATTCCAGCGATCAATTTGGTTTTGTCAGAAAATCCAGGTTGATAAACAATGCGCCGGCTGAAGCCCATATTGAGCTATTGGACGGCATCCAAAATATTTTGCCTTACGGGGTGCCCAGCAGTTTGCAAAACAGTGCCAGCAACCTCGTGGATGCTTATAAAAGGAGCGAATTGGACAAGGCAACGGGCTTAGGCATCTATGCGTTGAGTGCCATTATTGTGGATAAAGCCGAACCCAGCGAAGCACTGAAAGCCAACGTGGTTTGGTCACTTGGCCTTGAAAACCCGGCATATTTGCTGTCTTCCCTGCAACTTGGGGCATTCAGGAAAGGAATCCCGCTCCGGCAGGAAGAAGACGTAAAGGCGGAAAAAGGAGCCTATTTTCTTCACAAAAAAATAGCGCTGGCGTCCCACGCTGAAAAAGAATGGATGATTGTCGCCAACGTGAACCAAAGTCATGTGGCGGTAGCCAAACTTTTAGCCTTAATTAAAAATGAAAAAGGGTTACACCAGCTCGTAAACCAGGACATAGCGGCCGGGGCCAGACGCCTGTTCGTTATCAACGCTGCCGCCGATGGGCTGCAACTGACTTCCGACCACAACCGGGACACCCGCCACTTTTCCAACGTGCTTTTTAACATCATGCGGGGCGGGATTTTTGACCACAATTATCAAATCGAAAAATGGGATTTCAGCCATTATTTGTACAATACCAACAAAACCGTTTTTGAAAACTCAAAACCCGTCCTTGATCAATTGCCCGATGTCTTTTCGTTTTTTGAGGTGAAAGGAATAGCCGAGCAAAGCAGGGATGCTCATTTTACGAGGGCATGCCTCGAATATATGCCGCTCAAATTCAGTCGAAGACACGGCGACCCCAGCCGCCCCTGGAACTGGTTTTCCATCAACACCCGAAGCGAAAAAGACGGTTCGAAGATCCTCGACTATCAGGGGAACTGGAGAGATATTTTTCAAAACTGGGAAGCGCTCGCGCATTCCTACCCGGCATTCATCGAAAGCATGGTGCTTAAGTTTTTGAATGCGACCACATTCGATGGGTACAACCCCTACCGGGTGACCAAAGACGGTTTCGACTGGGAGTCCATCGAGCCGGACAACCCCTGGTCTTATATTGGCTACTGGGGCGACCACCAGATTATTTATTTGCTCAAATTTCTGGAGTTTATGGAAGACCATACCCCCGGAAAATTGAGCAACTATTTCGATAAAGAGCGCTTTGTCTATGCCAATGTGCCTTATCGAATAAAAAAATACGAAGACATCCTTAAAAATCCGAAGGATACCATCGAATTTGACCATGAAGCAGACAAAAAAATCCATTCGGAAAAAGAAAATTCAGGAGCAGACGGCGCCTTGTTGCGGGATAAAAGTGGGAACATCTACACGGTGACGTTTTTAGAAAAAATATTGGCAACGGTATTGGCCAAATTGTCTAATTTTATTCCTGAAGGCGGCATCTGGATGAATACCCAGCGGCCCGAATGGAATGACGCAAACAACGCCCTGGTGGGCAACGGCGTCTCTGTGGTGACCCTGTGCTATTTGCGGCGATTTTTATATTTCTTCAAAGATATACTGGCTGCTTCAGAATTGGAGCATGCCCCCATTTCCACGGAATTGGTTGATTTTTTAAATAGCGTGTCACAGACATTTAAAAAATACCAGCATTTGCTTTCGGGGAAAATAAATGACTCCGATCGCCAACGGGTATTGGACGGTTTGGGGAAAGCTGGCAGCGAATACCGCACGCGTATTTACAGCCAGCCATTTTCAGGATCCAAACAGGCTGTTCCCATCCATGAAATAGGGCAGCTTTTTGACCTGAGTCTCCGCTATCTGGAACATGCAATTGAGGCCAATAAAAGGCCGGATAATTTATACCATGCCTATAATTTAATGACCCCCGAAAGCGATGAAAAAATTTCCATTTCCTATTTGAGCGAAATGCTGGAGGGGCAGGTGGCCGTATTGAGTTCCAAATATTTATCCGCCCATGAGGCATTGATGCTTTTGGATAGCTTGAAGAAAAGCAAATTGTTCCGGCCCGACCAATACAGTTATCTGCTTTATCCCAATAAAGATTTACCGGGCTTTTTAGAAAAAAATAATTTGCCGAAAGAAGCCGTGGAGCAGTCAGCCCTGCTCACCCAATTGGTATCGGATGGCAATGTGGACATTATCGAAAAGGACATCAATGGCATACCCCATTTTAACAGCAATTTTAAAAATGCCAGCGACCTGAATACCGCCTTAGACGAACTCTCGAAAACTAAATATGCGGTTCTTGTTGAAAAAGACAAAAATCGGGTGCTGCAAATATTTGAGGACATTTTCAACCACAAGGCGTTCACCGGCCGGTCGGGGACATTTTTCGGCTACGAAGGGTTGGGCTCCATTTATTGGCACATGGTGTCGAAGCTGTTGCTGGCCGTGGAGGAGTGCTGCGTGAAAGCAGCAGGAGATGGCGAAAGCGAGGAAATCATTGGCAGGTTACTGGAGCATTACTACGAAATCAATGAAGGCATTGGCGTACACAAACCACCTTCGCTTTACGGTGCATTCCCTACCGACCCGTATTCCCATACCCCCGCCGGGAAAGGGGCGCAGCAACCGGGTATGACCGGACAGGTAAAAGAAGACATTCTGAGCAGATTCGGCGAGTTGGGCGTTTTTGTGAAAGATGGTCAACTGCATTTCAACCCTTTCATGCTGCGGGAAAGCGAGTTCCTCAAAGAAGCCAGAATATTCGAATACGTTGATGTACAACAGGAACACCGGCAATTACCGCTCGAAAAAGGGTCCATTTGTTTTACCTATTGCCAGGTGCCGGTCGTGTACAAGTTCGCAATGGAGAACAGCGTGACCATCCTACACAAAAACAACGCTTTCACTACTTCCGACCATTTGAAAGTGGATGCCCATACCAGCCAGGAAATCTTTGGGAGGACCGGCGAGGTTGTGCAAATCACTGTCCAGATTAAGGAATCAAATTTGAGATAACATGAAAAAACGATGGCAAACAGCGGTTATCCTGTTGGCTTTAGCCTTCAGTTTTTCATGCCATACCGGGCATCCTGGCCAAACACATCAACAAGCAAAACAAGACGTGACAGCGAAAAACATATTAGGGAAACCAGATTACTTAGCCATCTCTTTTGGTGGTTACCGTGGGAATTCCCGCGACATACAGCCCACCGTGGAGCAACTGAAAGAGGACCTGAAAATCCTTGCCGCCATGCATGTCAAGGTGCTGCGAACTTACAACACCAAGCTGGCAGAAGCCGCCAATTTACTTAAGGCCATTCGTGAATTAAAACAGGAAAAACCCAATTTTGAAATGTATGTCATGTTGGGGGCGTGGATTGATTGTAAAAATGCCTGGACTAACCACCCAAACCATGAAGATGAAGACGCTGAAGCCAACGCCGCCGAAATTCAAAGGGCGGTGGAGATGGCTAACCAATACCCCGACATTGTGAAAATCATTGCCGTTGGCAATGAAGCGATGGTGAAGTGGGCAGCCAGTTATTTCGTGCAGCCCCGGGTAATTCTAAAATATGTGAACCAACTGCAGGCGCTGAAGAAAACAGGCAAACTACCCAAAGACCTTTGGATTACAAGTTCCGATAATTTCGCATCCTGGGGGGGGGGAGGTGCCGAATACCATGTCGAAGATTTAACACAACTAATAAAAGCCGTTGATTATGTGTCCATGCATACCTATCCCATGCACGACACCCATTACAACCCGGCTTTTTGGGGCAATGTCAAGGGCGAAGAAACGCGCTCCGACACTGCCAAAATTGCAGCTGCCATGACTCGTGCCCGGGACTATGCCATTTCGCAATACCAAAGCGTCGCTAAATACCTGAAGGGACTGGGCATTGAAAAACCAATTCATATTGGCGAAACGGGTTGGGCCAGCGCATCCAACGAGCACTACGGCGCCAATGGCTCAAAAGCTACCGACGAATACAAAGAAGGGCTTTATTACAAAATGATGCGGGAATGGACAAATCGGGAGGGCATCGCCTGCTTTTACTTCGAAGTTTTCGATGAAATCTGGAAAGATGCTGCCAATCCGGGAGGCTCTGAAAACCACTTCGGATTGTTCACCATTGACGGGAAAGCCAAATACGCAATTTGGGATTTGGTGGACAAGGGAGTTTTCAAAGGACTGTCAAGAGGAGGAAACCCTATTGTAAAAACGTATGGCGGCGACGAAAAAGCCCTGCTGAAAGAAGTCTTGCTGCCTCCAATGAATCAAAAAACACCGATGGCGCATTAACCAATTCCAATATGAGAAATCCAATTATATACAGTGTCGCCTTTTTATTGATTGCCATGCTAAATGCTTGTTCATCAACAGATAATAAATTGGAAGTTGAGATTTATGAAACTTCTGCAAGCGGGAATAAACTCACAAAATTGCCTGCGTTTGCTTCCGGAAATGATTCCGTGACCGTTAATTTGCTTCCTGATGAAAAATTCCAGACCATCACCGGGTTTGGAGGGTCGTTTACGGAGTCATCTGCCTCGCTGTTGAATAGAATGAGCAAAGAAAACCGCAATAAGATCTTGGAGGCCTACTTTGGGGAAAATGGCGCCCGCTATTCCCTGACCCGCACCCACATCAACTCCTGTGATTTCTCTCTGAGTCAATACTCCTATACTCCTGTGAAGGGCGACACCGCCCTGAACAGTTTTTCCATCGAAGAAGACCGGGGTGACATTATCCCCATGATTAAGGAGGCCATGGCCATTTCCAAAGACGGATTTAAAATCCTTTCTTCTCCCTGGACAGCCCCTCCCTGGATGAAGGACAACAACAACTGGGTGGGCGGAAAATTATTGCCGGAATATTACGACACCTGGGCCTTGTTTTTCTCAAAATATATTGATGCCTACAAAGCGGAAGGGATTGACATCTGGGGCATCACAGTCGAGAACGAACCGCTGGGTAACGGCAATAATTGGGAGAGCATGCACTATACCCCGGAAGAAATGACCTTGTTTGTGCAAAATCACCTGGGGCCAAAATTAGAAGCCGACGGAAAGAGCGACATAAAAATCCTGGGTTACGACCAAAACCGGGAGCATTTGCAGGAATGGGTAGATGTGATGTACCGGGATGAAGCCTCCTCAAAATATTACCACGGAACGGCTATACATTGGTATGCCAGCACTTTTGAAGTGTTTCCTGATGCGTTGCAATACGCACACAACAAAGCCCCTGGCAAACATTTGATTCAATCAGAAGCCTGCGTGGATGCCGAAGTGCCCAAATGGCAGGACGACGCCTGGTACTGGAGCAAAGAAGCCACCGATTGGGGCTGGGACTGGGCCCCGGAGAAAGACAAACCTTTGCACCCGAAATACGCCCCGGTCAACCGCTATGCAGGGGACATCATCGGCTGCCTCAACAATTGGGTGGACGGCTGGATTGACTGGAATATGGTGCTCGACAAGCAGGGCGGCCCCAACTGGTTCAAAAACTGGTGCACCGCCCCCGTCATCGTAGACCCGGATGCAGATGAGGTGTATTTCACGCCACTCTACTACACGCTGGCCCATTTTAGCAAATTTATCCGGCCGGGAGCGGTGCGGATTGGGTTTGAAAATGCAGACAACACACTTTTGGTCACTGCCGCCCAAAACCCGGACGGCTCCATTGCGGTGGTGGTTTTTAATCCCACTGAAAATGAAAAACAACTGACGCTTTCAATCCACGGAAAATCTACCCATTTGAAAATCAGTGACAAAGCGATTCAAACCATATTGATCAATAAACGAAACGCCAACTAATGAGTAATTCAGCACAATTTTCGCACAAAGTTCCCTTCGGGCAAAAGGTTGCCTTCGGATTGGGTATGCTTGCCAATCAATTGTTTCCTGCTATGTTGGGAATATTCATTGTGATTTTAATTGATAAATTAGGGTTTCCAGGCTGGATGGTCAGTGTGATCTATTTTGTACCTAAACTTTTTGATGCCATAACAGACCCAATCATGGGTTTTATTACAGATAATACGAAATCTAAATGGGGCAGGAGAAGGCAATATGTGATTATTGGTGGTATAATAACAGGTATTTCATTCGCTTTCATGTGGCAATTGTATGCTACAAATTCGATAAATTATAATTTTTATTATTTTATAATTTTTTCGTTAGCCTTTTATTTAGGAATAACCATTTTTAGTGTGCCTTTCGTAGCAATGGGCTATGAAATGAGTGATGACTTTCACGAAAGAACGTCTATCATGGCTACTTCACAATTAATTGGACAATTGGCATGGGTATTTGCGCCTTGGTTGTGGGTAATTATGTATGATGTAACACTTTTCCCTTCAGCCGAAGAAGCAACAAGAACATTGGCTGTATATGGAGCCATATTTTGTACCATTTTAGCAGTAATTCCAGGCATTTTTATAAAAAGCAAATCAACTTTAAATGAAAATTATGAACCTTTAACTCTTGCAAATGCAAGCAGAAGTTTTGATTTGATCATTCAGGGGTTTAAAGAAGCTTTAAAAATAGTTCCATTTAAAAAATTATGCATCGCTACTTTTTTTATTTTTAATGCATTTAATACTACAGCCGGATTTTCTTTTTTCATTATTAAATATTATTTGTTTAATGGTACCGGGGAAGGTATTTGGCCTACATTATTTGGGTGCGTAGGTGCTTTATTTACAACGTTATTGATTATTCCTATAGTTGCTAAAATGTCCAAAGTAATGGGCAAAAGGAAAGCATTTATTTGGTCTCAATCTTTATCTATCATCGGATACGTTTCACTATTATTTTTATTCGTTCCAGGGAAACCTTATTTGTTTTTATTTGCGTTACCCTTTATATCATTTGGAATAGGTAGCTTATTTACCTTGATGATGTCAATGACTTCTGATGTAATTGATATTGATGAGTTAAATACAGGCAAGCGAAGAGAAGGTATTTTCGGAGCTATTTATTGGTGGATGGTAAAATTTGGTTTAGCAATTGCAGGACTTTTGAGTGGTTTGATTCTAACAATTATAGACTTTAACTCTGGTGCACCGACGCAGACATACGAAACCATGTTTAATCTAAGGCTTTTCTTTTCTGCGATACCACTGACTGGTACTCTGATTGCTATTTGGGTTATGAGAGATTACGACATATCCGAAGAGCGCACGCAGGAGATCCGCGCAGCAATCAACGAAAAAAAAGTAGCCTTAACTGGTTCATCAGGTTATGTACAAGGAAAGTTGCTTTCCATCGCGAACGGATTGGATTTGAGTAAAAGCACCAGCTTAAATTTTGCAGGTAAAACAACTGCAGAAATCAATTCGATCTTTACACAGCAGTTCAATGATGGGCTGCACGGATTATGCTTCAGTCCGTATACTGAAGGGCAGAGAACTGGTGACACACTGACCGAAGCTCAGATTACCCGCCGGATGGAAATCGTTGCACCACATACAAAATGGGTGCGGTCCTTTTCTTGTACACAAGGCAACGAATTGATTCCAAAAGTAGCCCGAGACAAAGGCCTAAAAACCATGGTAGGTGCCTGGATAAGCCAGGATGCAGAAAGAAACGAAAGAGAAATCAAAGCACTTGTACACTTGGCAGAGGCAGGGTTGGTTGATATCGCGGCAGTAGGCAACGAGGTTTTACAGCGCAATGAACTCTCTGAGCAAGCCATTGTCCAATACCTACAGCGCGTACGAGCGCTCTTGCCTAAACATATCCCCTTGGGCTATGTAGATACCTATTACCACTTCCTCGACAAGCCAGCGCTGATTGATGCCTGCGATGTCGTTTTGATCAACTGCTACCCATTCTGGGAAGGTGCCAGCATTGAAAACGCCTTGAATTACCTGCAGCACATGTATCAGTTGACAAGTCAGGTGGCAAATGGCAAAAAAGTAATCATCACGGAAACCGGATGGCCAAGCAAAGGGCAAAATGTACAGGATGCAACGCCATCTGCTGACAATGCGATGAAATACTTTATTAACGCGCAGCATTGGACTAAAGATAACAACATCGAAATGTTCTATTTCTCCTCATTTGACGAATCCTGGAAGCTTCATCATGAAGGGGAAGTGGGTACCCAGTGGGGCCTGTGGGATATCAATGAGAAACAAAAATTCGGTTGAAA